>JACPZS010000257.1 GCA_016195385.1 Verrucomicrobiota bacterium
CGCTGTGCTGCTCGGCGTCTTCCTACTCGCCTCCGTCTTCCTGCTCTGGCAGAGCGAGCGCGCCGCGACCGATTTGATTTTGCGCATCAAGGAAGATTACGACGGCGCGGAGCCATCAGGAAACTCCGTTGCGATTTTGAGCCTGCTTCGCCTTGCCGCGATCTCGGGCCAGGCTGACTTTAAGGCGAAGGCCGAACAAAGCTTGCGGCTGTTTGCGGAGAAGTTGCAGCAAGCGCCGCAGTTCGCGCCGCTCATGTTGCTCGCGCTGGATTACTGGCTGGAGGAACCGCGCCGCGTCGTGATCGTGGGCGACTACACGTGCGCGAGCACGCGCTCGCTGCTCGACGCCGCGCACTCGGTTTATCAGCCGAACAAAGTCGTGCTCGGCAATCACGGCCCGGTGGAACCGTTTGTGAAATCGCTGCCGGCGGATGACGAAGCGTCGCGCGCGTATCTTTGTTCCGGCACGGCGTGTCAGCCGCCGACCCGGATTGCCGATGTGGTCAAAGCATTTTGTCGCGGCGAATCAAAACCAGCGGCCAGCGAAACTTCAACGTGAGGCGCGCCACCGGTCGCTCCTTGAACCGAAACGATGCATAACGCGCGACCGGTCGCGTTGGAAATGAGCTTCCCCGGCCAGTGAATTTCCGATAGCAACTGGCCATGCCTTCGTCATCCAGTCGCTTCGCGTGGATCGACAATTTGCGCACCACCGTAATCGTGCTCGTGGTGAACATGCACGCGTGCGTAACCTACAGCCACGTCGGCGGCTGGTACGTCACCGAGCAACCCGAACCATCGTTGTCGGAGAAAATTCCTTTCATATTCTGGCAGGGACATCTTCAGGCATTCTTCATGGGGCTGCTTTTTTTCCTCGCCGGTGTCTTTGCATTGCGCTCACTGGAGCGGCACGGCGCGGCGAAATTTCTGCGCGAACGATGGCTGCGGCTCGGCCTGCCCGCGCTGCTTTACATGGTGCTGATTCACCCCTTCATTGTTTACGTATTGCTCGGCGCGCCACGAATTCCAAACCGCCCGCCACTAGGCACGCTTTACGCCGACTACGTGACGTCGGTTCGCGTGCTGCGCGGCAACGGTCCGCTGTGGTTCGCACTCGCGCTGCTCGCGTTTTGTCTTGCGCTTGTCGCCTGGCGCACGGCTTCGCGCCAGCTTCGTCCGACGCCAGATAGAAAATCTTCCGCGCCGAGTCCAACGAGCCTGCTCGTGTTCGGTTGCGTCCTCGTCGTAACGACATTCGCAATCCGTCTGGTTCAACCGATCGGAACGGACGTGCTGAATTTCCAACTTTGCTTTTTCCCGCAATATGTTGCTGCGTTCATCGCGGGCGTCGCCGCCGGACGCGACGGCTGGTTGCAAGAACTGGCCACGGCTCGCCGCGCGCGTGTCGCCGGCTGGCTCGGCTTGATCGGCGGGCCAATGTTGCTCGCGGGCGTGATTGCACTGGGCGGGCCGCCACCGGAACGTGGCTCCAATCCTTACGCAGGCGGCTGGCAGGGCCAAGCGTTCGGTCTGGCGATGTGGGAGCAACTGGCTGGCCTTGGCCTTGGGCTTGGAATGCTGGCGTTGTTTCGTGCGCGGCTGAATAGGGACCACGCCATCGCGCGCTGGCTTTCGGAACGTGCCTTCGGAGTCTATGTGCTGCACGCGCCCATCCTCGTCGCGCTGACACCGCTGCTTCGGCCGCTCCACGCGAACGCGTTCGTGAACGTGGCCTTGTTGACCGCGCTCGGGCTGATCGCAAGTTATGCTGCGGCGGACCTCGCGCGGCGGATTCCAGGATTGCGCGCGATCTTGTGAATATGCACTCGTGGAGAATCGCTTGTTACGTTGAGGGCTTGCCGAACCTTTGGTTCGAATTGTGAGTCGGATCTTGTTAACCACAAACCCCGGCTTGATGCACAATCGCATCCTCATCTCGCTCGGACTCTTGCTGGCAGCGTGCAGCACGCCGCAGCGCAGCGCGCGAAACGACATTTACCGCGCAGAGCTGGAATCGTGGAAAACACGACGGCGCGAAGCTATTGCCGGCACGAACGGCTGGACGACGGTCGTCGGTCTGCACTGGCTTGCGCCGGGAGCAAACTCAATCGGAACCAACGCCACAAACACCATCGTGCTCCCGACTGGCAGGGCGCCCATTCGCGCCGGCACGCTCTGGCGCAGTGGCAATGAAGCGCGTTTTGAAACCGTGCCCGGCGTCGTGGCGTTGCTCGATGGCGCGCCCGTTCAATCCGCAGTCTTGCGCTCGGACGCCAATGGCACCAAGCCGAGCGTGCTCGCGCTCGGCGGGCTGCGCATGTTCGTCATTGAGCGCGGCGAACGGCTTGGATTGCGCGTGCGCGACGAGAACAGTCCGGCGCGGCTTGCTTTCCGAGAGTTGAATTATTTTGCGGTGGACCCGCGCTGGCGTCTGGCGGCGCGATTCGAGCCGTATTCGCTGCCGCGTCACTTGCGCATCGCTGATGTAACCGGCGCGGTGAATGACGAACTTTGTCCCGGGGCAGTGGTTTTTTCGGCGCGTGGCCGGGAGCATCGGCTCGACGTGATGGAGGATGAACCGGGCGGAGATTTTTTGATTGTCTTCCGAGACACCACTGCGGGGAAAAGCACCTACGACGCGGGGCGGTTCCTGAAATTGCCCCGGCCCAATGCCGCCGGACAAACCGTGATCGATTTCAACCGCGCGTACAATCCGCCGTGCGCGTTCACGGATTTCGCGACCTGCCCTCTTCCGCTGCGGCAAAATCAGTTGCCGTTTGCCATCGAAGCGGGCGAGCGTAAATACGCCGGAAGTCATTAGAGGGGACCGGTAATAATACCAAGTCGCCCGTTGACTCATAGATAAAAGACACCCAAGGCCTGCGGAGCAGGCAGGGGGGTGTCTCTTACCCATGAGTTAACCGGGGGATGGGCCGATGAGCTTCATCCTGCCTTGGCGCAATGTAGGCAGGCAATGCCCGCCTGCCGCTCAACATGTGACTTTTCCCAGTAAACTCCACGCCGGTGGCGCGACTGCGCTCCGAAATGTGCAGGATGTTTGAGCAGGCTACCTGTGGCGTGAAAGCTGATCCGGCCTCACCGGTCACCGCAAAATTTTTCCTTTCTGCACGTCGCCTGGCACATCAAGCACCTGGATCTGGTTGATGGTTTTGAAATGCGCATGGTCGTCAAATTGCCAGACGACTTTTTTGTCGCGCGTGACCTCAAAAAATTGCGGCTGTTCGCCAATGTGACCGTGCCCGAGGTAATTGCAAAACACCGTGTTCCCATTCGGCAAGCGCTGGCAACCGGCCATGAGCCGCAGCGGATTGCCGGGCAGATCATTTTCGTTCAACTCCCACACGACCTTCTCGCGCCGATCCAATTCGATGACTTTGTGACCGTCGCCGCAGGTGATAAGCAGATGGCCGTTCGGCAGCGGAACTACTTCGTGCGGGTCGCCAGGCACTTTGATTTCGCGCAGAATCTTTCCCTTGCCATCCAATTCCACGATCTTGCCCTCGCCCTTGAAACAAACGAGGTAGTGACCGTTCTTCGTCTTGCGCGCGCCGCGAAACTGGTTATGCAGATGAATGCCCGGCGCGGTCGTCAGCTTGATCTCCTTTGCGACTTTGCCAGCGCGATCTACCTCGATTATCCGGCTGGTGCCGCACTCGACGACAAGCACGCGGCCGCTCGGCAGCGGCTGGCACGCATGAACCTCGACTTTCTCCGGCGCTTTGTATTCCCAAACTTTTTTCTTTTCCGGCGTCAGCTCAAGCGCGCCCGTCGCAAAGCAGAAAAGGTAATTACCATTCGGCAATCGCCAGCAATCCTGTGGGCTTTTGCACGCGTACTCCCACTCGATTTTGCCGTCCGCCGAAACGACTGATACTTTGCCGCCATTGTGATCGCTACAGAGGAAAGGACGCGCGGCTTGAACGGAGAGCGCCGTGACAAACAGGGTGCCGACAAGACGGAGGATGAGGAGTGGTTTCATGAGGCGATGCTGAATGGAATCGGCGGGAAGTTCACGGAAAATTTTCGGGACGCGGATTCACATCGGCTTGGGCAAGCCGACCAACACTCGTGTTCCACCGGTCGCACATGGTTTCAGCCGACACGACTGCGCTCGCGTCGGGCAATGAAAATTCTTGGCTCAGTAGAACGACGCGCTTTTCGGTGCGTCCTGGAAGCGGCCGAACGGCGCGAGAAGCTGGCGCGAGCCATCCGCGAGCAGATTGAGATCGGTCGGGCCTTGAAAAAACAGGAATCCCTGGTCCATGAATTTTTTAACCTGCTCGGCGTTGGCGACTGTCAGCCCGGTGAATTTGCCATGGCGTTGCCCGGCGGCGGAGATTTTGGCAATTGCTTCGGCGAGTTTCGGATGATTTTGATCGCCGCGCAGCCCCAGCGAAAAGGACAAATCGCTCGTGCCGATGAACAACACATCCACGCCGGGCGTCGCGGCGATTTCATCGATGTGCTCCACTGCACGCACCTCTTCGATCACGGTCACGACCATCACATTGCGATCCGCGAAATCGGAATAGCCCTCCGGTGCGGGCCAACGAAAGGCGGCGAGCCGCGCGCCCGAACCGCGCCGTCCCGCTGGCGGATACTTGCACGCGGCGGCTGCCTGGCGTGCGAGTTCCGGCGTGCTGGTGAACGGGAAAACCACGCCGAGCACGCCGTTGTCCAGCACGCGCTTGGCGGTCCAGAGTTCGTTCACGGGCACGCGTGCGAAAGGCACGGCCTTCAATCCGCGCGTGGCCAGCACGATGTGGCGGACGGTTTCGAGCGTGATGGGCGAATGCTCCATTTCGAGCCAGAGAAAATCGTAGCCCATGTAGGCTGCCTGCGCGGCGAACTCGACGCTCGCGACGGTGATCGTGACGCCGAAGACGGGCTTGCCCTCGCGCAAAATTTTTTTGACGGGATTTTCCCACAGCGGTTGTGCGGGCGAATTGGAGTCGATGGCCATAAAATGTTTCAGCTTCAGTTGCTCCGCGCCCAGTTCAAACGCGCGCGGCTGCGTTTGGTTCTAGCGAAGCCAGCCACGGACGCCAACTGAACAAATAAAAAATATCTTCCGCCATTCGAATTAACGCGCGTTGCCGGATTCACGAGTGGCCGCCCGGGCAGCGCGCGGGCGTTCGCCAAAAAGCGCCGTCCCGATGCGGACCAGCGTCGCACCTTCCTCGATGGCGATTTCAAAATCACCGCTCATGCCCATGCTCAAGTGCGGCAGCGGCACGCCGAGAATTTTGTCGCATTGTTCCTTGAGTTCGCGCAGTTGCCGGAAAATCGGGCGCACTTTCTCCGGCTCCGGCGTGTACGGGGCAATGGTCATCAACCCGTGAATCTCCAGCTTGCGCAGCGCGTTGATCGCCTCGAACCGCGCGAGCAACTCGTCCGGCTTGAACCCATACTTCGTGGATTCGCCCGCGATGTTCACTTCCAGCAGCACGGGCATGGTTTTGGCGCCCTTGGCGGCGCACTTGTCGATCTCCTGTGCCAGCGCGAGGCTATCGACGCTCTCGATCATTTCAAAAAAATGCACGGCATCGCGGCACTTGTTCGATTGCAGGTGCCCGATGAAATGCCAGCGCAACCGGCCCGGGCACTGGCCGATTTTGATCTTCGCCTCTTGAATTTTGTTTTCGCCGAAAATCGTGATGCCCAGATCCGCCGCAGCCCGAACCGACGCCGGAGCTTGACCTTTCGTGACGGCGAGCAGCGTGACCGACGCCGGATCCCGGCCAGCGCGCGCGCAAGCGGCGGCGATTCGTTGCCGAATTGTTTCGAGATTGGCCGCGATGTACATGACGCGAAAATACGGAACAGCGACGGGAACACAAGCATCGCGCGGCGGCGTGAACACGGTGGCGTTGCGCGCAAAGGTGAACACTCGCGGCCAGCAGAGCCGGCCCGGCGCACCCGCCAACTCCGCGCTGCTCCCGCATCCTCGCCGTAACTCAAGGCGGGTATTACGTCGGGAACACGAGCCGGCGTGGCAAGATTGACGCCGAACCTTCATTGTGTGACGCTCGGACAAGATCGCCAAAACAAAGACGGATTTTTTCGCTTGGAAGTAAAGAAAGCCATCATTACCGCGGCCGGCAAGAACCAGCGCACTTTGCCTTTGCAAAGTTTGGTGGACCGCGACGGCACGCCCAAGACGGCCTTGCGCATCATCATCGAGGAAGTGATGAGTGCCGGCATTGAGGAGGTGTGCGTGGTCATTTATCCGGGAGACGAGTCGGCGTTCAAGGCGGCGGCGGGCAGCCATGCGACGCAGCTGCACTTTGTCGAGCAACGCGAGCCGCTGGGCTATGGTCACGCGGTGCATTGTGCGCGGGAATTTACCACCGGGCAGCCTTTCCTGTTGCTGGTCGGCGATCACCTCTACGTGCCACGCGGTCCAAAAAGCTGCGCGCAACAATTGGTCAATGTCGCGACGGCGGAGCGATGCTCCGTTTCGGCCGTGCAGGCGACGCACGAAAGCAAACTGCCTTACTACGGCGCCGTGGGCGGCAAGCTTGTGCCGGGCAGCAAGGGGATTTATCAAATCGAGAACGTCATTGAGAAACCCACCCCGACCGAAGCCGAGCAACGCTTGATAGTGCCGGGATTGCGCGCGGGACATTACTTGTGCTTTTTCGGGATGCATTTGCTCACGCCGGCGTTGATGGAAATTTTAGGCGAACAGGTCACTCGTGCCGCCGACAACGAAACTATCCAGCTCACACCCGCGCTCGCCAAGCTGGCCGCGCGCGAGCATTATTTCGCGTGTGAACTCGATGGCCGGCGCTACGACATCGGTGCCAAGTACGGCCTGCTCGTCGCGCAACTCGCGCTGGCGCTTTGCGGCCAGGATCGGGAGGAAGTCTTGATGAACCTGGTGGAGCTTCTGGCAGGCCGGTTCTGACCCTCCTCGTGGCGTGACGACTTTTTTTCGCAACCAACGCGGGGTTCAACATCCGGTGCCCATCATCACTGCGACGGATCCTGCGATTCGCAATTTGTCACTGGATTCACTTTGCCAAGGCGCGTCTGTACGGCGACTCCTCCAGTATTGCGCCGAGTTGGAGGAATTTCGCAAAGACGCCCCGAATCTTTACGAACGGGCGCGGGCGCTGTTTTTTCTTTACGCCATCCATCGCTTTCACTTGCCCGGCAAACCGGGTTTCAAAAGCCGCGGTTTCGTTTCCTTCAAGGGCTACACCCATTTGCTGGAACGGCGCTTCGAGGAAGCCATCGACGTTTTTCTTGAAGTGCAGACCAAAGATGGCGCGAGCGAGGCCAGCAGCAGCGCGTTGGCTGCGACGTATCATCGGCTCGGATTCCAGACACTCGCCGATCAAGTCCGCCGCAGCGTCCGCTCGCTGCGGGGCAATCAATGGATGTTCCGCATCGGCCATCCTTCCGATCAGCCGCTGCGGATTCGCCCGGAACTGCTGCGCAAGACTGACGAGGATGGCACTTACCCCATTCTGCGCGAACGAACACCCGTGCGCATGGATCTCACGCACAGCGCCTGGAGCGACATTTTCTTTCTCGGCATGGATTATCCGGAAGGCGCGCGCGTGTTGAACGTGTCGATTGATCTGGCGGTGCGCGGCCGCGACACCTTGCCCGGCCCGCCGATCGAATCCTTCATCCGCGTCATTGATGAACCGGTTTTGCGATTGACGAGTGTGGATCTCGGCGTGTCCGCGGACATCACGGAACTGGCGGACGTTTTTGATTTCGCGAAAGATTATCTCGGATTGCTCAAGGCGGCGGTGATCGCGGCGGGCATCGTGCCGCCCGGCATCGAAGGCTCCGGTCAAAATTTGGCGGAACTGCTGGCGCGCTTGGCTGGTCCGGGGCGCGGCGTCGAGCTGGTGAGCAACGTGCATGACATTCCGAAAGGTTCACGGCTCGCGGTCTCCACCAATTTGCTCGCCGGTTTGATCGCCGTGTGCATGCGGGCGACGGGCCAGACGGATTCGTTGGACGGCGAGTTAAACGAAAAAGATCGCCGGCTCGTGGCGGCGCGCGCGATCCTCGGCGAATGGCTCGGCGGCTCCGGCGGCGGCTGGCAGGATTCGGGCGGCGTGTGGCCCGGCATGAAATTAATCCAGGGCGTGCTGGCGCAGGAGACCGATCCGGAATGGGGCGTCAGCCGCGGCCGCCTGCTGCCCCAACATCGCGTGCTCGCACGAGACGAAGTTTCCGACACGATGCGCCAGCGTTTGCAAGAAAGTCTCGTGCTCGTCCACGGCGGCATGGCGCAAAACGTCGGCCACATTCTCGAAATGGTGACCGAGAAATATCTGCTCCGCTCCGCGGCGGAATGGCAGGGCCGCAAAACGGCGCTGACCATCCTGGACGAAATCCTGACCGCGCTGGCGGCCGAGGATGCGGACGCGATCGGCACAGCGACGATGCGCAACTTCAACGGCCCGATCCAGACGATCATTCCCTGGGCGAGCAATCACTACACCGAGTTGTTGATTGAGCGGACCCGCGCCGCCTTTCCCGAGCACTTCAAAGGCTTTTGGATGCTCGGCGGCATGGCGGGCGGAGGAATGGGATTCATTTTTGCGCCGGAAAAAAAACGCGAAGCCCAGGCGCGACTCCAGGAAATCATGTCCGCCGCCAAACGTGATCTGGAACACGCGCTGCCGTTCGCCATGGAGCCAATCGTCTATGACTTCACGATCAACGAACGCGGCACGACGGCCCGGATGTTGCGCCACCACGACGCGCTGCTGCCGCCAGGTTATTACGCGCTGATGGTTCCAAAATGGTTGCGCGCGGAACTGCGGTCGATGACGCCGCTGCGCCGCGCGGAGCTGGACAAGTTCGGCGCGGCCTGCCGGACGAAACCCGAGTTGCGCGGCATGGTCCAAGTGTTGTTTGATCGCTTGTTGCCACGGTTGGATCTGAGTTCGACCGATGGCTCCAATCTCACTGCGTTGCTCGACGAAAACGGTTTCGACGCGCTGCAACACGAACAAATCCGCGCCGACTTGAAGGGCAGCCGGGTCGGCCTGCCACACAACCGGCTTCCGCCCAACACCGAAATTCGCGATGTAAAGGAACGCGAAATTGTCGATGCGACGGCCGAGCTTCCCGCAGATTATCTGCAACTCGGCAGCGAACTGATTGCCAGCGGTGCGGTAGCCGTGGTTACGCTGGCGGCGGGCGCGGGCAGTCGTTGGACCCAGGGCGCGGGTGTCGTAAAGGCGCTCCACCCTTACGCCAAGCTCGCTGGCCGGCACCGAACCTTCATCGAGACGCATCTCGCCAAGAGCCGCCGCGTCAGCCGGATTCACGGCGTTCCGGTACCGCACGTTTTTACGACGAGTTACCTCACCCATCGGCCGATTCGGGAATTTCTCACGCGCCAAGCCAATTACGGTTACGCAGGGCCGCTGCATCTTTCGGCAGGACGCGCGGTCGGCTTGCGGTTTGTGCCGATGGTGCGCGATCTGCGGTTTGCCTGGGAGGAACAAGCCCAACAGTTGCTCGACGAACAGGCGCAAAAAATGCGCGACAGCACGCGTGCTGCGCTCATCGATTGGGCCCGGCAGTCCGGCGAGGCAAGCGATTACACCGACAACCTGCCGCTCCAATGCTTGCACCCCGTTGGACACTGGTATGAAGTTCCAAATCTGCTCCGCAACGGCGTGCTGCGCGAACTGCTCCAGGAGCGTCCCAACCTCAAGCATCTCCTGCTGCACAACATTGACACGCTGGGTGCGAACTTGGACGCCACTCTGCTCGGCTTGCACGCCAGTCTGGGCGGAGCGTTGACCTTCGAGATGATCACCCGCCGCATCGAAGATCGCGGCGGCGGCCTGGCGAAAGTCAACGGTCGCATCCGCCTCGTCGAAGGGCTGGCCATGCCGCGCGAAGAAGACGAATTCGGATTGTCCTATTACAACTCGATGACCACCTGGATCGAGATTGACGGACTCCTGTCCGCCTTTGAATTGACGCGCAACGATCTGGCCGACGCGGAGAAAATCGCCGGTGCCATCCGTCACCTGGCCGCGAAGATGCCCACTTACATCACGCTCAAAGACGTAAAGAAGCGCTGGGGGCACGGGCACGAGGATGTTTTCCCGGTCGCCCAGTTTGAAAAACTTTGGGGCGACATGACGGCTCTGCCGGAAGTGAATTGCCGTTTCGTCGTTGTGCCACGGCTTCGCGGCCAACAACTCAAGGACCAAGCCCAGCTCGATGGCTGGCTGCGCGATGGATCGGCGGCGCACCTCGAATCGTTGTGCGAGTGGAGCTAAACGCGTGTGGTCAGCGCGCCCTGCCCACGGACTCGTGGGCCTGCCGAAACGCGCCGCTCAAATTTCGCGATCCTTTTCCCTCAAGAGTCTCAAAATAGGACACTACTGCCTCAAAAATGGACAGCCTGTCGATCGCAGCGATGGATTTCTTGTGAAGCCTTCCAGAAAATTCCAGATTTCTTGCGCGATCAAAAATTAATTCAAGATCGTGGACCAACCGTGGCGATCGCTGATCGCCCCGTTGGCATGGCCCGCCGCGCGCGACAATCTCGGGTCGCCCACATGAGCTAAATTGTGTGATCCCGCGTCCTGCAAAATAGCCACCGCCGATTTTCGGCTCTGGCATCGCCTCTGCTAGAACAGAATTATCCCTCTCTCGGGAGAAGGACGAGTGGCGCTCGGCGAAAAACAGCCCTGTGAAACGCCGAGTCCACTCTCTGATTTTTCCGCGAGTGCGCTCGTTCTCGGCTTGCGCGAAGAGCCAACGGCGACAACTCGCCTGCTCTTTCAGCGAAGAATTTATGCTGACCGTCAATCCAGTAAAAACCATCGCCACCGACAAAAAGTCGGGAAAAAATCTGACACTCTACTCCGACAACTTGGTGCGCTCACTCGAACAAAACGTGCTGGCAAATCACGGCGACTGGGACTCGTTCACGCAAAAGTGGGATTCAGGAATTTACGAGTCCTTTGAATTGTCTCCCGACGTGCCGTCGCACGACGGATTGCTCACGCCTGCTTGAGCAAAATCGCGCGCGGCGTTCGTCTCTGGATTCCGAGCGCTTGGAGCTTTTGACAATTCTGCGTGGTTCGGTTACGCCGTTGCCATGCGATCCCGGATTTCAATTTTTTTCTGGCTCCAAGCGATCTGCCTGTTTCTCGTTGCAGGCTTACTCACCAACCGAGGCTTGGCCGAACAACCACTTCCCAGTGTCGAACGGCTCAAGACCAGCCCCGTACTTCGACACCTCAAACCCAACCCAATGCCAGCCCCGCCGCGCACGCCGGCCGAGCAGACCGTCGCGCAAATGTATTTGCCGGAGGGCTTCCGCGCTGAACTGGTCGTCGCGGAACCGGACTTGCACCAACCCGTCGCTTTCGCGTGGGATGAACGCGGTCGCATCTGGGTCGCCGAAGCCTACAGCTATCCGACGAAACGTCCTGCCGGCCAGGGGCTGGACAAGCTCGTGATTTTTGAAGACCGCGACGGCGATGGCAAATTCGAGACGCGAAAAGTCTTTGCTGAAGGCTTGAATCTCGTTTCTGGATTTGAAGTCGGCTACGGCGGCGTTTGGGTCGGCGCGGCGCCGGAACTTTTGTTCATTCCGGATCACAATCACGACGATGTGCCGGACGGCCCGCCGCAGGTGTTGCTCGATGGCTTCGGCTTTCAGGACACGCACGAATGTTTGAACAGTTTTCTTTGGGGGCCGGACGGCTGGCTCTACGGCAATCAAGGCGTGTTCAATCTCGCGCACATCGGCAAGCCCGGCGCGACCGACGCGCAGCGCACCGAACTGCGCGCCGGCGTGTGGCGCTATCATCCCATCCGGCATGAGTTCGAGGTGTTCGCCCACGGCGGCAGCAATCCCTGGGGGCTTGACTATGATGAGCGCGGCCAAATCTTCATGACGCACTGCCGCAGTTACTGGGGCCGCGGCTTGACGACGCACGTCCTCCAGGGCGGCCATTTCTGGAATCAGGCGAACGCGAACTACGCGCCGTTCATCATCGCCGAACCACCGAAAGATTTCCCGGGCTTTCAAAATTTTCTGCTCGCGTCCGCGCGCTACGACCACGGCGCGGGCGGCGCAGGTGTGCGCGGCAGCGATGCCATTTACGGCGGGCACTCGCATGTCGGCACGATGATTTATCTCGGCGACAACTGGCCCGACGAATTTCGTGGTCATCTCTTCACGCACAATCTCGGCGGTCATCAGATCAATCAACAGGTCAACCAACGTCTCGGCTCGGGCTTCGACACGATTCACGCCGGACGCGATCAATTTTTTTGCAGCGATCCCAAATACGTCGCCGTCGATCTGCAATACGGCCCCGACGGCGCGGTTTACACGATCGACTGGTATGACCAACAGCACTGCCACAATCCGAACACCGAACGCTGGGATCGTGAAAACGGACGCATCTACCGCATCCAATACGACGCGACCTACAAACCGGTGAAAGTGAACCTCGCAAAGAAAAACGACGCCGAGTTGATCGAGTTGCACGGCCACAAAAACGAATGGTTCGTTCGCACTGCACGACGCTTGCTTCACGAACGCGCGCAGTTGCGGCCGATTGACGAAGGAGCCGTTGGTTCTTTGGGAAATCTTTTTGCGAATCATGTCGATCCCGCGATCCGGTTGCGCGCGTTGTGGAGCGTCAACGCGGTCGGCCATTTTACCGAGCAAGTCGCTGAACGCGCCTTGCACGATCCGGATGAATTCGTGCGCGGCTGGGGCATCCAGTTTGCCACCGACAAGAAACAGACTTCGTCCAAGCAACTCGGCGAATTCGTTCAATTGGCAAAAACCGATCCGTCGCCCGTCGTGCGGCGTTATCTCGCCTCCGCGATTCAGCGCGTACCGGAAGAAACCGCGTGGAACTTGATCACCGCGCTGGCGCAACACACCGAGGATCGCGACGACCGCAATTTGCCCCTGCTGCTTTGGCACGGGCTTGCCCAACGGATGCCGAAGAACATCGAACGCGCGTTTACCATCGCCGAGTCCACTCCACTGACGCAGCTTGCGAACAACATTTACTGGTACGCGGCCACATTCGAAGGCGAACCACTCAATCGCGTCGTCGAGTCGCTGAACCAACTCGAAGGCGAACCGCAGCGTCGTCGCCTGGCAGGCATCACTCTCGCGATGGAATCGCGCGCGAACGTCGCGATGCCCACCGCGTGGAAAAAAACCGCGCCCCAGCTCTACGCCAGCAAAGACCCGCGCATTCAGCGCGAAGCCGAGCGGCTTGCCGCCGTGTTTGGGGACGACTCGATGTTCCCGCGTTTGCGCGAAGTTTTGGGCGACGCCAGCGCGCCGAAAGAGTCGCGCCAGCATGCCTTTAGCGTGTTGAGCCGCGCGCAGAATCGCGCTTCGCTCGCCGTCTTCCTGCGCCTGCTCGACGATGATGTTTTTCGCGTGCCGGCCATCAATTTGGTCGCGCGGTTTGATGCGCCGGAAGTCACGGCCGCGTTGCTCGGTCGCTTCGAGAAATTTTCTCAGAACGAGCGCACGGCGGCGCTCAACGCGCTGACGAGCCGGGCGAACTTTGCGCTGGCCCTGCTCGACGCCGTGACTGCCGGCCAGGTCAAACGCGACCAACTCACCGCGTTTCATGTCCGTCAGTTGACCGAATTAAAAAACACCGAAGTGGACAGGCGTGTGACCGCGACGTGGGGAAAAATTTTGCAAACGCCCGTCGAGAAACAGAACCAGATCACGCGGTTGGAAAAAGTCTTCGACGAAGCGCCGCTCTGGGCCTACGACGGCGGCGCGGGCCGGCAGCATTTTCAAAAACTCTGCGCACCATGTCACGTGCTCGGCCAGGACGGCGTGCGCCTCGGCCCTGAACTTACCGGCGCGGGCAAACACGGCGTGCGCTACTTCCTCGAAAATGTCATCGACCCCAACGCCGTCATTGGCGCGGATTTTCAAATGACCACGGTGGAGAACAAAAACGGCGACGTGGTCTCCGGACTCATCGTGAATGAAACGTCCAGCGCGCTCACCTTGCGCACCGCCGCCGAGCAACTGGTGATCGCAAAGGCGGACATCAAACAACGCACGACAAGCGAAAAATCTCTGATGCCCGAGGGTCTGCTCCAATCGCTGAACGACCGCGAGCAGATCGAGTTGTTGAAATATCTCACTTCAAATTGAAAGACGCGGAGTCGGTTTAGCGGAGCCGCGCCTCAACTACTGTTTCTAGGTTTGAGAAGATGGCTTGCTTGCCGCAGCCATTTGCAATACGAAATGACTCTGTTGGGAGAGTTGGAGCCAGATTATGAAAAAGATTTTTCTATTTCTCTGCGGCGTGTTCGTTGTGGGCGCGGTTTTCGCGCAAGGACAGGTCAATTTTTCAGGGCGAGTCGCTGGCCTTTACGACGCGCCTGTTTTGTTTTTTGGCGATAGACTTTCCGGTCCCGGATATCTAGTTCAACTTTACGCAGGTGTGTCGCAAGGATCGCTTTCACCTGTTGGCGAGGCGATTCCACTTCGATCCGGGGAGGGACGTGGCTACTGGTCTGCCGCTGCAAGAACAATTCCGGCGTCTGCCATCGCCGCCGATGGCACAAGTGTTGTTCAGGTCCGAGCGTGGAATGTTTTAGCCGGAGCGACCTACGAAGCAGCAGTTCAATCGGGAGGAGGATTTGGAGCCTCGAACATCATAACAGTAAAACCTACAGTCGCGCCGGATCTTCCTGCGTTCCTCGCAGGGCTTTCAAGCGTCTCGATTTTGCTGCTTCCATCAGAACGTTGTTTGTATTTTCCTGATGAGTGTCCCGAACCATCAACTTTCGCTCTCGCAGCACTCGGAGGGTTGGTTTTGTTTTTTCGGCAACGTCAATAGTCGAAATCGCAGCCACGCAGATACTGGTTCACATCGCTTGAAGTCTTCGTCGGTTCGCTGCGCAACTCAGGGAACCCGTTCGATGCGGATGCGATTGGGGTCGCTGACGCCGAGTTCCAGCAGCGACGCGTTTTGATACAGTTCAAAGGCGTTGGTGGAGGCCGCGGTCTTTCCGCCGCCGCGCAGCCGTTCCAGTTCCTGCACCGAGAGAACGTCCAGCGCCACGGGGTCTTTGCTGAAGCGCAGTTCATTGAGTGTGCTTGAGTAATGCAACAGCATTTGTTGACCGCCTTCGTACTGGCAGATGAGCGCATCGACGATATTGAGCACGACGCGATCGCCGAGCGCGCGCAGCGCGTAAATCTCCGGCACCGCGGACGCGAGCCGCTCGCCGCTTTGCTCGAAACGCACCGTGTTATCGACGCTGCCCATCGCCAGGCCGTAGAGATTGCCGGACACACCGGCGAAGTTGTGATTGAGCAACGGCGTGACGTTGATGATTTTCGTCATCTCACGCGTGACAAGTTTCGAGACAAAGGATTTGCGGCCGATGCCTTCGCCCTTTTTTCCAAATTCGAGATCGCCCCAAATCAAATGTCCAAGCAACGCCGTGTCGTAGGATTCTTTTTCGTCGTAGCCCGCCGCCGCGCTGCTGGCCACGCGGATGCCAAAGCGTTCTCCAAGTTCGAAGAAACCGGCCAGCCGCAAATCAACCGCGTATTGATCCCAAACGATGATGTGCTTCGGCGGCAGGCCGGCTTGGAGCAATCCTTGCACGACCGCCGCGACCACGTCCGGCCGCGTGCCACAGATGGCCCCCGGCGCGGAGAAGACTTTGATGCCGACGATGTCTTGCGTGGCCACGAGGCTGCGCCAGGCGTCGGTGATTTGCGTAGTGCCGGTGAAGTTTGTGATGGCGCGGTTCACCATCGCCCGGATGACTTCCGCGTTCGGCTTGAACGTCTGGATCGCTTCGGAGTCCTGCACGACGAGCACGCGGGCGGATTGCGCGGCGTCAGGGCGCGCCAGGCGGGGATCCACGCGCAACGACTGTGCGCCCGCGGCCAGCGCAATTAGCGACTGACAAGCGCAGATGAAGCGGATAAAGAGTTGTTTCATTACGAATCAAACACGGGCGCAGCCCGACATTCAGAGCGCGGAATGGTATCCGCAACGTAAATGCTGACCACAAAAAAATCAGGCGCCAGGTCGGGAAAGTTTTTCCTGACCGTCGCGCTCGTGGCTGCGCTGGCCGGGTGCATGCCCGCCGGGCCACGCTCGCTGCTGGAGGGCGAACGGTTGATCGGTGAAGGCCAGTTTGAACCAGCGGTCGAGCAACTCAAAACCGCCACGGAGTTACTCCCGCAAAATGCCCAGGCGTGGAACCATCTTGGCCTGGCTTATCACGGCGCGGGCCAGGTGACGAATGCGGCGCAGGCATATCAACGCGCGCTGGTCCTCGATAAAAACCTGGCGTCGCCGTCCTACAATCTTGGCTGTCTGTTGCTCGAGCAAGGCAACGCCGCTGCCGCGCTGGATCATCTCAAACGATTTACCATGTTGCAGTCCACATCTCTGGAAGGCTGGCTCAAGCTGGCTTCGGCGCAGTTGCGCGTGCGGGATGCGGACGGCGCGGAAAGGAGCTACGCGCAGGCGCTGAAAATTTCGCCGAAAAGCGTGGAAGCACTGAATGGCGTCGGTATCGCCGAGTTGCAGAAGCGTCGGCTGCGTGACGCAGTGCAGTACTTCAACGCGGCCCTGGCGATCCAACCGCAGTACCGGCCGGCACTCTTCAACGTGGCCGTCGTGTCGCAACAGTATTTGAACAACCGGACGAACGCGCTCCAGAAATATCGCGAGTATCTGCACCAGAAGCCGCAGCCGGCGAATTGGGCCGCAGTCGAGCAGATGATGCGGCAACTCGAAGCTGAATTGAACCAGCCGCCAAAGCCGGTCGTGACGAATCAACTCGCCCAGGCTGCGGGTGCTACGAATCTGGTCGCGACACGCACGAACGCGCCTGCAAATCTGAAACCAGTGACGGCCACATCCGCTGCAACCAACAAAGTTATTGCGTCGGCGCTGTCGGTCACTCCACAAATTTCCAACCGGGTCGTAGCGCCGACAGTCCCGCTGTCAGCGAAAACCAATCTCGCGACCAACGCCGTCGCCCGCCTAGAAGCGCCAACGAATGTTGCGGCCGTAGAACCGCCTCGCCTGCCTCCGGCTCAAATTGTTCCATTAGCCGAAGAACCGGCGTTCAAGCCGGCCCGCGATGAAAAACCAATCGCCACTCCGGAACCGACGGTTTCGATCCCGCCGCCGACGAGTTCGACGGCATCGCCCGCTGATTCACAACTTCTCCCGCCGATTGAGTCGTCGTCGCGCAAGCAAAAGCCCGGCTTCTTCTCTCGCGCAAACCCGGTGAATTGGTTTCGCTCCAACAAAGCGAAAGAAGTTTCCAGCGCCACGGACAAAACGCCGGCGGCGGCAACGGCGGAGCCGGTCGTATCCAGCCGATCTGCGCGCCCCCCAGTGACGCCGCCCACGCGCGAGCGTCCGAGCTTTCCGCGCTACGCATATAAGTCGCCGGCCAAACCCGCGCCGGGCAATCGCGACGAAGCGGAAATCTTTTTTGGCCGGGGCGTGGTGGAGCAGCAGCAACGCCGTCTGGAGTCAGCGATTGAAGCTTACCGTCTGGCGACGCGGGCCGACCCGGCGTTCTTTGAAGCGTACCACAATCTCGGCCTGGCGGCCTTTGAAGCGGGAGATTTGCCGGCGTCCTTGCTGGCGCACGAAATGGCGCTGGCGATCAATCCAACTCACGCGAGTGCGCGCTGCAATTTCGCGCTCGCGCTGCAAAAGGCGAACTACGCGCCCGACGCGGTGGCGGAGTTGGAAAAGGTGCTCGCGAGCGCGCCCGACGACGTCCGTGCGCAGCTGGCCCTCGCTAATCTTTATGCGCAGCAACTCGAGGAACCGGCCCGGGCGCGCCCGCACTATTTGAAAGTGCTGGAACTGGAGCCGAAGCATCCGCAAGCCGCCGTCATCCGAAGCTGGCTGAGTTCCAATTTGTGAAGGCATGATGGCGATCCGAGTGCCGCAATTTTTTTGTTTTCACCACGCCGCGGCTCGCTAGGATGCGCTTCGGTTTCCTCGACC
Organism: Verrucomicrobiota bacterium; assembly: GCA_016195385.1. Taxonomy (GTDB): domain Bacteria; phylum Verrucomicrobiota; class Verrucomicrobiia; order Limisphaerales; family JACPZS01; genus JACPZS01. The sequence continues at coordinate 18,039 of JACPZS010000257.1, forward strand.
GGGCTGCACATGCGGTTCCGTCGTCATTCGAGAGCGGATAAAGTCTAAAGATTGAGTTCATGCGAGCCATCGGTGTCATACCCAGCAAACGCACAGTCAGCGAAATAAATCACGCCACGCCCAGCATTCGGTCGGGCAGTGAAGTGAAAGTACGCTCGCTCGACGTCGGCATCTGCGGCACGGATCGCGAGATTTGCACGTTTGTTTACGGCTCGCCGCCGGACGGCTCCGAGTATCTCGTGCTCGGCCACGAATCGCTTGGCGAAATTGTCGCCGTCGGCGCCGGCGTGAAGTCGTTGAAGGTCGGCGACCTCGTCGTCCCGTCCGTGCGCCGTCCGTGTCCGCACGAACATTGCCAGCCGTGTCGCGCGGACTTGCAGGATTTTTGCGCGACGGGGGATTTCATCGAGCGCGGCATCAAGATGACGCACGGCTTCATGACCGAGTATTATGTTGATGAAGAAAAATATCTGAACTACGTACCGCCCAAATTACGCGAAGTGGCTGTGCTCGTAGAACCGTTGACCGTGGCGGAAAAAGGACTCGCGCAGGTCTGGCACGTGCAAAAAAGATTGCCGTGGGGCCACGCTGGAGCCGCGCTGGCAAAGCACGGCCGCGGGCATGGTATGCGCGCCGTGGTGCTGGGGGCCGGGCCGGTCGGGATTCTTGGCGCGATGAAGCTCGTCGCCGAAGGTTTTCAAACTTACGTTTACTCACGTTCCAAAGCGCCGAACTACAAGGCGGACGTCGTTGAATCTTTTGGCGCGAAATATATCTCCTCCGAAACCGTCTCGGTCGCGGAACTCGTCGCGCGCGTGGGCAACATCGATCTGGTTTACGAAGCGGTCGGCGTCGGCAAAATTTCTTTTCAAGTCATGAAAGCGCTCGGAACTAACGGCGCGTTCATTTTCACTGGCATTCCCGCGCCAAAACCCGCCGTCGAAGTCGAGGCCGACCTCATCATGCGCAACGTCGTGCTCAAAAACCAGCTCGTCGTCGGCACCGTCAACGCAGATCGCACGGCGTTCGTCTCGGCGATTCAAGACCTTGGCATCTTCATCGAACGCTGGCCGACGGCTTTGCGCTCGCTCATCACCGGACGCTTCAAACCCGAAGCGTATCGTGAGTTGTTGCTCGGCAAAAGCACCGGGATCAAAAACGTCATTTCGTTCGCCTGATTTTTATGCCCAAAAAATGGATCGATATCTCCGTCGCATTGCACTCTGGAATGGTTCACTGGCCGGGCGACCCGGCGTGTTCCATCGAGCGCATGAAGAACATGGATAAAGGCGACGTTTGCAACGTGTCCGCCATGCAGATGTGCGCGCACGTGGGCACGCACATGGATGGCCCCGTGCATTTCATCAAGAATGGCGACGGCTTGGACACGCTGCCATTCGACGCGACAATCGGCCCGGCGCGCGTCATCGAAATCAAAGACAAGGAGTCGGTGAAGCCGGCGGAATTGATCCCGCACAAACTTCGCCGCGGCGAGCGCATCCTGCTCAAGACACACAACTCGACGCGCTGTTGGAAGACCAACGAGTTCGTCAAAGACTTTGTTTACATTTCGAAGGAAGCCGCGCAGCACATCGTCGATCGCGGCGTGCGAACCATTGGAGTCGATTACCTGTCCGTCGGCGGATTCTTCAAGGACGGCGTGGAGACGCACAACATCTTGCTCGGCGCGAAAGTTTGGATCATTGAAGGACTCAATCTCTCCAAGATCAAACCGGGCAAATACGAATTGCTCTGCCTGCCTGTGAAAGTACGCGACAGTGACGGCGCGCCTGCGCGGGCGTTGTTGCGTTGAACGTGGAAAGTTTTTCCAAAACTGACTGCGAAGACAGCCAGTTGAACTAAATTTTGCAGGCTTGGCGTGTTTCGCTCACTCGCTTCGCCGATCAAATGACTTTACCTCCGTATCTGCGCGTTGATCCCGACGGCTTGCAACTGGCGGTGAAGCTACAGCCTCGCGCGGCAAAAAATGAAATTGCCAAAGCTCTCGGAAACGAACTGCGCATCAAAGTAACGGCGCCACCAGTTGATTCAGCCGCGAATGAAGCTCTCTTGCGCTTGCTCGCCGAACGTTTGGATTGTCCTCGCGGACGGGTCGAATTGGTGCGCGGCCACACATCACGCCACAAAATTGTCCGGTTTCATGGACTCGCAGCAGAAACGGTCGTGAAGAAATTGGCGTCCGGATAAGTTTGGCGGAAACGCTTGCGAATTGGGAGGGAGACGCGATACGGCCGGAGGACAATTCGCGCCCGCCCCGGCTTCACCAGTCCGTCGGCGCGTAGTCCTTGAGAAATTTTCCCCAGACGTGTTCGCCCGTGTTGAAGCCGGCGATGATGGGATCGACGATCCGCGCCGCGCCGTCCACGATGTCGAGCGGCGGATGGAAGCGGTGTTCCTCGACCTTGCGCGCCGCGATGTGCGCTGGGTCTTCGTCCGTGACCCAGCCGGTATCGACGGCGTTCATGTGGATGCCGTCGGCGTGGTAATCCGCCGCCGAGGTGCGCGTCATCATGTTGAGCGCGGCCTTGGCCATGTTGGTGTGCGGGTGGCGCGTGGTCTTGAACTTCCGGTAGAATTGGCCCTCGACGGCGGAGACGTTGACGATGTGTTTGTCGCGTTCCGGCGTGCGCAGCATGAGCGGCTTGAGCCGGGCGTTGAGGATGAAGGGCGCGACAGCGTTCACCAGATGCACCTCCAGCAGCTCGACGGCAGGCACCTCCGCCAGCGTGAGGCGCCATGAGTTGCGCTCGCGCAGATCCACCTGCTGCAAGTCCTGGTCGAGCCGTCCCTCCGGGAACAAATCCTTCTGAGCTTCCAGTTCATCGGGCAGCATCGGAATTTGCGAGAGCGCCGCGGCGTGCGTCAGGCCCGCGACTTCCGACATGCGCCGTCGTGCCAGCGCAGCGTCGCCTTCCGGCAGGAGGTGGTAGCCGCGCAGGCCTTCGTAAGCGCCGAGCAGTTTGCGCGTTTGCTCGGGCATGTCGTTCAGCGACGCGGTCTCGTGCCGCATCATGTGCTCGTAGTAATCCGGCGGGCGGCGGACGGTCTGGCAGGCGTTGTTGATGATGAAGTCCAGCCGCGAGTGAGTCGCCAGCAGGTGCCGGCAAAATGCTTCCACGCTCGGTGTGTGGCGCAGATCCAGCCCGAAGATTTCCAGCCGATGACCCCAGTCTCTGAAGTCGGGTTCAGCCGCATAGCGCGCCGCCGAGTCGCGCGGGAAACGCGTGGTGACGATGAGTTGCGCCCCCGCCCGCAGCAACTTGATGCCGGCCTGATAACCAATCTTCACCCGCCCACCCGTGAGCAGCGCCACGCGTCCGGTGAGGTCCGCCAGTTCGCTGCGCTTGCGGAAATTCAACTCCGCACACGACGGACAAAGCTGATCGTAGAAATGGTGAATGGTCGAATAGTCCTGCTTGCAGATGTAGCAATTCTGCGGCTCGACCACTTCGCGAAACTCCGCGTCGCCCTCGATTTCCTTCTGCTCGAAGTTCTCCGGCGGAAAAACATTCGGCGTGGTGAAGACCGGCTTGCGGCGCAGCGTGCGGATGCCCGTCTCGTTCAGCACGCCCTGGTCGCGGTCGTTCTTGTCCGCCTTGCGCTGGCGCAACTTCGCCTTCACGAGCCGCCGCCGCTCGCTCACGTCCGGGCAGTAGATTTCGCCTGCAGCCTTGAGCAGGCGCGTGCGTTCCTCGATCGGGAGCGCAGCCAGCAGCGCACGATTCGCCGCGGCTGCCTCGATCAACCTAGTCGCGGCCATTAGTTGCTCGGCCAGTAATTCGGTTCTTACTTCGCTCATGACATTGAAGAACGCTCCGGAGACGATTGACTCATATCCTCATTAAGCACTTTTGGCGAATGGCCTGGAGAGGAGATTTCTTGCACTGATTTGGGTCGCTTCCAAAAAAGTTTAACAACGCAGGTGGCACACTAATAAACTTCACGCGATTTGTCGGAAAAAGAAAACCTGCCCTTCGGTAGAAGGGCAGGTTTTTCGGAATGAAACTGGGAATATAAGGGCGGAACTAATTGCCGTAATTACGAAGCGGATCGCCGCCCAGAACTTCGCCTGTGGCTCGAGTTGGAGTCGTACGAGTCCCGGGTTTAATAGGACCAGGCGAGGTAGAAATCGTGCCCAGCGCACCAGCGGAACCAGCAGCTTTGGAAGTGGTTCGCTTGGCCGTGGTCGGCGTTGCTTCCGCCACTGCGGCGAAAATTTTGGTTGCAGAAGTCGGCGCAAAGTTGGCCAAAGCTTCAGCGACCGTTGAAGCCGAAGCCGGCAAAACTTTCGCAATTGCCGCAGCAATTTGTTCTACGGCACCCGGTGCGGCCTTGGCCGCAGCGAGGGCGATCATTTCGGCTTGTTTGGGTGCGAGCATCGAAGCGGTGGCTGCGGCAACCGAAGCCATGTCTGGTGACGCTTTGGTGATCGCGGCGACAACTGATACGAGCGCCGAAGGACTCTTGCTGGCAACCGCGCGAATCACGGCTGCCGTGACCGCCTCGCGGTCCTCAGTCTTTGCCGCGCTGACTGTTTGCGCGGCTTTGGCAGGCAATTCGGCCACAGGCGTATTCCTCAGCACCCGGACGGTCGCTTTGTAATCGGCGGCAGCAGATGCCGTGAAGCTGGATATGGCGGCGACGAAGGCCAAACTCAAAGTCAGATGTTTCATTTTCATAAATCTATTTCACACGCAATCATGTCCTTTAATCGGTGTTTTTTATGACTTACTTTAGCCATCAAGTCAATCACTTATTTCCTAATTTTCCTTTCCAGCCATGTTTGAACGCGGATCAACCAAGTCATTCTTTGCCCCACTGGGAATGCGAACACCTGCCATGCTAGTCCGTTTGGCGATTAGCCAACGTGTTCCTGCGCTTTGATCACAACTCAGTTCGTCCTTCAGAGTCCTGGACTCTTGAAGAAGCCGGCAAGCGAGCGCAGCAGAAATTTCCTCGGTCTCAAGCGTGGCGGTATTGGCAGGCGCTCTATTCGTCTCCGGAAGGTTGCCCACCACTTCCGGCGGACTCGCTCCTACGAAAGTTCGGCCGACAGACTGAACATTGAACCTCCACGGACATTTGCGTGGGCTGAGATATGGAGTTCATGGCCCAAAGTGCCCGCGCGAATGACAATCAAATACGCCGCGAAAATGATTTTTCCCTTCGCACACTCGCGCGCGACTGCCATGCTCGCGTATCACGATCATGAAAAAGCGAATTTGGAAAATTGCTGGCATCAACTTCGATCACTTTCACATGGGCGACCTGCTCCGTTACGCGCACGAGCACCCGCACGCCGAAATTGTCGGCATCAGCGATGAACAGCCCGCGCGCATGGAGGAGGCCATCAGGAAAGGACTTGTGGTGCGCAGCCAGGCGTTCACCGATTACCGCGCGTGTCTGGAAAAAGCGAAACCCGACGTCGTGATCCTCTGTCCTGCCGCGTCGAAACACGGCGAGTGGGTAAAAAAAGTGGCGCCGTTCGGCGTTCACCTCATGGTTGAAAAGCCGTTCGCCGCGTCGCTCAAGGAAGCCGATGCGATGATTGCCGCGATGTCACGCGGAAAAACGCTCATGATCAATTGGCCGCTCCAGTGGGTGCCGTCGCATCGCAAAGCGTACGAACTCGCCGCCGCCGGCGTCATCGGCGACGTGCTCAACGTTTGGCATTTTGGCGGCAATCGCGGCCCACTCTTTCATGGCGCCGACAAAGACGAAAAAACTCCCGTGCAAGTCGCGAAAGAAAAACCGCATTCGTGGTTTTACAAACGCGCGCACGGCGGCGGCTCGTTACTCGATTACCTCGGTTACGGCACGACCCTCAGCACTTGGTATCAAGGCGGCCAGCGCCCGCTCGAAGTCACGGCGATTGTCGATGAACCCAAAGGACTGGAAGTGGACGAGCACAGCATCGTCGTGGCGCGCTACGCCCACGGTCTTTCGAAGTTCGAAACGCGCTGGGGCACGTTCACCGACCCGTGGACGATTCAGCCACAACCGCGCTGCGGCTTCGTCATCGCCGGCGCCGCCGGCACCATCAGCACCTACGACTACGAGGATTACGTGACCGTGCAAACACGCAAAAAGCCGCTGCCTCACCACATCGCCGCGCCCGCGACCAAAGCGCCGAACCAAAATCCGGTTCAATATCTCCTCCACTGCCTCGACGCCGGAAAACCACTGGCCGGCCCGGTGAGTCTGCCGATCAGCCGCATCGGTCAGGAAATCGTCGATGCCGCCATGCGCAGCGCGAAACTCAAGCGGGCGGTGAAGTTGTAACTGAATTCAGTTCGCCGAACTAGCAGCCTGTTGGACTTAAGGAAGCGCTGATCTAACCTGTCTGCCTTGCAATCTAAGCCTGCCGATTGGTGTCTGGTTTTCTAAACTCGCTGGTGCGTCATGCCTTGGAGTTTGGAAAACCATTCAGCAACAGTCTGTAATTAAATCGCAAGACAGGCGGATTAAATCAGCGTATCCCTTAGTTGGGACGCGGTTCCGCCCGCTGCACGCGGGCGGGGACGGCGCAGCGCGCCGTCCCTACCAGATGCAATCAACGTCGAGCGCAGCTTGAAAATCCATTTCACAAAACTTGTTTTCATGTTCGTGGTGATTGAACGGCTCCGGCGGAGCGAATGATCAGGGAAGCCCAGATTCTCGCTTGCGGTATTGCCCAAGGTGCGTCCGATCGAAGAGCCAAATCAGGTCTTGGCGGTCCAAATTGTTTAATGGCGGCCAGAACTGGGCCGGGTTGTCGGGATCATCCCAGCGTCTCGGCGTAAACAGCCAGCGATGGCCTTCGACGTGACCGTCGAGAAAACTCAAGTTCGCGTCCTTGCCGTGGTGTTCTCCCGGTTTACATGACCAATAGAATTGACCGCGTTTCAAATCAGTAAACTCGAGGTGAAAAGCTGGATCCAGAGGGTTCCCCTCCAAGACATCGATGAACGCGAAATTATTGACGGGGTCGTACGCATCGAAGTCTTTCCGTAGGTTGCCGCCCTCGGGTGGAAGCCCCGAGCTTGGTGTCCCAGGGACCAGCACGTAATTGAGCGTTCCCTCTAATTGGTAACTGTTGAAACGAGGCAAATCGGAACGGCCTTTAACCTTGGAGCGGTCGCTTGGACAATGATAGAGCCGCGCGGCACCGGTGTACTTCCACAGTTTCCCGTTTTTGATGTTCTCATCGGTTTGGTCCCGTTTCGAGTTGCCCAAAGCCCAACCGTCCACGCTTTGCCAATAGCCCGAGAGAAACGCCGTGGTATTGCCCACGATGCGCCCGTCGTTGTCGCCGGCGTACAGCTCCCACGCGAATTGGAGTTGCTTGAGGTTGCTTTTGCAGATTGTCGATTGCGCTTTGGCCTTCGCTTGCGAGAGCGCGGGCAACAGCAGGCTCGCCAAAATCCCGATGGTGGCGATGACGACCAGCAGTTCGATCAGCGTGAAAGCGCGCGCCGAGCCGGCGGTGTCGGCGGATTGGCTCCCCGAGTGCCGCATCGATCGCGATGACTTTGGCGATAATTGGCGCATTGCATTCATGGTTCAAAAAAGTAGAGTTCCCTCATGCCAACGAAGACAGCGATTGCCCGAGAAACTGAGGCGGATGTGAGCAGCTATTTGGGCGCGCTCAACACGGCCATGAAAGAACTCTCGGCGATTCGCAAAGCGAACAAGAGCACCGACGCGGAAATCCGCGCGCCTGCGCAGCTCGACGCGCAAGAAGTTGAGCCGCATCCGGGAGAACCTGCATCATGTTGAAGCAGATCGTTGAGTACATCCTGCTGCCTTGGGTTACTCGCTTGCTTTGCCAGGCCAGGCCGTTAATTTGTGCGGTATTATGAATGTGACCGTCACTCCGGCTCAACTCCTCGGCGAACTGGTGGAACCTCTGGGCCGGGCGCTGACCCCCTCCTCCGCGCGCGAGCTTCTCGCCGTGCGCGCCAGCGACGCCGCGCGCGCGCGCGTCAGTGAACTGGCCGAGCGCTGCAATCAAGGCGCACTGACGCCAGAAGAGCGGGCGGAGTATCGGCTCTTTGTCGAGGTGGGTGACGTGGTGGCCCTGTTGCAGGGACGCGCGCGCCGCTACCTGAGCGAACATCTGTCTTGATGTCCGTCGCGTTACGCCAGCCGGTGCGCGAACGGGCCGGAGCGCGCTGCGAGTATTGCCGATTTCACGAAGATCATCTGCCGCTCTGGCCGTTTCATCTCGAGCACATCGTTGCCGCACAGCACGGCGGCGCTGAGGCGCTTGAGAATCTCGCGTGGAGTTGCCAGCGCTGTAATCTGCACAAAGGCACCAACCTGTCCGGGATCGATCCGGATTCCGGCTCGGTGGTGCGCTTGTTTCACCCGCGCACGGATGTTTGGTCGGAGCATTTCGCGGTGGACGACCAGGGAAGGATTCAGGGTTTGACTCCGCCGGGCCGAGCCACAGCCTGGCTGCTCCAGATGAACTCGCCGGAGCGGATTGCGATACGACGGCTTTTGCTGACGAGTGGACACTGGTGATTCTCTGAAGCGAAGCGGCGGTGGTGGTGGACAATTCGATCGATGCGAAACCGCCGTGAGAGCGGAGCGCGGACGCCTCGTCCGCGCGGCGGGCCTTTTCTGTGAATGGTTCGGGATGCCGCGAGGTTTTGGAGTGCGCCGGTGCGCCGGCGCTTTTCGATGGCCCTGGTGTGTCCGAAAGCGGCAGAGCACTGCCGCACTCCAAGACGCTAGCGCGCGGTTCATCGCCCCGGTGCGATCTTCGGACTTCGGATTTCATTTTCATCACTCACTCCACCGTGCAACTCGCTCCACCGTGCTTGACCCGCAGCGGAATAAGGCGATAATTCGACCATGAAGTTTGCGCGAATCTCTTTCCCTTCGCGGGATGCGGCGGTGCAGGCCTACTACGGGCTGGCGCGCCGTGGCAAAATCGTGAGTCTGCCAGAGGGGCAACTCATCGTACCCGAGCCGGCCGTGGGTTGGCTGCATTCGGAAGGCTTGGCTCACGAAGTTCTGGAATGGATGCACCAGGATCATGTCACGCAGACGCTACGAGATTCTGCTGCCCACAAGGTATAACGACGGCGCTCCCGTCGAACCGGCGAAGTTCTATCAAACCCAGGAGGAGCTCGTGGCGGCTTTTGGGGCACTGACCACTTCGCCTGAATTGCTCCGCGGCGTCTGGATGCACGAAGGACAACGGTTCGAGGACGAGCATCTGCGCCTGGTCGTCGATGTGGAGATGACGGCCGAGACACGAGACTTCTTCCGACGCTTCAAAGACACACTGAAGACCCGCTTTCGCCAGTTCGATATCTGGCTCGTGTCTTACGAGATCGAGGTCGTCTGAAGTTGTGCCGCACAGAGCCACGGCATCTTGACCGCGCTCCTGGGAGGCTGGTTTGACGGACTGCTGTTGGCGAGGAGTCGTTGAGCCTGACCCACGATTGGAAATCCATTTCACAAAATTCGTTTTCATTTTCGTGGTGGTTGAACGGCTCCGGCGGAGCGAACGATCAGGGGAGCCCGAGTTCTCGCTTGCGGTATTGCCCAAGGTGCGTCCGATCGATGAGCCACATCAGGTCTTGGAGGTCCAGCTTGTTTGCCGGCGGGAAACCCTGGTCCGAAACGAAACGCTTCGGCGTGAAAAGCCAGCGATGGCTCTCCACGTGGCCGTCGAGGAAACTTAAATTTGCGCCCTTGCCGTGGCGCTCTCCCGGTTGCTGTCCCCAAGAAAACGGCCCAAACTTCCAGTTCTCAGGACCGGGAAACCAGAAGTCCCACGCGCCGCTATTAATGGACGCTTCTGAGAGATCCAGGAATGCGAAGTTGCTGGCAGGCGCATACGCATCGAAGTCTCTCCTAAGGACGCCTCCTTGATCGTACACAGGTATGTATCCGCCCGGGGTTCCAGGAACGATCGCATAATTGAGCGTTCCTTCTAACGCGTAGCTGCGGAAGCGAACTAAATCAGGACGGCCCTTAACTTTGGATCGATCGCTGGGACAGTGATAGAGCCGTGCTGCGCCGGTGTATTTCCACAGGTGTCCGTCTTTGATGTTATCATCGGTTTTATCCCGTTCCGCGTTGCCCAAAACCCAGCCGTCCACGTTTTGAAAGTAGCCTGAGGGATACGCCTCCTTATTGCCCACAATCCGTCCGTCGTTGTCGCCGGCATAGATCTCCCACGCGAATTGGAGTTGCTTGAGGTTGTTTTTGCAGAGCGTCGATTGCGCTTTGGCTTTCGCTTGCGAAAGCGCGGGCAACAACAGGCTCGCCAAAATCCCGATGATGGCGATGACGACCAAAAGTTCGATTAACGTGAAGCCACGGGAAACGCGTGCCGTGTGGGCGGCGCTTGTGGTCGAAGGCATGCCTCCTCTTGCCCCATCATCTCCGCCGGCTATGCAGAAAATCCCAAAGGGATTCCGGCGTGAAGCCAAGGGTTGCGAGGCACGAGTTACCCTGGGTTTTGGAGGACAAAGAAGCGTCAACCCCAACGGGGTTGCGGCCGAGGTCGGAGCGCAGGCGTTGTGGACGCAACCCCTTTGGGGTTGGTTCCCTGCCGATTGGTTTTCCCAGGGTGGCTCGTGCCTCGCAACCCTGGGCTGGAGGACACAATCCCTTCGGGATTGGTAAGGCCCGAACGCGGAGATGCGGGACAAGAGCAGATCAGGCGCGCGCGCCGCTCTTCGGGCTTCGGGTTTCGGCATTCTTTCGGATTTCGGATTTAGAGTTTCAGATTTTGTTTTCATTACTCACTCCACGGTCAGCGCCACGAGGACGTAGGACGCTCTAGTTTTTGCGGAGGCCAGATCCACGCTCACGATCTCCCAATCGGGCTGCGGGTTCGGCCATGTGTATTTGAAGAGTCGAATCGAGTTTTGGTTCGCGTTGGCGAGCGCGGTCGTCCCGATCCACGCGACCTTGGCTTGCTTCGTCTCGGAGGATGCCCCAGACCAATCGCTGGCCAGATGCACTGCGTGCTCGATCGGGAGTCGCTGGCTCTGGCCATTGGCGTAATGGATCGTCAGCGCGGCGATTTCTTCGCCTTCCGTCGAGTCGGCCCACGCTTCGGTGTGCAGCAGGTGCAGTTTCGTCGCGCGCTGCTGAACTTGGATGCCCATGATTTGTTCCGGCAGTTGGAGACGACGAGGGTCCGGCCCGCGACCGAACAATCGAATTTCACCCCGCACATCGAAAGTGACGCCGCCGAGCTTTTGCAGACCTACCGGCAAACCGATTTCACGACGCGCGTCGCTGAACGCGTCGGCGCGCGGCGCGGTGTAATGCGCCGTGAGATCGATCTGGCGAGCGCCAGCGCGTGGGTCGCGCGGTGGAATGAGCCGGCGGCGGTCGCGATAATTCGAAGCGGAAGAGTTCGCCTTGGCGTCACATTGCAGCGCGTACCCGAGGCGTTGCGCGATCTCCGGGCTGCCCGTTTGCAACGCGGCCAGCTTCCGCCAATGAAAGGCTGCGGCCCACCACTCCGATGCGCCCTCTGCGGCGGTGGCTTCGCGCCGATGCCAGCGCGTGAGCGGCGCGGAGCCGGCGCCGACGAGCGACAGACTCGTAGCAGCCGAGGTAATGAGGCTCTGATCCATTTCGGATTGCGGATTTTCAACGCCGGATTTTTCAGAGTGAGCCTCGTTACCTCGGCTGCTACGAGATGACCCTGAACCAGCTTGGATCGGAGCGCGGAATTCATTCCGCTTCGGGTCGCCTTCGCTCGCCGTACGCGGAAGCGGAATAAATTCCGCGATCCGATCCGTGGGCTTCGCCGACAGCTTCTCCCACGCGGCGGTGAGTTCTTCCAAATCCAATAAGGTCCAGCCACCGGTGCGATCGAGCTTGCTGCCGGCGAGGAGTTGCGCGAGCTCGACCAGATCGTCCGCCGGCAGGTCGATGGTCGGCAGTTTCACCTTCCTGGAACCCGCTTCGTCGAGGGAGTAGCGGCTTGGCACTGGTGGCGTAATCGGCAGGCCGACGCCAGTCGAAGGATCCCAGATTTGCACCTTCGCCGATTCGCCCTCGAGGATTATGAAGCGTCCGGTTTCGTCGAACCACGCCTGCGTGGGAATCGTTTTCATGCTGCTCGGATGCAGCGTTACATCGTGGCCATCGATCGGGTTGCGCACGCGCAGGAGGTTGTTCATCTCCTGCGAGACGAAGGCACCGCTGCGCGAAACCGAGTTGCCAGCTCCCCCGCTCCTGAGCAGCGCGGGCGGTGCCGGCTCCTGATGCAGATCCCAAAGGCACGCGACGTAGCTGTTCGGATGAACGGTGAGCAGGTAGCGTCCGCTGCTGCTGAAGGCGCTCGCGCCCGCGCCCGTCGCGTGCGGAATCGGCGGCGTGAGCGGCTCGCCGGTGTCCGCATCCCAGACGCGCGTGAGGTTGTCGTCCGAGACAGTGAGCACGCGATGGCCGTCGGGACTGAACGCGGCGCGCGACACCGCGCGGTCGTGCGGCAGCGGCGGCGTGAGCGGCTTGCCGGTGAGCGCGTCCCACACGCGGGCGGTGCGGTCGCGACTGGCGGTGAGCACGCGCGCGCCCTCCGGACTGAAGGCGGCCCATTGGAGGTAGTCGTCGCTGACCAGCGGCTCACTGGAGGTTTCGGCTTTCGGCTTTCGGCTTTCAGCTTTGGAAACGGACGTGAACTTCCGAATCCGCCCGCCGATCAAAGCGACGTCGCCTTGCGTTCCAACAAAGAAATTTCCGACCGCATCTAGCCCGGTGATCGGAAACGGCAATGGCCCGCCCGAGTCCGTCGCCCACGCGAAATTGCCAGAGCTTTCCGTGCCGGTGAAGAGTCGTGAACCGTCCGCGCTGAATTGGATTCGTTCGAGTTGGTTCGTATGCCGCAACGGCTGGCCGAGCGGCTGCAACGTGTGGGCGTGCCAGACTTGCAATTCATTTGTCTTCGTCTGCGTGACGAGTCGTTGTCCCGTTGAATCGAACGCCGGAAAAAGTGCCGAGTTCCCCACGCCTTCGAGCCGATGCGGCAACGGCTCGCCGAGTGGCTCACCCGTCGCCGCGTCGAACATCCGCGCCGTGTTGTCCGAAAGCACGACGAGCAGCCGCGTCCCGTCGGGACTGAATAGAACCAAATACGGCACCGCGGTCAGTCGTTTGGATTTCGTCACCAACTTGCCGCTCGGCACTTCCCAGACGCGCACCGTGCGATCCTCGACGCTGACAGTGGCGAGCCGGTCGTCGGTCGAACTGAACGCGGCGCTGGCGATGGGCTGGCCGTTGTGAGTGATGACTTGAACGAGCCGCGGGCATTGCTGCAACACGGAGGCGAGCCGCAGGCGATGGATTTCTTCGCGATCACGGTGCCCGGCGTCGGTGCGCAGCGCCTCGGTGAACCAGAGCAACGATTTGAAATGGTCGCCCGCCTGCATAAGTTGCACGCCGTTGAGCACGTTGAGCCGCGCGACCTGACGGCGGTTGACTTCGCTTTGGTTTGTGGCACGCCGCCATTGCGTGAGCACGCCCACTGATCCCACGATGAAAACCACGGCGAGACTGGCGGCGAGCGTCGCGATGACGGGCTTGCGCCGGCACCAGCGCCAGGCGCGTTCGGTGCGCGTGACGGGCCGCGAGAAAATGGGTTCGTCGTTAAGGAAACGTTGGAGTTCTTCGGCCAGCGCGGCAGCGGTTTGGTAGCGCTTCTCCGGTTCTTTCTGCAGGCACTTGAGGCAGATGGTTTCCAAGTCGGGTGGTACGCCCGGATTCAACACGCGCGGCGAAACCGGTTCGGTGTTGAACACTTCTTGCAACGTCTCGGCCACGGTCGGCGCGACGAACGGCGGGCGGCCCGTCAGGAGGTGATAGAGAATCGCTCCGAGCGCATAGACATCGCTGCGTTTGCCGACCGCGCCACGTTTGGCCGCGGCTTGCTCCGGCGGCATGTAATTGGGCGAGCCAAGCAACTGACCGCTCAACGTCAGTTCGATTTCCGTCTCCAACCGCTTGGCCAGGCCGAAGTCGGTCACCTTGGGTTGATCGAATGGATCGATGAGCACGTTCGACGGTTTGAGGTCGCGATGAAGGATGCCCTGCTCGTGCGCGTACTGAATCGCCTCGGCAATGGCCTTGAGATAATTGGCGGCGCGGCGCGGCGCCAACGGGCCGTCCTTCACAATCGCCGACAGACTGCAGCCGGCGACGTATTCCATCGCGAAGAAATGCTGGCCGTCGTGGAAACCGACTTCATGAATGGCGACAATGTGCGGATGCTGTAGGCTCGCGGCGGCGGCGGCTTCAATGCGAAAGCGCTGGATGGTTTCCTGACTCGACCGCGCCCCGAACAAGAGCATTTTCACGGCGACGATTCGGTCGAGGCTCTTTTGCCGCGCTTTGTGGACGATGCCCATGCCGCCGCGCGCGATTTCTTCGAGCAATTCGTAGTCGCCGAATGAACGGGATGTTCCAATTCCGGAGGGCGCGTTGTGGGTGGAACCTGAATTATCGAAGCCAATCGGTTCAGCCGCATCGATCTTCACCGTGGGCGTCGAAGCAGCCGACGCCGTTTGCAGCCCCAGGGCCAGCAGGCACTTCGTGCAGAGCGCGCCTTCCGCGGCGGAGTCGATTGCCGTCCCGCATTCCGAGCAGACATGAGTCATCGCCATGACACCTTTCATCATTCCGTTACCACCGGAAAAATTTCCGAAAGTAACTGACGAAATGAAATTATTTTCCCGCCGCCGCGATCAGACAACGAATCTCCTCTTCGACTTCCGCCGGACTGTTCACGGTCAACTCAATCTCGGCTCGCAGAAACTCGCCGTAACGCTTGCGCAGCCGATGAACCGCCATCTTAACGGCGCTTTCGGTCATGCCCAGTCGCGCGGCGAGTTCCGCGTAAGCCAGCGTCTGCTCCGCGCCAGTCAGACAAGGCTGGAGCGCCTCGAACAATTCCGTCTGGCCGTCGGCGGTGTAGCGGTCGCGCAGCCGGCGCAGCACTTGATCGAGCACGGTCGCCGCCCAACGACGCTCGAAGAGAACTTCCGGAGTAGCCGCGTCGGCCAGTTCGAACTGATAGCACTTCTCCGCGTCGAGTTCGTCGAGGGAAATAATCGCTTTGCCGCCGCCGCGCTTTGCCGTTTGCCGCTGCTGCCATTCATTGATGAGGAAATGTTTCACCGCGGTTAGCAGGAACGAACGGAATTTTCCACCTTCGCGGTGGACACTCGCGAGGGAATTCTTATCTAGCAGGCGGGCGAAAAATTCCTGCGTCAAATCCTCCGCTTCGTGAACGTCGTGGCCGCGCCGCCGGACGTAGGCGTAGATGGGATACCAATAAGCGCGGCACAATTTTTCCAGCGCCTCCGTCGCTGCGGAAGACCCGTCCTGTCCAGCCGCCAATACCACGCTCCAATGCGTCGTGGCAAAAATTTTGTTGCCGAGTGGCGTGGAATCTTCCGGCTCATCCGGTTCGGGCATGGCGGGAGCGTAACAGCTACGCGCCAACAATCAAAACGATCGTTCGGCGGCGGAATTCTTACTGACTCGACGCGCCTCTCGACTTGCTTTTCATCGACTCCAGATACGAAACCAAATCCGAAAATTCCTGGAGCGACAGGCCGAGTTGCAATCCTTCCGGCATCAAGGAAAGTGTCGTCGCCCGGCGTTCCTTGATTTCGCTTTTCGCGAGTCGATGTCGAGTGCCGGTGGCGTCCTGCACGATGAGTTCATCGGCGGTTTCGCCGCGCACCATGCCGGCGATTTCATCGCCCGTCTTGGTCTCGACAATTTCCTGCCGGTAGCCATCGCGCACGACTTTGCTCGGATACAGAATGCTCTCAGCCAATTGCGCGCGGCCATACTGCAAACCGATGCTCGCGAGGTTTGGCCCCACGTCGCCGCCTTGATGATCGCCCGCGTGACAGCGCACGCATGCCACGCCCTGCAGATTGTCGAACAACTCGCGCCCGCGCGCCGCTTCGCCGGAGTTCTTCAACGCGTAATCTAAATACTCGGCCGGCTCGCGCTGCTGGACGACCTGGGCGAGCAATGGACTGTCCTTCGCGATCAGCAAATCGCGATAGAGCCGTTGCAGTTCGGTGATGACGAGCGGCGTCAACGCGCCGTCGCTCAATCGCTTCTCGATGCGCGGCAACGCCTCGGCGGCAATCGCGCGCAACGCCTTGTGGCACGCGTCGCGCACGCCGCCGTTCGAGCTGGCGAGACCGAACAAATAGGCGTCGAGCGCGCGCACGTCCGACATCGCAGCGAGTGCGCTCGTTGCTTCAAACTTCGTGTCTTCGCGCGAGAAGGCTCCGAGCAAATCGGCGAGAGCGGCGCGGTCTCTGAGCCGGCCCAGCGCGGTCACGGCGGCACGGCGCAGTTCCAAATTTTCCTCCATCAAAAGTTGCGAAATGGCTTCGGCGACGCCGTTGCCACCGATTTGCGCGAGCGCAGCAACTGCGCCAAGTCGCAGCGGCAACGCCGGTCGCGTCAACACATCCTTCAGCACGAGCACCGCGCCTTTCGCGCGCAACGCACCGAGGACTTGCATGGATTTCAGCACGACTTCCGTGTCGCTCGCGCGCGAGTTTAAGAGGCCGACGAGGGCGGGAATCATCGGTTCGCCGACGAGGGATTCGCCGGCGTTGATGGCTTCGAGAAGCAAGCCTGGCTTGCTCGTGGCATCAACGAGCGTGGCGAAGATGAGTTCCTTCGCCGCCGAATCTTTGAACGCAGCCAGCGTGCGGAGGATGCTTTGCTTGAGTTCGGGATCGGTTTCCTTTGCGAACGATTCGCGCAGGCGCGGCGCGGCGCTGGTTTCTTTCGCGAGACGCAGGCCATCGACGCTCGCGCCACGGACGAGCGGTGAAGGGTCATTCAACGACTCGCGCAGCGTGGCGAGCACGCGCGGCGTGCCGGCCCACGCGACGGTTTTTTCGGCGCGCGGTTTGTCCACCGGATGATAGCTCCACCACTCGCCGCGCCATTCGGGCAGCTTGCGATGAAGCTCGGCCAAAACTTCGAGCGCGCTCGCGCGCGAGTCGGCGGGCTGTGCTTGGTTACCGATGAATTTGACGAATGCATCGACGACCGGCTCTTCGTAAGTTTCGCGCAGCGCGAGCAAAGTTCCCTGGCGCACGGTTGGCTTCGCGTTTTCCAGCCCCTTTGCAATCGTGGCCCAGTTCTCGAAGTCCGCCCGCCCTATCCGATGCAGCGCGCTGAAGATGGCGTGACGTACGAAGCGATCAGGTTCTTCGAGTGCTTCGACGAGTTTCGGGATTACAGTCTCGTTAGGGGTTTCACCGGCCGTAAAAGTGCGTGCCTTTTGATTCTGTATTCGCCCAATCGCCGTTGCGGCTTCAAGCCGGACTGCGGCATCAGTGTCTTTGAGCCGCTCGACCAGAATCGGCATCCAACCTTTGCTTTGCCGAAGTCCAAGCCTTCGAATTACCTGCAATTTTTCAGCAGGGTCACCATCCACTACTGCAAATTGCATAGTGTCATCGGGCATGCCCATTGCCTCATGCCAAGCGGAGAATGCATCTAGCTTTAGTGACGCATCAAGACTCCAAAGAGCACTAATTCGAGAATTCAAGGGACTATTTCGATCCTGAACTATTTTTTTGAAAAAAGTTTTGAGATTCGGCGCTTCTTCCCTCATGTCGCCATGCATAGGTGGGAAAATAGCCATTTTATACAGCTGTACAAAGGCTCGTTGAGCAGTAAGCCTCACAGCGGCGGATGGGTGGTAGAATCCTGAACGCAAAACACTTTCGTACGCGGAACGCCGATTAAACAATTTTTGCGTCTCAAAATCCTGTCCCAAACCACCAGCCCTTCGCCACTCCTCTAAGTCTTTTCCCAGTGCCGCAGCTAAATACCACCCTGGCTTCGGCGTCGCGTGGCTCTTGCCCGTGTAGCTCACCTTGAGTAAGCGCCCGGCTTGCACTTTGTCCTTCGTGTCGGCGTGGTTCCAATCGCAGACGTAGAAGCTCAATCCATCCGGCGCGAGCGTGATGCCGACGGGCCGAAACTCCGGCGGGCCGTTGAGCAAATCTTCCTCGCGCGCGACGACTTTGTAGGTCGCGCCGTCGCGCGCGATGCGCAGGCGCATGACTTGACGCCGCCCAAAGTCGGCGAGGAAAAGATTCCCGTGATACTCGGGCGGCAGCGCGTCCTCGTTGTAGCAGAGCGTGCCGGTCGCCGCGCCGCCGCCATAGTCGGCCATCGCCGGCAGCGCGTAAGGTTTGAGCGGTTTGAAGTCGTACGGGTAGCCGTAGTAGCCGCCATCGACGACGTGCGTGAGCCGCGACCACCAATCGCGCTCATCGGTGTTGTCGTAGGTGAAGATCTCGTCCTCGGCGTTGATGGCGACATCCATGATGTTGCGCAAGCCGGTCGCGAAAATTTCCAACCCCGTGCCGTCGGGTCGAATGCGAAACACGCCGCCGCTGGACATATCGACGCGCCGGCCGTCCTTGCCGACCGCGCCGTAAAGTCCTTTGTCGCCGGTTGCGACGTAGAAGTAGCCATCCATCGCGAGTTTGAAATTCGCGGGCACGTGGTCGTTCCAATCCTGCGCCCAGGGATTAGGATTCGTGCTCTTGATCAATTCATCGCGATCTTTGCCGACGCTGTTGTCGTCGCGGAAGACACTGAAGAATGGATTGTGGAGGACGTAAAGTTTGCCTTCGAGATATTGCATTCCGAACACGGCGTGGAGCTTGTCGGCGAAGACGGTGAGTTGTCCGTTCGTGTGGAGGCAGAGAATGCGGCCCAGTTCCAAATCCGCCGTGGGCGTGCTGATGTCCATCGGATCTTCCGCGACGAAGACGCGTCCATCGGGTGCGCACGCGACGACCGAGGGATGCACGAGCGCGGGTGCTTTGGCGACGATTTCCACTTTCCAGTCACGCGGGCAGGTCGGCAGCGTGGGATCGATTTCCGGCGACGCAGCACGCGCGACGAACCGACCGAGACATGAGGCAATGAAGATCAGCCAGCGAACTTTCACGCGCATAAATGGAAAATTGCTTTCAAGGATGACCGACTCTGCCTCATTCGCCGCTCCGGGACAAGCGCATCCTCCGATGAGTTGGCAACAAATTGAGCGGCCGGAGCATTGCCTGAATTTCCCCCACTTGACGGAGTTTGTCTTCGGATGACACGCTGGCCGCGTCCGTCAGAACCGAACGCTCAGGTGATTCGGAATCCATTTGAAATCGCCGCTCAAACTCCCGCTGTGCAAGCGCTGCGACAGCGCGTGGAGGCGGGAGAATCGTTGCCGCGCTGCGACGGCGTTGCCCCCGGCGCGCAGGCGTTTTTCGCCGTGCTGCTGCGAAAACTTTTCCCGCAGCGTCCGCTCGTGCTCGTCACCGCCGGTTTGAAGTCCCAGGAAAGTTTGCTGCAAGACGTGGAAACATGGCTGGCTTTCGTCAACGCGGACGACGCGAATCCCGAAGCCGCATCCTCTGCCATCGAAGTCGCACGCACGCAGCTAACCTCCACCACTCGCCTGTTGTTTTATCCAGCGTGGGAGGTTCTGCCGCATGAAGCGAAGCTGCCTCACGCCGATGTCATCAGCGAGCGATTGGAGACGCTGGTCGCGCTCGCCAGCGCAAGTGACGCCGATGCAACGAAACGCGAAGCGCGGCCGTTGATCGTCACGACTACGGTCGCGCTGATGCAGCGGACGTTTTCACCGCAACGACTGCAAGCCTGCACACGACAATTCACTCGCGGCCATCGCATCGAGCCGCTCGATTTGATCGAATGGCTCGAAGAACAAGGCTACGAGCCGGAGGCGCAAGTGACGCAGAAGGGCGAAATCGCTTTGCGGGGCGGAATCCTGGATGTGTTTCCGCCCACGAGTCCGTGGCCCGTGCGTCTGGAGTTCTTCGGCGACGAGCTGGAATCGATTCGCCAGTTTGATCCGGTCACACAAATTTCACGCGCGGAAATCAGCGACGTGACAATTCCGCCCGCCGGCGAATTGGGAATGTTGAAGCGACACGCCGCCAAGTGCGCCAGCGACTGCCAAGCGGCATCCGGGCTGAGTGAATCGCTCGCGTCGTTGCTGGATTATTTACCAGGTGAAACACTGTTCGTACTTTGCGAGCCGGATTCGCTGGCCGAGCAGGCCGGGCTTTATGCCGCGCAAATTCCCGAAGGCGATTTGTTTTTTCTGGAGTGGAACGAATTTCAAATTCAAGCGCAGCGGCGCAATGCTGTCATCCAAATTTGCGGCGAAGAAGTTTTTACGGCACGCGATCCGATGCCGGCTGGCGTCGATGACGAAATCGAACTTGGGATCGAACCCCCGTTAGCCAGTCTCGTTGCGCCGACGGCGTTGCCGCTCGGTTTCGCCAGCCTTGATCCGTTTCGTCCTCTGGCAGAACGGCCGGTTGAGCCGCAAATCGCCGAGGCGCAGCGCCGCGAGTTTTTTGCGCAACTTCATCGCTGGTCACGGCAAGGGCATTCGGTCGTGGTGTTCTGCAACAACGAAGGCGAGCGGCAGCGGTTCACGGAAATTTTGCGCGACTACGGATTCGCGGATGACACACGGCTCGTCACTCGCTTGGGCGCGCTAACGCGCGGCTTTATTTTCGCGGACGGCAAACTGGTTGTCGTCACGGACGCCGAGATTTTCGGCCGCTACAAAGTGCAGCGTCCGCGCCGGCTCAAGTCGGCGCACGCGCTGGCGACACGCTCGGCGCTCGATATTGATTTCGCGGATTTGGAGGAAGGTGATTATGTCGTCCACTTGCAACACGGCATCGGACGGTATATCGGCTTGGGCCGTCTGCCCGTTGCCAAAGGACGCAAACCGCCTGCCGACGCAAGCGCATCCACCGAAACGGTTTCGTCCGAAGCCGCGCCGGAATGTTTGGTGATCGAATACGCCGCCAACGACCCGGCGCAGCCGTCGCCGAAACTCTACGTCCCCGTCAATGAGGCGCATCTCGTCAGCAAATACGTCGGCACCGGCAAGGCGCGGCCGCCATTGAACACACTCGGTGGCACGCGCTGGCAGAAGACCAAAGCGCAGGCGAGCGAAGCCGTGCGCGATCTCGCGGCCGAACTTTTGGAGATTCAGGCCGCGCGTGAATTGCAGCCCGGCCACGCGTTCGCGCTCGACAACTCCTGGCAGCGGGAGTTTGAAAGTTCGTTTCTTTACGAGGAAACCGTGGATCAGATGCGCGCCATCGTGGAAACCAAATCCGACATGGAAACCAACCGGCCAATGGACCGGCTCATTTGTGGCGATGTCGGCTACGGCAAGACCGAGGTCGCCATTCGCGCCGCGTTCAAAGCGGTGATGGGCGGCAAGCAGGTCGCCCTGCTGGTGCCCACGACCGTGCTGGCGCAACAGCATTTCAACACGTTCCGCGAGCGCATGTCGGATTACCCCATC
>JACPZS010000245.1 GCA_016195385.1 Verrucomicrobiota bacterium
AAATTGGCGATGAGCTTTTCGATGGTCATGGCGTCAATGACCGACGGCGACGACTTCGCTCTGTTCTAGCCGCTCCCAGACGAGCTTGTCCATCTCCTCGCGCAACGGTTCGCAGCGGATGCGGTCGATGATTTCGCCGGCAAAGGCGTGGATCAACATGCGCCGGGCCTTTTCGAGTCCGATGCCGCGGGCGCGGAGGTAGAAGATGGATTGCTCATTCAACTGGCCGATGGTCGCACCGTGGGTGCACTTGACATCGTCGGCGTAAATCTCCAACTGCGGCTTGGTGTCAGCCGTGGCGTCGTCAGAAAGCAACAGATTTTTGTTCGTCTGCTTGGCGTCGGTCTTCTGCGCGTCGGGACGGACGAGGATGCGTCCGTGGAAGACACCTTTGGAGCGACCGTCGAGGATGCCGTTGAAATACTCGTGGCTGTTGCAGCGCGGCTGGACGTGCTCGACGACCATGTGGTGGTCGGCCAACTGATCGCCGCGCGTGAGATAAAGGCCGTTGAGCACGCATTCGATGCCTTCGCCGTCGAGGATGGTGGTGATGTTGTTGCGCGAGAGCTTTGCGCCAGTGGCGATGGAGTGAGAGATGAAGTTCGCGCTCCGGCCCAGCTGCATGTGCAGCGCGGCGATATGATACGCGTCGGTGCTTTCATCCTGAAATTTGCAGTGCTCGACGTGCGCGTTCTCGCCGAGGACGAACTCTGTCACAGTGTTCGTGAACGTCGCGGCGTCAGTCACGCGCACGTAGCTTTCCAGCAGCGTGAGCGCGCTGCCGCGTTCCGCGACGATGAGATTACGCGGATGGGCAGTTGCGCCGGTTTCGGTCGCGGTGGAGACGAAGAGCAAATGCACCGGGCTTTCCACCGTCATGCCCGCCGGGACGTAAATAAACGCGCCGTCGTGAAAGAACGCGGTGTTCAACGCGGTGAAAGCGTTGCCAGCCGTGCGCGCGTGGCGGGCGAGATGCTGTTCCAGCGCGCCGTGACCGTTCATAAGTTCAGCCGCGAGGCTGGCGATGACGACGCCCTTCGGTTGCGGTTGAATGACCGAGAGTTCGGGGGAGAAATGCCCATTGACGAAAATCAGCCGGCTCCCGCGAAGCCCCGTGAAAGGAAACTGATTCAACGTCTCAAGCGTGAGTCCATCGCGCGAGTGGGTCGAAACAGGACGGAATGGAAGCTTTAAGATGGGTGCCACGTTTGTGAAACGCCAATCCTCGTCCTGCAACGTTGGAAAACCAAATTCGGAAAAACTGGTGAAGGCGGCCCGTCGCAGCGGCGCAAGCCACGACGGAGACTTGGTGTCGGTCCGCTTTTGCCGCTCGAATTCCGCGACGTATTGATCGGCCTTTTCCCCTGCGGCGACTTTCTGGTCGGTGATCGTTTCGATCATGTTTCCTTTTGCAGCGTAGCGTTCAAGCGGAAGCCAGTTCGTGTTTCAGAAGCCAGTCGTAACCCTTCTCCTCCAGTTCAAGCGCGAGCTTGCGGTCACCGGTCCTGGCGATGCGTCCGTCGGCCAGGACGTGGACAAAGTCCGGTATGATGTAGTCGAGCAGCCGCTGGTAGTGCGTGATGACGAGTTGCGCGTTGTCGGCGTGCTTGAGTTTGTTCACGCCTTCGGCCACGATGCGGAGAGCGTCGATGTCGAGTCCCGAATCGGTTTCGTCGAGCACGGCCAGCTTCGGCTCCAGCACGGCCATCTGGAAGATTTCGTTGCGCTTCTTTTCGCCGCCGGAGAAACCTTCGTTCACCGGACGTTTGAGGAAGTCTTCGCGCAGGGCGAGGATTTTCATCTTCTCCTTCACAAGCGCGAGGAACTCCACGGCGTCAAGTTCAGTCAGACCCCGGTGCTTGCGAACTTCGTTGAGCGCGGCCTTGAGGAAGTAGGTGCTGTTGACGCCGGGTATTTCCACCGGATATTGGAACGCGAGGAAGACGCCTTCGCGGGCGCGGATTTCGGGATCGAGTTCGAGCAAGTCTTTGCCCTCGTAAAGCACTTCACCGGCGGTCACGTCGTAGCCCTCGCGTCCAGCGAGAATCGCCGCGAGCGTGCTCTTGCCGCTGCCGTTCGGTCCCATGATGGCGTGGACTTCGCCAGGCCGGATGACGAGGTTGACGCCTTGGAGGATTTTTTTTCCTTCCACGCCGGCGTGGAGGTCTTTGATTTCGAGGATGGGTTGATTCAACAATTTCATTCAGTGTTTAGAAAGTCGATTGTATTGCTTTGGAAAATGCGGTCTGAAGGCGGCGAGAATCCCAACGACGAATGCTACTGCAACAAAAATCACGATGCCGGTTCCCCAATCTTTCCACCTTTGCTGTAAAGCTAACGATATGGATACGTCTGAAACCGCAGGAGTTTTCGAAAATAAATAACTAGCCGTGAACCACACAGCGGCGCAAACCAAACCGCAGCTCAATCCCCAACGAAGACCTTTTTTGTAATTTGGAAAATTCATTGCAAAGATGGTTTCTCAACCAAAGATTAGCCCACGCTGCCTTCTAGGCTCACGCCCAGAAGTTTCTGCGCTTCCACGGCGAACTCCATCGGCAGTTGCTTGAAGACTTCCTTGCAGTAGCCGTTGACGATCATGTTCACCGCGTCCTGCGTCGAGAGGCCGCGCTGGTTGCAGTAAAAGATTTGGTCTTCGCCAATCTTCGACGTGGTCGCCTCGTGCTCGACGCGGGAAGTCGTGTTCTTCACTTCGATGTAAGGAAACGTGTGCGCCCCGCATTTCGAGCCGATGAGCATCGAGTCGCATTGCGAGAAATTACGCGCGTTCTCCGCGCTCTTCTGAATCTTCACCAGGCCACGGTAGCTGTTCTGCCCGCGTCCGGCCGAGATGCCCTTCGAGATGATCGTGCTGCTGGTGTTCTTGCCGATGTGAACCATCTTCGTGCCGGTGTCCGCCTGCTGGCGATGGTTCGTGAGCGCGACGGAATAAAACTCCCCGACCGAGTTGTCGCCTTGCAGGATGCAACTTGGATATTTCCAGGTGATGGCGGAGCCGGTCTCGACCTGCGTCCAGGAAATTTTCGAGTTGCGCCCTTTGCACAGGCCGCGCTTGGTCACGAAGTTGTAAATGCCGCCGCGCCCCTCGGCGTCGCCCGGATACCAGTTCTGCACCGTCGAGTATTTGATCTCCGCGTTGTCGAGCGCGGTGAGTTCCACCACCGCCGCGTGAAGCTGGTTCTCGTCGCGCATCGGCGCGGTGCAACCTTCGAGGTAGCTGACATGACTGCCTTCCTCCGCGACGATGAGCGTGCGCTCGAACTGTCCTGTCTTCGCTGCGTTGATGCGAAAGTAAGTCGATAGCTCCATCGGACACCGCACGCCTTTCGGGATGAAACAGAACGAGCCGTCGCTAAACACCGCCGAGTTCAGCGCCGCGTAAAAATTGTCCGTATGCGGCACCACTGTGCCGAGATACTTCTTCACCAGTTCAGGATGCTCCTGCACGGCCTCGGTGAACGAGCAGAAGAGGACGCCCTTCTCCGCGAGTTGCGCCTTGAACGTCGTGCCCACCGAGACGCTGTCAAACACCGCGTCCACCGCCACGCCCGCCAGCCGTCCGCGTTCGCGCAGCGGGATGCCGAGCTTCTCGTACGTTTCGAGGAGCTTCGGGTCCACTTCGTCGAGGCTCTTCGGCGCATCGCCCCTCTGCTTCGGCGCGGAGTAATAAATCGTGGCCTGAAAATCCACCGGCGGATACTTCACCTGCGGCCACGCCGGCTCCTTCATCGTCAGCCAGTGGCGGTACGCCTTGAGCCGCCAGTCGAGCATGAACTGCGGCTCGTTCTTCTTCGCGGAGATCAGCCGGATGATGTCTTCGTTCAAGCCCGGCGGCGCGGACTCGGACTCCACGTCCGTGACAAAGCCATACTTGTAGTCGCTTTGAACAAACTCATCGATGGTGTCGGTGGCAGTGCTCATTTACTTGGTAAATTACTTGGTAAAATCAAAATGCTGAAATCGAAGAATTTTTTGTCGCAGTCGTGCCGAGTCTCGAAATGCAAT
The DNA here is from genome assembly GCA_016195385.1 of Verrucomicrobiota bacterium. GTDB lineage: Bacteria > Verrucomicrobiota > Verrucomicrobiia > Limisphaerales > JACPZS01 > JACPZS01. The sequence continues at coordinate 4,027 of JACPZS010000245.1, forward strand.
CATTTCCGCCGGGCATTCGCACAATCGGGACAAAGGCCTCGAATGGTGATCTCGTACCGGGCTGGTTGAAACCCTCGCGGAATCGGCACGTACGGCTTGGGTGCATTAGGCAATAGATCGATGTCGTACGCGCCGCCGCATTCGTCGCAATAAAAATGGTGATGCGCTTGCATGTTCGAGCAATAGCGCGTGGCCGCCCGGCCTTGATCAACCTGCCGGACGAGACCACAACTGACGAGCGCGTCCAGACAATTGTACACCGTGGCCATCGAAATCTCGGGCATTCCCTTCTTGGCGCGGATAAAAACTTCTTCCGCCGTCGGATGGTTTTTCTTTTCGCGAAGAACTTCGTACACGTGCTGCCGTTGTGGCGTGGGCCGCAGCCCGGTCCTCGCCAACCGCTGATTCAACTCAGTTTCAGATATTTCGACCGCCGCTTTCTTCATGGGGTCAGGATCGGAATGTTCTGCCAGCTTGTCAATAATTAGAATTATTCTAAATAGCTGACCAGTGCCGCCGCCACACCTTCGCCAATGGACAAAAATCTTCCAACTCGCGGAGCCGGTGACTTTTTTCTTTCCACTCAACTAGCGCATCCGCCATGCTCGCAGCATGGGCATGAGACGTCAGGCGCGCGAACGCGCCGTGCAATTTTTATTTCAGTCGGAGATCAACCCGCCGGAAAATCTGGACACGGCGCTCGATCATTTTTGGAATTCGCAGCAAGTCGCCGCCCTGGCGGATGAAAAAGGCGACGCCAAGTGGGGGGAGAAGGTCGTGTTGCCGCCTCCTACGGCGGACGAAGCGGCGGTCCGCGCCTTTGCGGATCCGCTCATCCGCGGCGCGCTGGCGCATCAGGCGGAGGCGGACACCATCATCACCCGGCAGGCAAAAAACTGGTCGCTTCATCGGATCGCGAGCGTGGACCGCAACATTTTGCGCCTGGCGATTTACGAAATGCTGCACCGGGAAGATATTCCGCCGGTCGTCAGCATCAACGAAGCAGTGGACATTGCCAAAAAATTTTCCACACAGGAAAGCGGCAAATTCGTCAACGGCATTCTGGACAAGGTGAAATCCGATTTGATGCGGCCGGCGCGCTGACGGAGATCCCGCCACACCACTTGGATGCATTTCGCCGACCTTCACCTGCACACGCACTTTTCCGACGGCACTTACTCGCCGGAAGAACTCGTCGGCCACGCCCAGCACTACGGTCTTAAGCTGCTCTCGCTGACCGATCACGACACGGTGGAAGGCTGTGCCCGAATGGCGATCGCTTGTGGAGCAGCGGCCATCGAATTCATCCCCGGTTCCGAGTTCACCGCCGAAGTTCGCGGCCGGGAACTTCATCTTTTGGGTTATTTCCTCGATACGGCCAACGAAAAGCTGCTTGCGGAAATCGCGAAGTTCCAGGCAGTGCGCCAGAATCGCATCCGGGAAATGGTCGCCCGTCTCAACGAACTTGGCATTCCATTGGAGGCCGATGTGGTGTTCGCCATCGCCAACTGCCGCTCGCCCGGCCGGCCGCATGTGGGCCGCGCGCTCGTGCAAACCGGCCACTGTGCCACGCTCGACGAAGCCTTCGAGCGCTTCCTCAAAAAGAACCGGCCTGCCTGGGTGCCGAAGTTTAAGATGTCCGCAGTCGATGCCATTGAATTGATCCACCAAGCCGGCGGACTGGCGGTAATGGCTCATCCCGGACTTAACAACAGCGACGATTTGATTTACCAGCTTGCCGAAGCCAAGCTGGACGGCCTCGAGTGTTTTCACAGCAAACACTCCAACGCAACCAGCGAACATTACTTGAAGATCGCTGCGGAATTGAAACTGGTCGTCACGGGAGGCTCGGATTGCCACGGCATGAACAAGGGCAAACCTCTGATTGGCTCGATCAAGCTTCCTGAGATTTTCGTTGAACGCATGAAGCGGCGGCTCGTCGAGCGCATCGGCCAGAGTGGTTTGCTTTTCGCGAGTAAACCGACTCCTCCCGCTCACAGTCCTAGCTAATCAGTATGGGGTTGTTCCAAAAATTCAAAGCCGGCCTCGCCAAGACGCACGCGAAACTCACGCACGAAATCAAGCGCATCGTCACGCGTTCGCCCAAGCTGACCGCCGAGTCGTTGGAAGAAATCGAACACGCCCTCATCGCCGCCGATCTCGGCATGGCTGTGACGCAACAGATCGTCGCCGCCGTCAAGCAGGCGTACGAATCCCAGGGCACAACGGGCCACGACGTGTTCGCCATCGCGCGCGCGGAAGTCGAAAAGAATTTGTCGTCCAACAAACCTGATTTGCTCAAAGCTCCGAGCGGTCCAACGGTGGTTTCCATCGTCGGCGTGAATGGCACGGGCAAGACCACCACCTCCGCCAAGCTCGCGCACTACATTCAATCGCAGAAAAAAACCGTGCTGCTCGCCGCGTGCGACACCTTCCGCGCCGCCGCCATCGAGCAACTCAAACTCTGGGGCACGCGCCTCAAGGTCGAAGTCATCGCCAGCGGCTATGGTGCGGATGCCGCATCCGTGGCGCACGACGCCGTCACTGCTGCTCAAGCGCGCAAAGCGGATTATCTTTTCATTGATACGGCGGGCCGCCTGCACACCAAGCACAACCTGATGCAGGAATTGCACAAGCTCCATCGCGTCATCGGCAAGCAACTGCCCGGCGCGCCGCACGAAGTCCTGCTCGTGCTCGACGGCAGCACCGGTATGAACGCGTTGAACCAGGCGCGCGAATTCAACAAAGCCGTTCCGCTCACCGGCCTCATCGTGACCAAGCTCGACGGCACGAGCAAAGGCGGCATGGTGGTGGCGATCCAGAAGGAACTCGGCCTGCCCATCAAATTCATCGGCCTCGGCGAGCAACCGGACGATTTGCAACCCTTCGACGCGAAACAATTCGCGCAGGCGTTGTTTGAGGAATAAAAGCTCTTTCGCTGACGCCTAATTTCGGTTACTTTGCCACCATGAACGCAGTCCTTGAAAACCCGGATAAAGTCTGGACGTATGAGGACTATTTGAGCCTCGACGATGGCGTCTATTTTGAAATCATCAACGGCAAGGCCCTTATGTCTCCCTCACCCGAACTTTTCCACCAACGCTGGGCGCGCAAAATCTTTCTGGCT
>JACPZS010000246.1 GCA_016195385.1 Verrucomicrobiota bacterium
CTAGCAGTTTTTTGATAAACGCCCGGATTTGAGTTTGGCTTCATCTTTCTTTGGTTGAACCACGTTTCGGGGCAGGCTGCGCTGCTCGTTTTCCGCGGTTGCGTCCCGCATTTTCCCGTTCTGCGCCCCGCTTGGACACACTGCTCCCCACCGCGCCCTCAGCGGGCGCGCTTTAGCCCGGCGGAGCCGTCGCCAGCCGGCCCATGCGCACCAGATTATACGCTGTCCCCACCAGCCACCCGTGCAGGCTCACCCGCTCGGTGCCCCGCACCTTCACCCGCCGCAGCCCACCGATCTCTTTCATCCAGCCGATGCACTCTTCCACCCGCTTGCGGATTCTTTGGCTGACCTGGTAGTTCGTCGTGCGCGTCGTCCGCCCGTCCAGTCCAGGCACTTGCCGGTCCGCACGCGCGGCCACATGCGGCGCGATCCCGTGCTGCCGGCAGAAGCTCACAAACTCCCGGTTGTGGTAGCCCTTGTCGGCCCCGACCGTTTGCGGCGGCCGGTCCTGGGTGTCTTGCTGTTGGGCCAGCAGTTCGCAGCCCGCGCCCGTCTCGGTCTCTTCGGTCGCGCTGCTCACCATCAGGTTGGCGCACAGCCCGTGGCGGTTTTCCATGAGCACATGCAGGCCGTAGCACAGCTTGGCTTCCTGCCCGGCGGCCTTCTTATACAGGCGGGCCTCGGGATCGGTCGTGCTCTGGTGGGTGGCGTTGCGCCGCTGCTCGCCTTTGAAGTCCACGCTCGGGTTGCCGGGGTCATCGTCGGTTTTCTTCGCCGCCGCCTCCTTGGGGGCAAAACTTTTCAGGCTGGCCCAGGCCTGGACCAGCGTGCCGTCCACCGTGAAGTGCGTGTCGCTCATCCAGCCTTGCTCCCGCGCCTGCGCGGCGACGGTGTGAAAGAAAAGCCGGGCCGTGTCGTGGTCGAGCAGGCGTTGTTGGTTCACGGTGAAGGTGGAGTTATCCCAAATCTCGTCGGTCAGGTTGAGGTCGAGGAACCAGCGGAAGAGGAGATTGTAGTGCAGCATCTCGACCAGCAGGGACTCGGAGCGGATGGTGTAGAAAGCCTGGAGCAGCTTGGCTTTGAGCAGGCGTTCGGGCGGGATGCTGGGCCGGCCGATCTCGGCATACATCTCGTCGAGCAGGGGCGAGAGGTGTTGGAGCGCTTCGTCCACAAAGGGCTTGATGGCCCGCAAGGGATGATCCTGGGGCACGAATTTTTCCGGGGACAGCAAGCAGAGCATGTCCGCTTGAGGATCGAGTTTTCCACGCATGGTGATCCGATCCTTCCCGCCTCCATTCTGTTCAATCTATTTCCGACTTTTTCAACGAACTGCTAGGAGCTAGTAAAAATAACCACTATGCCGAGCTCGGCATAATGGATATTTTGCGGTGTAACGGACTCGACTGAATGTGTTTGCAGTGCTGCAACCAAATGTTGTGATCGCCTTCTGTGGTTTCTCGTGGAATCCGTGGAATCAGCCAACCAGTTTTGGTGAACTTCAGCCAATTTACGGCGACCGGGTCAGCAGAATTATGCCGAGCAGAACGATGAGAATACTCAATGAATCTCGGGTTTTCTCAAGGGAACTCGGCATTATTCAAAACGCGGCAAAATAACCAAGTTCCCGAAGCGAACTGTGGTTGGGCCGTCCCATGATGACGTGGTCCACCACGTCAATTTTCATCAACTGTCCGGCCCGGATCAAGTCACGCGTGACTTTGATGTCCGCTTCGCTCGGGGTCGGCTCGCCGCTCGGATGATTGTGAATCAGCGCAATGCTCGCTGCCTTCATCGCAATCGCCACGCTGAACACCTCGCGTGGATGCACCAAACAGGTGTCCATCGTGCCGATGGTCACCAGATGATGCCCTATCACCCGACGGCGCGTGTTCAAGAGCAGCACCGCCAGGCACTCGCAATCCGGGTTGAAGTAGGGATGCGTCGCAATGTGCAAGCGCCAGTAATCGGCAACCTTCTGCGGCTCGTCGCATAGTTTCATTTCCTCCGGCACGGGACACTCGCGCAAGGCGACGACTTTGAATTCCTTCGGATTGAAGTCCTTCATACCGCAACCTCCGTGGGTTCACTGAAGCTTTTGCCGAGAATGAAGTCCGCCGCCTTCTGCGCCTGTGCTGCCGCCTGCACAATGAGCGTCTTGTCGCTCTGCAATTGCTGAAGCCAGCCTTGGAGATACGCCGCCGAGTTATCCATCGTCCGTTCGGCGATTTCCGCCTGGCCGCATAAAAACGCCGCGCCCAGTTCGGCAATCAATTCCTCTTTGCAGTAGGGATCGGAACCGAAACCGGCTGATTCCGTGAGCGTGGATCGTTTCAACCGCTTCTCGTGGCCGGTGGAATGAATCAGCTCGTGGAAGACAGTGGAATAATAATCCTCGGGCCGTTCAAAACGTTCTCGTGGTGGTAGACCGACGCAATCCTCACGCGGGGAATAATAGGCGCGCGTCATGCCGTGTTTGATCGCCGGTGGCTGCGGCATATTCGCCGCAATGTCATACGGCTTTGATGCTTCGCCTCCGATCGTCTCCACCGGCTCAGTGCCGATGTTCAGCCCGTCGCATTGGGTGACATTGAAGACATGGTAGAAACGCAGCAGAAATGTCTTCTTCTGCTCGCCGGATTCCTTGTCTTCAATTTGCAACTGTTTCCAGAAAACGACAGGACACGCCTTCTCGCCTTTGCGCACCGAACCGCCAAGCTGCGATGCCTGGCGGAACGTAAGCCACAGCGGTGATTCATAGCTCATGGCCAGCAACAAAAAGACATTGATGCCGCGATACGGTTTGTGACTGACGAGGTTCCGAGGCAACCCAGTGCGGGCTTTCCACGGCTTGTGCCAGGGAACGGTGCCCTGCGCCAGCAAGGTGGTGATACGGTCGGTGATGCGGTCATACGTTTGATTTTTCATGCGATACTCCTGTGGTGGTTGGTTTGAAAGAACCCTGTGATTCCACTCTGAAGCGTATGGCCCCGCGCCGTTTCGCCCAAGACGGGCAGCTTTGCCGGACCCGGCAAGCATGAAAAAAGAGCGACCCTTGATGGATCGCTCTTGTGTGTTTTCTATTTTACTCCGCCTTGTATTTGAGTTGTGAGGCCAGGCATTCACCGGCTGCGACGTCAGCACGCGGCCCCAGATAGACCGGCTGATACAGGGCGTGGCTTTCGCGCTGGGCGTAGAGATACCGCACTTCGACAACCGCGCCGACCTGGGGGAGGTCGTGATTGGCCGGGATGGTGACGTTGCCGCACGAAACCAGGCTGCGGCCTTGGAACAGGCCGATTTCCACGCTGCGCCGGGGGTTCACCCTGGCAACGACCGCCGACAACGAGGCGACGAACTTGAACTTGAGCTGCGCTCCGCCGCGGTTGGGTTTGCCCGGCGTGTAAGGCGCGTCCCAGCGCTTGAACACGATGCCCTCGTGGTTGTCCCGCCGCAGCCGTTGCCACAGTTCAAGCTTATCTACAGTTGCGAACGCGGTTTCGACCAAGCGGACATGAGGATGATTCGCACTGGACAATAACAGGTTCACCAGACGCACGAGCCGTGTCCGATACGGCAAGGGCCGCAGGTTTTCGCCTTTCAGTTCCAGCAGGTCGAAGACGTGATAATCATCGCCCATGGATTCACCGTCAGAGATGAAGCCGCCGGGCAGGTTGCGGAGGTCGCCGGCCACCGTCTCCGGCAATCCCACCAGCAGTCCCTGCTTGTTGATGCCCTCGCTGTGTCCGTCTTGCTTGCGGACGAGGAGACGCCGGCCGTCGCATTTCTCCTGCGCGCAATAGGCATCATCGTGCAACAGCCGCTCCACGCCGGCTTCTTCGATGGGATTCAACAGTTGGGGCAAAATCCCCGATGCCTTTTTGTCAGTGTGCTGATACGGCGTGCCGTTCTCGCCTTCCGTGTAGCCTTTGGCTTTCTTTTCACGGACGAGCCGGGTGAAGATCTGCTTCGCCGTGTCGTAAGCCACCGGGGAAGAAGTCTTCGTCCCGGTCGTGAGCGTCGCGCCACGTCGTCCGTAGGCGAAGTGGACGACGAACAATTCACCGGCCGGCTCAATCGCGGCCTGATACACCTTGTCCGAGGAACCTGCGCGGTAATACAACGTGATTCGCTCCTGTGTTTCCATGACTGCCTTCATGCTTTTCCTTTTGGTTGAGTGTGGTTTGAGAAGAACTAACCACCCTGAAGCGTATGTCCCCGCGCCGTTTCGCCCAAGACGGGCAGCTTTGCCGGACGCGACAAACATGAAAAAAGAGCGACCCGCTGGATCGCTCTTGTGTTGCTCACTTTGCCTTGCGGTTGAGGATGGGGACTTCGGATGCCGGTGAGATGCGGAACATCGCCGGCGATGGTTGGAAACGAACGGGCTTGTCAAAGCGGGTCTTAAACACCCTGACCGGCCGGTTCATGATGACCACCGCCGCGCAGTCGTTGACACGGACGACGTAGCAAAGGCGGTCGTTGAACCGGATGACATCGCCCGCGCGTAATCGGAACGGATACTCGTAGAGCTGCCAGATGATGCCAAACTCAAGCTGGTTCGGGTCAATGAGGCTAAGTTGCTTGCGCCGCAAGCTGCTGGATGGCCGCTTCCTTGCCTTCATGGAACGCCCTCGAGGTGCGGTTGCATTTCCCGCAGGTTTTGCAGCGCCTGCTCAATCTCCTGACTGGTCAGCGTCCAACCTTCGCGTGGCAATCCCGCAATCACCTTGAACTTGAAGGACTGGTAAAGTGCCAGTGCTTGCTCGGCGTTGGCCAAGTGATCGGCGAGTAATGCAAGCGCCAGTTGCGCTGGGCCGCTACCACCGTAACCCCACTCGAACCCGTCAGGGCTGTGGAAGCGCAAGTCGAAGCGGGGATCAAGAGCACAGCCGTTGACGGTGACGAAACACTGGCCATAAGACCGCTTGCCTTCATACCGCTTCACAGGACACCTCCGACGAGTTGCTTCACTTCCTCGGCGCTCAAATCCTCCGGCTGTTGTCCGTCCAGCTCAAAGACGTGAATCTTGACGAAACAGAATTTGGACAACCGGGTGGCGATGTCTTCGCGTCCCGCCCGCCCGGCCTCGTCCTCGTCGAGCATGACGATGATCTGGCTGTGGCAGTCGGTGTGTTTCTTAATCAACTCCTCCTGCGCGGCAGACAGGGTGCTGCCCATGAGGGCAACCACCTTGCGACAACCGAACTGGTGGAGTTTCATACACCCGAAGAAGCCCTCCACAATCACCAGGGTTATTTCCCTTGGCTCCTGGCTGGCCCGGTCAAGGTTGAATAGCTCAAAGGATTTCCGGAAACCCTGGGGCAGTTTGTATTTCGGAGTGCCTTCGGGTGGCTCGCCGGGATACCGTCCAGCATAAGCCACGACGTTGCCTTCGGGATTGTGGATGGGAATGGCAATCCGTTCCGCCATCATGCCTTTGGCGCAGTAGCCCACACCGAAATCCACAAGAGTTTCGAGTGTCAGTCCACGCTCGGAGAGATAGGGATGTTCTCGTTCCAACTTGTCCAGGCGAAAGCCCAACGGCTTGTTGGGCGTGCCGTTCTCTGGCACTGGTGCCGGCTTGGCGGCTGGTGTCGGTCGGGATGTCTCGCGTTTTTGCGGCGGATCGCAGGACTCGGCCGCTTCCGGTTCGGAATTTCCTGACATGGTTGCGGGATCAAGCCCAAACCATTCAATGGCTTGGTTGGCGGCGGCGTGAATGCTGACGTTGTCCATCCGGGCTATGAAGTCCAGGGTGTTCCCGCCGTGCTTGCATTCACTGAAACAATTCCAGACGTTCTTGCTGGTGCTGACGCGGAACTGCGTCGGATTGCTGCCCTTGTGAATCGGACACGGACCACTCAAGCTGTCGCCGCTCCGTTTGAACTGGTCGAGCAGACCGTAGTGCTCCAGCACTTGTTCCATGGTGATGGCCGCTTTGACGGCCTTGAAGTCAACGAACTTTGATTTGGGCATAATGCTCCTGTGGTTTTGAGTTGTGATGAACTGCTGCGGCTCACGAAGTGAACCGCACTCCACCGAGCATCCTACTGCCCCGGCCCAAACCCACGAGACGGCAAGCTTTGCCGTTTTGAGCAAGCCCCCTAACTGCTCCGTTTAGCTGCGGAGGAATTCTGCCTGACTCTCCCGCTGACAGTCTTCCACGAACGCTATGAAGTCCGCGTCTTGATAGGGCTTTAACATCTGCCAGGCCGCTTGGGGAACCGGCAGCGCGAAAAAGTCCCGCACGTCTTTGCGCACGCCCGCGATGTTCACCACCAGCTTGGCTTTCATCGCGCGGTGAACGCCGTCCAGATGCACCACGAGTTGAGTCACGAATCGCCGCTCTTCGTGACTGAGCGGTTTTGTGGCCAAAACCGCTCGCTTGTCCATTATGCGGGAAAGTTCCTTGCGCTCCGGCCAGTCTTTCCAAATCGCCTGATGTTGCTGTGCGAAGGAAAGCAGGTTGCTCAAGCGTCTAGCGGCGGTGTCTTTGCGCAGCGTATGCAACGTGAAAATGAACCCGGTGATGATGCCGGCGTCCTGCAGCAATTCCCCGATCCAATGCAGGGTCTCCATGCCCGCATCCTACCAAAGCGGGCCAATTCTGACAACCGGGCCTACACCCGGTCGGGGATGTCGCGCTTGATGTCGACCAGGAGATTGCGCGGAATCCGCACGATGCGCTCATCCGGGCCGCAACTCGCGGTGGGCGGAAGTTTCGCCGCCGCCTCGGTCATGTCGATGCCGATCACCGCGAAATCGCCGTTGGCCAGTTCCCACACGTCGGGACAGTTTTTAAGGGCAGCCGTCTGGGCGCCGTTGGCGTGCGGGTCGGGGCCGAGCCGGCGCAGGAAAGCGAGTTGTGAGTTCATCTGGAGTCGTGAATTTTGGAATTAGTGCGTCTCCCAATGTATACCCCCCCCCCCGCCGCGCTTCGTCAACCGAAGGATTCGGCTGACGGACAGGCAGATACGCAAAACCGACAAATGAATTCGTGGGATTTTTGGCAAGTCAGGTCAATAAGGTCGTGCGTTCTCCTTTTCGGCCGGTCTGCCACGTCGCGGCAAACAGGTCGCCCGCCAAAATGGTCCGGTCGGCAAACAGGAACAGGCCGTGTCCCCGTTCCAATTGCGAACACGCCTCGACCAGCGACTTCACCCGCGCGGCGCTCGTGGTGACGGTGAGCACCCGGAAGCGGTGGAAACCAAACCGGGTGCAATGCAGATTTTGTGTCCACGTCGCTTCGTAGGCGAGAAGCTTGCGACGGAACGAAGTCTGGGAAAGATTTCGTCGTGTGACCGGCATGGTGCCCCGGTCGGCTTCGAGAAAGAAATATGCCCGCTGGCTTGTGCCACTGGTATCGGGGAATTCCAAGGCGAACACATGATCCGGGATAACTCCAAGTTTCAAGCGGCTGTTTATGTTCACCCTCCACTGGAACGGTTGCCGTTTGCCGGGCAGCGCAAGTTCTTTCTCGGTTATCAGGCGAATCCCGCGCTCACGGCAGGCGAGTTCCATTGTCACCATCACGTCGGAAACCAAAAGCGCGTGTTCCAGGAACATCCGGCCAACGGCGCGGTTCTTCTCGCCCCAGGACACTTCACGGAAGGCAACGCCGAGTTCCTGCTTCAACAATACCCCTCCTTTATTTCCTAAACCGTAAACGATGTGGCGGGAGCCGGGCTGGTGATAGTAGTCAATCTGGGCGCGCGGGCGTTCCAAAAAGCCGTGATGGTAGAGCAATTTTAACCGTCGTAAAAGCTGCTGCGAACTGCCGCCAAGCAATGCGATGATCTGGTGGGAACGGAGAAAACGATGCCGGTGAACGAGCCGGATGATTTGACGGTCGTGCTCGGTCAGTTCTATGGGAGCGACGGCGGCAGCGCGTTTGAAGCGGGGAAGGCGGTTTGACTCCATCCGTTCACTTTATCGGAGAGCGAGCGAGTCAAGGAGGCGTCAGGGTTTGTGCGTTGGGGTAAGTGTGAATGTTCGATTCTGATCCTCGCCTCCAATTTGATTTCAACCAATTAAATCAATGGTTCTGTGAGCTCTGCCCGTTCCAAAACCTAATCACTGCTAACGCCTACCTTAGCTCCCGAATCCCAACAGATTCGGGCCATAGTCTATCGCGCCGTCTTTGGAGGTCGGGAACTTTGGATCGTGATATTCTTCGACGATCTTTGGTGTGATGATGGTCATTCCGTCCGTCCCTGCACTCTGTTGCATCCTCAAAATTTTATACGCGGTGTAAAATTGCTGTCTGACATTTGGAAGGTGATCCTTCCCATCCGCGTTTACAAAATGATAACGATATTTTGTGACACCGTTTCGGGCGGAAACGGAGACGAAATACACATAATTCGATTTACCCTCTTTTGGCGGGGCGACAAGCTCCATTTGAATGGGAACTTTTGGTTCAAGAACTGTGAAATGGCAGTTTGTACCAATAAATGCAGGAAGGATTCGGTTTCCAGTAGAATCTATCGGTATAGACTTTGCGGTTGTCGGGGAAAAAATAAGCCCATCCCATTTAGCGTGCTCAAGTACTTCATCAATCCTAATATCAAGATCGTAGATCGGATATTCACCAGGGTTTTCAATGACGAGTTGAAGCGTCGATTCCAGAGCGTCGGCCCTGCCAAGCTTTATGAAAGATCCGCGAAAAAACCAGAATCTCGGATAGAGGTCGTGCATTCCTTGGAACCGCATCAATTCTTGGACCGGTGCGGACGGCGTACGACTTTGATGCGCAAAGAGCCAAACGATGGTCAAAAGAACGAAAACGGCAATCAGAGCCAGTGCATTGCGCGCGCTCCTTTGTCTCAGCCGGAAAAACAATCTCTTGGCTAACGCCGACCAGGGCTTCTCGCCCGATAGAACAACGCGATAAATATTCACCGGCAACTGGATGTGCTTCAATTCGCCCGCCCCCAGCTTGACGATTTGTGTCTCCAACTTGTTCTGAATCTGATCGTACACCTGCTGCGTCAGGCAAATCCCGCCGGGCTCGGCAAGCGGCTCAATCCTTGAGGCAATGTTCACTCCATCGCCAAACACGTCGTTCTCGCGATGCACCACGTCCCCCACGTGAATGCCGATGCGAATCTGGATCTTGACTTTTTCGGGCGACGAAGCGTTGTGTTCGGCCAGGACTTTCTGCATCTCGACGGCGCAGCGTACCGCGTGCAATGCGCTGTTGAATTCAAGCAGAAAAGCGTCGCCGATGGTTTTGACCTCTATTCCATTGTGCTTGTCAAAGATGGGCCGCAACAGCCGCCGATGTTCGTCCAGCAGCTTGAGCGCGAGCGTCTCGTTTTGCTGTGTCACAGCGCTGTAGCCCACCATGTCCGTGAACATGATCGCGGCCAGTTTGCGTTGTTCTGAGAGGTCGTTCGGCATTGCGGAAAGGATCTGACTTTGTAACGACCAGACTCAAAGCATTCGCTAATAAACGCAATTCAAAATTCTGGCACGGCGTATTCCTTTGCTTCGGGAGAAGCAGAGCAGTGTAAATCCTCTTTGGGTTCCAGATTTCACACAGGGCATGTTTAGAAAGTGCAGATGGGTAAAGCCAGTCTTTCAGCTTACGGCGTCATCCACTGCTTCAATTTGTCATCAATCTTGGCACGCGGCGTGGCGAATCGCTCCCGAGACTGGGCGATGAGTTTGTCCTTCCTGCCAATGCGATTTTCGAGCGGCGGCAACATCTTCGCTCGAAACGGTTCCCGATTGGTTCCATCCTCAAGCAACTTCACCACCGCCTCATAACGGCCAAGGTCAGCCAGTGTGCTGGCCGGGAAGGTGTTGCCAAATTCCTTTTCCATCACTTCGGCATCGGTATTGCCAATCCGAAACGCGATGAGCGTTCCCACGTTGCCAAATACCGCCTGCCGGATCGGTAGCGGAAGCTGGTCAATATATTGGTGCGAAAGCGTCAGGCACAAACGGTATTTGCGGGCTTCCGCGAGAATCGAAGCAAACGCATCGGTCGAGAAATTCTGGAACTCGTCAATGAACAGGTAGAAATCACGGCGTTCGTCTTCGGGACGATTCGTCCGCGCCATGGCACCGAGTTGGAATTGGGTCGTGAGCAGCGAGCCAAGCAGGTTGGCTTTGTCGTGGCCCAGCCGGCCTTTCGACAGATTGGCGATGAACAACCGCTGGTTGTCCATGACGAAGGGGACGTTCACTTTCGTTTTAACCTGGCCCAAAATGTTGCGAACCACCGGATTCAACAGGAATTGGCCGAGTTTGTTTTGAATCGGCGCGATGGCCTCGCGCTTGAACCGCTCGTCGTAGCCCGCGTATTCCTCCGCCCAAAACGCCCGGATGAATGGGTCTTTGATCTGCCGAATCACTTTAGCGCGGAAGGTGTCATCCGTGAGCATCCGGTTGACGCCAAGCAGGGTGGCGTTCCGGCAATCAAGCAGCGCGGACACCGCATTGTAGAGGATGTATTCCAAACGCGGTCCCCACGAATCACGCCAGATGCCTTTGAACGCACTCACAATGCCGGAAGCCACGAGATGCCGGTCATCCGGCGCAACATTGGCGAGCAAGTTAAGACCGATGGGAAACTCAATGTCGCCCGGATTGAAGTACACCAGATGATCGGCACGGTGCGGTGGAATGTGATGCAACAACTCCTCGGCCAAGTCTCCGTGGGGGTCAATGAGTCCAACCCCATGCCCCAGGGCGATGTGCTGCAAAATCAGATTGCGCAGTAGCGTAGTTTTACCAGAGCCAGTTTTGCCGATGACGTAGAGGTGCTGGCGCTGGTCGGCGACAGAAATGTCAAAAAGCTGGAGGCCGCCCCAGCCTTCGCGCTCGCCAATGGTGATGCGGGGTTCGTCATTCATGGTTGCAAAACCAGTCGCCACTCCGGTCACGGAGAAAGTTCCCGTGTCGTTGGACTTCGTTCCGTGGTGGCGCGTAGTCGAAGCGCGCTCACGCCGGCAGCGTGTTGTGGGACAGGCCGGTGAGGTAATGGCGACTGGTTTTGAAATCTGAATGGGGAGGCGTGCGCTCACAGGATATACGGAGACTCCATTCCCAACCAGACGCTGAAACTTGCCAACTCGGGCAAAAATCGGTCGCGCCAGTCGGCGGGATCTCTTTCAAATGCCCCATCCGGGGCGACTCTTTCTCCAAAATCTGGAGATTTTGCGTGCTGGACGGAAACGGTCGTGTTCGCCAAGTAACACCCGTGGTGAATCCGCCTTCGGGCGAGCCGGTCGCGATAGCGGGCGGGTGGTCGGTGCGATAGCACCTTGTTCTAAAACCCGTCCCCCAACGTGTCGTAGGCTAGGATGATAATCCGACGCCGCCCGACTTATCTCTTTTTGCTAAAGGACAACGGGTAGATTGTCCTTTAGCCGGCTAGCCCGTTAGGGAGAAAGAGATAAGTCGGGCGGTAGCCGACGACACGTTGGGGGAGGTAGTGGTGCGGCGGTTAAGCCGTGGAAGTAGAAAAGTGACGGGCACTCGCCCCTACATACCATGTATGTAGCACGTAGAGCGGGAACGGTCGAAAAAGCAACCGTTGCTCGTCGTAGCAAAAACTTCTCGTATCCGGCAAGTTTCGACGTCTTTGCTTCTGATGCTCGGAGCGTATTCTGTCAAAATATGAAAAAATTGAAACACGCATCGAAAACCAATTCGTCTGGTGCTTTGAGGAAAAATTATTTAAGCACGCTGGTGGTGAGGCCGCTTACTCGCCGGATCAAACAGCAGAGGTTTGATTGCATTGAGCTGGGTAAAAAAATTCTCTATGAGATTCAAGAGGTCAACGCGTCAATCGAAATTATTGCGCGGGAAATCGCTCGGCAGGTCAAGCGAGGTAAGTAATCGGCGCGATAACTTTCTCGTTGCGCTCGCGGGCCGGGCAGCGACGGGATCTTCAAGTTTCATTCAGGCTGTTCCAAGAAATACGCGTTGGAGTTGGTGGGCGGTTTTCATCCGCAAAATGACATCACGATGCCGGCGTGGACAGCTTCGCGAAGCACAGCCTTGCGGTCGGATGCCGGCTCATGGAATAAATCGCAGCCACATAGCTGGGACAGTCGCATCCATGACCGAAAGCGAACTGGGCGTGCAGAGTGAAAAAGCCTCCCACCACGCCCTTGGTTGACCGGGACAGCGCCACGAGGCGGGCAAGGCGTTTGGGTGTTCAGTTCGATGTAGGTGAGCTTTGCTTCGTTTTGAGAAGCGTTCGTAACCGAGAAGCTGTTCCAGCGTTCAAAATTTATTGGCAACTCGGGTGCTATGGTTGGCGTGTGAGGTTCACTTTATGCGTAATTCGCCGAATACGTGCCGTCGCCCACGCTGCTCAGGCGCGAAGCTTATATTCAGTCGGATTGCCTATTTGTGCTCTGTGCATTCAAACAATTTCAACTCGCACGATTTGGCTAGCTGGACATCCATCGATCAAAAAGAAGTATACCAATACATGTTATCAAGCAAAGTCCGCCAGCCAGCAAAGACCACCACCAGGTGCGAATTCCCAACCAGAAGCTCCATAGAACTCCAATAGCACCTGTAATAATGCCAATAAACAGAATATAACCGGCCGCGCCAGCATCGGGACTACGATCGTGTAGTACATAAACATCATGTGCAAGCTCCAAAAGAAATACTGCTATTATGATGTTAATAGTTGTAAGTAAACAATGTAACAAAAACACTAAGGTCATTCTAATCCAACCCATACTAGCTTATGGTGTTACCGGAACTCCCCGAGATATTGCTGTCGTACGAATCCACAAATCAGCAAGTGCTGAAGCCACTGAATCCAAATATTCGTTAAGGGCCAAAGGCCGATCGCCTCCCCAAGGGTCGCCGCCCATAGCGGAGTGAGTCCCAAAAACGAAGACCTCGCTATATGTTTGACCTCCCGATGTTCCTGTGTTGCTGAAATTAAGACGGTCGTGCGCCCCACCGTGCCCCGGTATTGGGTTTCCTAAGGCATCAAAACCATCATCAACCCCGTCACGAGATCCCGCCGCTGGATCGCGACGAACATGTGCCGTAAAAAGGACATTTGGTGGTATTCTTGATGTGTTAAAGCTAGTCGATCTGTTAACCGCATCATACAGTCCCAAAAAATTAACGACAGATTTACAGCCACAACCTCCTTTTTTCAAACGATTCGCTACCTCGATAGCCGCAGCACCCCCTCTACTATGACCGATAAGAAAGATTGGTTGGTTTGGATCACGTTTAACTTCTTTACAAATCTTGTCGAAAGCGTTGTCAACAATCGTTCCAAGATCTGTTCCCATAATATTCGGTCCAGGAATATAGAATTTTTTATCTACCCCTTTGTAGTCGAGGATGAAATTTAGAACGTGGCTATTATAATAGCCCCCGGGTTTCTCATGCACGTCAGCTGCCGAGCTTGTGCCGTCAATGCCAACAAGAACCAAACCCAATACATCGATCCGGTTGATTGTATTATTATTGACAATTTGGTATAAACTCATCCCTCCCGTCTCGTGAATGGGATCTCGGGATGGCCACCTGCCCGTGCTTGGATTGTAGAATCGGTAACCGTAGTAAAGAAACCCAGTTTCATCATCTTGATACTTCGTCGAGAAGCGGAATAGATTCGCAAGGGCTTGGGAGCCAGTCATGCGGATCAGTTCTCCGAAGGGGGCGTATTCGTAAAGCGCGGAGACAGTGCCACTGCTTCCGTCAACGAGCACGGTCACGTTGCCGTTTCCGTCGTAGCCGGCGAAGTGTGCGGCTCCGCCAGCGGGTTTCATCGCGATCAATCCGCCAACACCGCCGGCACCTTGCAGACTGCCGAACAGGTCGAGTCCCCACACGAAGGATTTGAGCAGTGCGTTGGCGTTGTTCCCATCGAGAGTGGCAATCGCGTTCCAACCGTCGTAAATGAACTTGAGATCGGCTGTAGGTGTGCCGGTGCCGGCGGTGTTGTTCCAGACTTTCTTGCGGATGCGACGCCCCTGGCAGTCATATTCGAAGTCGAGTCGTTGTTGTGGGCCAACCGCGGTGGCAGATACTTGTCGGACTAGCCGGTTCTCCCCGTCGAAGGTGTTCACCCACCGACCATCTTGCGTGGTGTTGCCGTCGTAATCGTAGGTGTAGCTTTCCGGTGATTTGGCGACGAAGATATTTCCTGTAGCGGAGCCGCCACCAGAAGTCGCCACGCTCACGCTTTGCCAGACAGCGGCACTGGCATTGTTCACACTCACAAATTTCTGGAAGAATTCCCCGCGCCGGTAATCGGTCGCGACACTGTTCACCGTCACGCTCGCGGCGGTGTTCGCGAGGCCAATGACATCGAATCCGCCGGGCACCGTGCGCGACGAGTATTGGTTCAAATTGTTCGCCGTGTAGGTCGCCGTGCGCAGGTTGTTGCCACTGCTGTCGCCACCCATTTTGGCGGAAGTCCGGTTGCCGATGTCGTCGAAGGCGTATTCATTCTGCTCACCGGCGACGGGTGTTCCATCGCTCCAGAAGCGTTTGCCCGACACGACCTGGCCGAGTTGGTCATATTGATAGATCCAGTAGGAGCCATCGGCGAGCGTGGCACTGATGCGTTGGTTCGCGTCGTTGTACGCGTAGCTGTAGCTCAATGCCGAGGCCGCCGAGAGCGCGGAGTTGATCGACAACAGTCGATTCAGCTTGTCGTATTGTCGCGTCGTGGTCATGCGCGTGGTGATGCTCTGTTTGAAGGTCACGGTATCCAATAGTTCCGAGTTGGCAAGCCGCGTGTAGCTCGCCGAGTACGTGCCGTCGCCGACGCTGCTCAGGCGTGACGCATTGTCGTACGTGTACGAGTTGATCGTGGCCGATTGCCCAACAAGTTGTACGGAACTTCGGCGCAGGTATGCGTCGTAAAGGTTCGTTGTGGCCAAGCCACCGAGCGTGCCGCCGGAATAGCTCTCGCCCGTGAACAAGCCCGCGCTGCTGTAGTAGTAGCTGGTCGTCGTACCATTCATCACGCACTGAAGCTTCTGCCCGCGCCGGTCGTAACTATAGCCCGGCCCCGGTGTGCCGTCCGAGTAAGTCACGCTGCTCATTTGCCCGAGCGCGTCGAAACCGTAGGTGGTCGTGATGCGCGGCGCGCCGCGTGCCCACACGCGCGTGAGCAGGCGACCGGCGGTGGTATAGGTGTAATCGCAGCCTTGATTGTTGTCGTCGCGTTTGGAGGCGAGGAAGCCGCGATACGCATCGTAAATCCATCGCGTGACGCGGATGCCGGCGTTGCTGGCGAAGCTCGTCCAATTCGTCATCGACGTAATGCGTCCTTGCGCGTCGTAACCATAGCCCACGGGATAAACCCGCGTGCCATAGGTGCGTTTCAAAAACCCCGTGGCGTAATACTCGTTGGTCAAGCTACTGCCGTCGGGTTGCACCAGCTTCACCACATGCCCCAGGTTGTCGAAGAAGGGCGTGATGGTTTGCGCGCTTTGCCCCGTTCCGGGCGGCGGCGAAGTCGTCGCGATGACGCGATCCGCCGCGTCATAAGCCGAAGTCGTCGTGCCATTGCGCGCATCCGTCACGCTCGCTGGCCGGCCATGCGCATCGTAGGCGTAGGTCGTCTGCAAAAGTTGTGCGCCCGTCGAATCCTTGCGCGTGACCGAATCGAGCCGGTTGCTCTTGTAAACCGTCACGACGGTCGAGTTGTCGGGATTCGTCACGGTGTCCGTGCGCGTGGTGCCAGCATAAACCGTCTGGCTCGAATTCGTCAGTCCGAAGCTGGTCGTCCAACTGCGCAGTCCGTCCGTGGAAATCTCCGTTCGCGAAACTTCGAGGATGTTCGTGCTGTTGGCATCGGGATGAGTGAAGGTGCGCGCACGCCGGACATTAAATCCGAGCGAGGAATTGTAGAACACGTCATTGAGCGTCCAGGTCACCCGGTCAAGCCCGTTGGTGTCGATGCTGCCGTTGCGGTTGGTGTCCAGACAAGTATAGAGCGGTTCGCCCTTGAGGTTGTAGGAAAACAGCGTGCTGACCCCATCGGGATCAACGGTATTGGTGAGTTGGCCGAGCGTGGTAAACACCGACGTGATAGTGGGCGTGCCGGAGGCCGCCGCGAAAACAGTTTTGTAACTGCGCCCGGCGGTGTCGGTGTAACTCTTGCTCGACTCGCTCGTGTCGCTGCCGCCGGCGTCGAGCTTGATTTCCTTCGTGAACGCGCGCTGCACACCGCCTTCCAGTTCCACCCCGTAATCGTAGCGCACTGGATTGACCGCCGTGCCCGTCACTTTCACCAACGAACCGTCCTTCGCAAACGTCTCGATCCGCGTCGCGGCATCCGCCGTGCCCGCGGCGAACGTGGTCGTCTTCACCGTCTGGCCGGTGCCGTCGATGGTTTCGGAATACGTGGTGACGACGCCCACGGCGTTGGTTTCCGCAATCAAGCGGCCCGCCATATCGTAGGCCGATTGCTTGAGGGTGACTTGAGTTGCGTCGGTGCCCTGGCGGACAACTTTCACTACGCGACCCGCGCCGTCGTACGTGTAAAGCATCGTGATGCCCAGGCGCGTCTCGCTGATCTTCCGTTTCAGATTGTCATACGCGTAGCTGGTGGTCACGCCGTCGCGGTCGGTTTGCGAATCCAGTCCGCAACAACCGTAGCTCATCGTCTCGAACGTGCCGTCGAGATGATCCACCCGCTGTGCGCGTTGTTGCGTGTCGAAATTGCTGTAGATGTCTTGCGACAGTGTAATCCCGCTCAGGATGTCCACGACGCTGTTGGTTAGCGTCTGCCCAGCCACGCCCACAATGTTGATCGAGCGCGTGCCATCGACCACGTTGGTGCCGGTGGTGTCCGGCTTGCCGGTATCGACCGTGGTCGTTTGCGATGTTGAATTGGTGGAATAAGTGTAAGTGGTGAGCGTGCCATCCGGGGCTTTCACATAAAGCAACTCATCCTTGTAGAAACCACTGGGCACCCGCTTGGTGATGGTGACGAGATTGGCGGAATCATTCCAGGCGGCACCGGGAGCGACACACACGATTTCCCGTTTCTCGCAGGTGAGATAGACGAAATACTTGCGGCGCACTTCCTGCCCGAGAACGTATTCGATTTCCCGGCGCGGCAAATGCGTGCGATACGCGCCGATGTCGCCCGAACCGGAAACAACGTTCGTCGTGTAGTCATACTCGATTTTGCGGCACAGGCTGGCGTTGTTGGTTGGCGCTTGGTTCAGGAAGCTGGAATAGACCCGCGCAATCCGTTTCTGCGTGTCATACTCGGCAATCTGCCAGCCGCCATTGGCAAAGATCGTCTGCGCCAGCTTGCCGTAACCGTTGTCGGTGACGTTCGTGTAGTAACTGTATGTGGCGGTGAGCTGTGCCGTGTCCGGGTCAAGCACCCGTTGCGTGAGGGCATCGCCAAAGCTCAGAGTTTGCAAAGTGTCCTGCGATTTCTTGATGGTCTGGCTGTTGGCGGGATTGACGACGTGGTGAGTCTCGGTTCGAGTGGTGCCGTTGGTCGCGTACTGCTTGCGCTCATACCGCAGACCGGTGCCCGCCGTCACCTGCCACTCGGCGGGATTGCCCCCGGCAGCCGGCACGTAGTTGTAAACATTGCTGACGATCAGGCCGCCGCGATTTTCCGTAACCCAAAGGGTGTTGAAGTTGGTGGCGACGGGATTGCAAATGTCATACAAGTTCAGCGGCGGTGTGCCATTAGTGACGTAGAGACCGTTGACATCCTTGTTCCCGTTGTTGCCAATAGCGTTGGTCGAGTAGAAGTAAGCCAGATAGCGATTGGTGGCGATGGTGGAAATATCCACCAAGCCTTGGGGCACTCGAATCTGGCGGAGTTGGTTCGTGGTGCCGGCGGCAAAGATGCACTCGGCCTCCTTGCCAAAAAGCAGGGCGTTGAGACGCGCGGGAGTTTGCAGCGCCGGACAGGGTGTATTCTCGAATAACTTCATGCGCGCCCCGTGCCGTCCAAAGCCGGTCTTTCCAAGTTTGAACCCCATATCCACCGAGCCATTCAACGGCACGCCCGAGCCATAAACGCAGCCATCAAGGCACGCATCCGAGTCGTGGTAGATCACGCGTATGACGTTGATGTCGGTGATTTGGGCATAACCGTTGTTGACGCCCCACTGGCCACCGTGGTTTCCCGTGGCTGATATGCCGAAGGAGAGGAGCGAGTCACACCCACCCGAAAGCTTTGTGGTGCCGTTGGTGTGGATCAACGTCATTTGACAAGTAGTGGGGTTTGGATCGCTGGGACTCTGAACCCGCAATGGCCCGGTGCGATCGGCGTTGTAGCTGGCACCGAAGACGCTCGCCACATCCAACGTGCCCCCGCTAGGAACCACTCGCAAGTTCGCATCGAAATTCACACTCATCTCGTACTCGCAATTCCCACTTCCCCCCAGCGGCGCGCTAAAAGTGGCGTCGATCTCATCGTTGGCGGAGATACCGTTGGGCGTCTGGTTACAGGTTGCATCCAAGGAGGCTCTAGCATTTTTGAACTGATCCAGATCGGGTTTCTCGCATGGGCCAATCATCTCGCTGCCACCTCCACAGGTCGAACATCCACCACTACCACCGCCCAGCGCCCCCGGCGCAGCCAAAGCGAATTGGAACCCATCTGGGTTCGTGGGGTTCGGACTGATCGTCAACTGGAAAGTAGTGCTGGAACTGGCCCCTAAATTGTCGGTGGCGGTGAGCGTAATCGTAGTCGGGCTGGGGGTGATTTGCCCTGTCACCGGCGTAATCGTCATTGCCCGCACACTGCCGGTGCCGACCACCGAGACGCCCTGAACATAAGTCGAGCTAAAGCCAGTGGTGACGACGACATTGCCAATGGCTGAGTCCACGTCATACACCGGTACGGCGATGGTTGTCGTCGGCAAATCAGTCAGCGTGCCGGCGGCATTGATCGGCCCGAAGTAAGGCGCATCATTCACCGCGCTCACCGTGAAAGAGAAGGATTTGGTGGCGGTTAACCCTCCACCATCCGTGGCGGTGATTGTGACCGTGTCGCTCCCGCTCGCGTTACTGGCGGGGGTGATGGTAAGCGAGACGGTTCCATTGTTGTTTGCGGAATAAAAAGTACTGGCCAGCCCGTAAAGCGTTGTGTAATTCAGCGAGATGTTACCAGCGGATGTTTCCAAATCACTCACGTTGAACTGGATCGCAACCGGGGTATCTTCCTGGGTCGAGACCAAACGCCGCAAAAAGAAGGGCTGCTGGCGGTCAGAATTTTATAGTCGGTTGTGTCCACGTTAAGTGCGGTGCCACAATCGAAGAACTTACAGCTACTGCTGCTATGCACGACTGAGGACGAAGGATTGGCGCTGGCGCGCAAGGCCGTGGAAAACCAATGAAAGTAGAGGCTCGACACCGTCTGGCTTCCCGAAGTGTAGTAAAGCCACAGGCTCGGACCCGCAACTTGTGCCGGGTTTCCGGTGCTTCCGGAAATGATTTCGCCGAGAGAATCATCATTCGCACAAGTCATGCTGGCGCCACTGCCGCTCACTGCCGCTCCGTTGGAGACAAGTAATTGTCCCGAAGCGCCAAATTTAAGAACCACTCCGGGAGTAAAATCACAATAACCGCTGGTGATGTTCACGGTGTTGCTCAAACAATAAGTGCCTGAACTAAAACTATACCCAGCATAGCTCCCCGGGCTTACGGTGGTGTAATCCAGCACGACTCCGGGCGAAGCGTCCGTCAACGTCGATGGTTGCATGGCACTGTCCGTGCCCGCGGTCGTCGGCGCTGCCGGCCAGACGCGCGCACCCTTGACGCTGGCTTGTCCCTTGGCTGGCGCGGCAGGCAACTGCGCCAGCATCACTTCGAGGACTTTGGCTTCCACACGCTCGGCGAGCAGCCGTCGGGTACCCACTTGCCGCCATTGTTTGGAGACAGCGACGCCCGTTTTATCCGCCAACGGGTAGGCTTGGCCGACGATCATTTGCAAGCCACCGAAATCGAGTTCCGCATCGGTGACATCCGGTTCGCTCATCGTCCCTCGTTTGGTCGTGTCGCTTTCGGCACGCACCACTTGCGACTTTTCCTGCGGCTCCGGTGCATCCACGAATTCCGTCAACGCTTCCAGGGTGGTGTCCGCTGAAAGACCAAAATCGCTCGGTGGCGGCGGGCGTTCGCGCAAAATCCAGTCCGCATGGAATTGCCCGCGCTCGAACGTGTAGCGCAAATCCATTCGCAACGAGTCGCCGACGTTTCGATAGATCACTTGGTTGGCTCCTACGATTTCACCGACGCCGTCCTGAATGCCGCTGAGTTTGACCCAGTCACCGCTTTGTCGATCAACGTAAAACAGCCCCAGCGGATGGTTCTTCACTTCAACGCCATCGGGAGTCATGAGTTTTATCGCGCCGCTCTGATTGAGATTGCGTTTGAAGATCACCTTGTAATAGCCCTTAAGCGCGGCGGCACCCTCGGGATGCGGTTCAATTTTCTCCTCGCTCGCCTGCCACTGGCCCTGGGTGTCCTGGTAGTTTAAGCCGGTCGCAACTGCCGTGTAATGCGAAGGAACCTGCACCGCGTTGCCCTGCGCGTCCACGCGATTGATCACCGCATCGACCACGCGGTGGTGTGGCCCGGCGGGCGCGCTGAAATCATATTCGCCCTTGGCGTTGATCACCGAGGGCGGCGAAGCCGTCTTGTTCTGCGCGCGGAGCCCGGGCGCGAGCAGGGCAAACAGCAGTAGGATCGGAACAAGGTTCGCGGCGGTGGAGCCACGAAGGCACGAAGGCACAAAGAAGTGAGACAAGGTGGTGCCAAAGAAGTGTGGGCGGCGAGCCGGCCACTCCTTGCCCTTTGAGTCTTCGTGTCTTGGTGGCACTTTCATCTCGGTTCGGTTGAGGTTGAACACCGATTTCATCGCGGCGGTGGAATTCTGGTCGTTCATAAGGTTGAAGACAGAGTTGGCGTGGAGTGGAAAATCAGTTTGTGTGGATGGCTATTGCAATGGCGTGAAGACAGTCAGGGCACCGGAAGCGCCATTGCCGCTGTTGGAGGTCTGCCAGTCGGTTTCAGTGGCGGAATCGTACGTGCCGTTGCCGTTGCGGTCTTCGTAGTAATCGGGGATGCCATCGCCATCGGTGTCGAAGGGCAGACCGGAACTGTTGACCGCGACGTAATGAAAACCGATGTCCACGGTGGAACTGGTCTCCTTCACGTTGTTGGTCGTGGTGGTGTAGTGATACAGCCCGGCGGCGCTGGCGGCGCGGCTGCCGGTGTTGAGCAGGTTGACAAAGCTGGTCGAACCACCGTTGGTCGGGAAATAGTAACTACCCAGGGAGCCGGTTTGATAGTCGGCCACGAGGTTGGTTTTGTTGTTTGTGCCACCGGCGAGCACGGTCACGTTCGTGGTGTAGCCATTGTTGGAATTGGCGGTCGTCTGGCTGCCCAGATACATCGTGATGCCTTCGAAAAGATTGTCCTTGATCGTCCAGACGTTCGCATTGGTGCTGTAGGCAAACGCAACGGTGCCGGCATGAAAGGTGTTGTTGTAGGAATTGACAGTAATCGGAAGTAAACTGCTCCCGTTCTGCGTCAGATTAAGTTGGCAGTATTCGAGCAGGTTGTTGGTCAGCGTGATGGAGCGGGTCGCGGAGTCCACCGCGCCCCAATCGGTATAGACGTTGCGCCACTGGCAGTCCGTGAACGCCAGCACATTGGGCTGTCGTCCGGCGTTGAGCACGAAGTGGCGCTTGCTATTTTCCTCGGCATTGAGCGAAATCTCGGTGAAGCGGAAACGTATTTCGGTCGGCTGGAGATAAGGGTAAACTTCGAGAAACCACCGGCCGCTGCCGGGCGAACCGAGCAGGACGGGTTGCTCTTGCACGGCGTAGGGGCGCACCATGTGGTTCATATTCACCGGGCTGCCTTCGCTGTAGAAGTAAGCGTTGGCTTTGAGGGTCGTGCCTTGGGAGCCGTAGTTGGCGATGGCCACGCCGTTGGTGAGGACGAGCGTGGCCGTGTCGAGGTTGAGGGTTGTCCACATGTAATCCAGCGGCGCGTAGTGGTAACCAAGATCCGGCGTGTCGGTGTCCCGCTGAGCCTGGGGTGAAAGCGTGGTATTGACGGTGAAATGGTTGGTCAGGATGATGGGCGGGTAGGTGGTGCGGGTTTTGAGATCCGTCGCCAAAGCAGCATTGATGTTCGTCGTGCCCGCGTTACGGTAGGCGCTGCCGGCAGCCAGATAGTGCGCGCCCGCGCCAACCGTCTGGAAGGTCGCGGCACTGGTGTTGGTGGCGTTGTTGACGCTGGTAATCGTGCCGATGTTGGTGACGTTGACGAAGAGGCTGTTGGTCACGGCGAAGGTGCTGTTAGTCATGTTGCCAAAGAGGGGGACCGCAACTATACCCGACGCGTTGACCGTCAGATGTTCGCCGGTCATCGTGGTGTAGTAGGCGTCGGTCAAGTAGGCGGTGATGTTCTGGAACAGAATGTTTTGAAAGGCGACCGTTCCGGCGTTGTAGAGTTCCACCGCGGAGTTGCAATTGACGAACTGCGCATGGCGCAAGACGTGGCCGGTCATGCCGTAAAAATCGCAGCCCATGAGCGCGTAGCGGAATTGCACATCGTGGACAAAGTTGTTGTTCTGATTGACATAGCAATTGAGCGCCCGATAGGCGTAATAGCCGCTGGGCGAGCCGGTACTGCCGCTGATGGCTTCGCCAACCGAATTGTCGTCTTTGGAAGTGAAGATCGCCGGTCTGTAAGGGGTTGTGTTGCAGATCAGCGGCCCCAAAATGTTCAAGTCATTGTTGTCACTCGCGGTGTAGGCGTTGAACTTGATCACGGTTCCGCCTTCTATAATCGTGGTGCCACTGATGTTCACCGCCGAACTGTTAGTAACGAAATACGTGGTGTCGCCACGGAACGTGAAATTCGTGATGGTGGTCACCAGGTTATAGTCCAGCACCAGCCCTTTGCTGCGCGGCGCGGCCTGCGCCACTTGAATCTTCCGCGCGACCGGCTTGGCAGCGTGCAGCCGCGAAAGTATTTCCTGCCGCGTGGCGCAAATTTTCACATCCTTTGGCGGATTCGCATTGGCCTGTTTGCCGTCCGGCAGTTTGTCGAGCAGCGGTTGGAGATCGTCAACCGTCACGGCCTCGAAGAGCAGCGTGCGCCCGCCGATGGTGTCCAAGCGCTTGCCCACTATGATCTGGCGCGACGGGAAGGCGGCATCGGTGGAAGCATCCTCCGCAAAGGCCTGGCCGGGGCCGATGAGCATCGTTGGCCAGGTGAGCATCTGATCTGAAAAATCCGGTTCATGTTCCGTCGCCCGCTTTTGCGGATCGGTTTCGGCCACCAGCACCATCTCGGTCACACCAGGTTGCGGGGGATTGAAAAACTCGGTGACCACTTCGACGCGCGTGCTGGCCGGGTCGAACTTGTATAGGATGGGCGCGTGTTCGCTCAAGTTCTCGCGCAAGATGATCTCCTGGCTGATCCCGCCGCGCGTGAGATGGTACACGAGATCCGCGTCCACCCCGTCAAACGCGCCCGCGAAGACGACCGTGTCTGGCGCAACCAGCACCCCGGCGCAATCACGGGTCTCGCCAATCAATGTGCTCTGCCCGCTGGCGCTGTCATAAAGATTGATGCCGATGACGCGCGAGGTCAGCCGCTGACCATCAGGCATGAGCACATCCACCGGCACATCGGCCACAGGACTTGGTGCGATTATGACCTGATGGGCAGTCTGGCGGGCGATGACTCCGTTGTTGAACATCTCGAAAACAGCCTGAGCGGGCTGATACTGGCCTTTGGCATCCAGGACACTCATGCCATTGGCGATCTCGGTGAAACGATTGGTCACCCATTCCACCCGGCCGTCTGTCCACTGAATCTGCTTGGTAACTTCCGTAACGGCGTGGTGTGGCCCGCGCTCGACCACGGCCGGCAGGCTGTAGGACAACA
>JACPZS010000236.1 GCA_016195385.1 Verrucomicrobiota bacterium
AAACGCGCCGTGGCCGCCGCCATGCGCAAACTGGTGCGGCTGATCTACGGCGTACTTAAACAAGGCCAGCCCTTTGATCCGAATTGGGCCGACCGCGCCAGAAAACTTCCGAATGCCTATTGACCGACAACACCGTATCTCTTTCGGTTCGTCTATTCGTCCGTCTGCTTGCCTTTCATGCAATACAGACCAAAAATGAGGAAAAGGTTACGAAGAAACTGATGAAGCCGGCGCCTCAACACGAAAGACAACCTGACCGACGGAGTGACAGTCCCAATAATCCCTCTGGCCGCCTCGTTTTCGCTCACTCAGCGGTAATCGCGATTAGGAAAGGAGCGGCGTAGGTCAGCGTGGTTTCGTAATCGATGCTTGTGATTGCCAGATCGCGACGCGGGTTCTCCCACGTGCTCTTGAACAGCCGCACTTCGCTGCCGCGCGCCGCGCTGGCCTTGTTCGCGCCCTTCCAGGCGGTGACCGCGCGCGTTGGTTCACGTCGGCGCGGTGCATCAAGCATCCACCAATCAAGCACGTCGTCGCCGTAAATGATCGGCATGGTGACGCGCTCGCCGTCGGCGAAATGGATGATATACTCGCCAACCAATGTGCCCTCCGGCGCAAACCAGCCCGTGCTGTGCAGAAAATGCAACCGCTGGCATCGCTGGTTGACGCGAATCCCAGCGACGTTTGTCGGATAGCGCCCCGGCGCATCGCGAATGGCCAGTTGCACCAGTCCCCGGACATCGAAGCGGACGTTCGCGAATTCGTGAACGCCGCGGGGCAACGGCCGAAGATCGTTTCCCGGCGCGGACTCGATGTGCCAGTTCTCGGTGAGCGGCGCGTTGTAAAACGGTGCCAGATCGAGTTGCCACGAATCCGCCTGCGGCTCACGCGCGGGAATTTTTTCGGCGAGTTCCTCCGGCGAGAAAGCGCGCAAGCTCGCAACCAACGGTAATCGCGTCGAGTTTTGCGCCGGCTCGCCGGGCAACGGCGGCGCGTCCCAGTCGAGCTGCAATTCGGCCAACTCGTGGCGAACGCCGCGTAAGTCCCACATTTGAACTTGCTGATCCCACTCGAGCGCCGCGAGCTTCGAGCCGTCGCGACTGAAGCGCAGTCCGGAAAGCAGCCGCGCTTGCGGCGCGTTGAAATCCGCGAACACCTGACCCGTCGCCGCGGCCACGACGCGAATTCCATTGCCGCGCTTCACGACGGCGAGCAAACGATTGTCGAAGCTGAACGCGGCTTCGCCGGTCCAGTGCCCGTCCGGCTCGGCGATGTGGTAAAGCTCCTTCCATGTTCTGGTGTCCCACACTTGATAGGGGTCGCCCGCCGTCACAAGCAGACGGCTGTCGGGACTGAACGCGAGTGGAGCCGAGCCGGTGACCGCGAGATCGCGCAGGAAGCGGCCGCTGGCGGCGTCCCAAATTTTCACGCCGTTTCCGCCCCAAGTTCCCGTCGCCAGCAATCGTCCATCGTCGTTGAGCGCAACGGACATCATTTTTTCCTGGCGGCCGAACGCCGGCGGGATGAACTGGCCGTCGGTGTTGTAAATCTCAACCGAATCTTCGCCAGTCGAAACCGCCGCGACCCGCCGGCCGTCTCCACTCAACGCGGCGTACTCGAAGGGGTGAAGTTTGGACAGACGACGCGCGATTCCGATATGCGCTTCCTCGTGGTCGGCGCGACGGACAAAGCGGAGCGGCCAAAGTTGCACGCCTTGCTCCGTGCCCGAAGTGAGCAAACTCCGGCCGTCAGGCGCGAACATCACGGAGCGGCAATTGCCAATCGGGAGAAAACAAATCTCCTTACCGGTCGCAAGCTCCCAGCACCGCATTCCCTCGGTGTTGCACGCCGCTGCCAGCCGGCCATCCGGGCTGAGATCCAATCCCCACGAACCGCGCTGGCCGGTGAGCGCACCGTGCAAACGCCGGAACTCGCTGTTGATGGCCAGATCCAGCAAGCCAGTTTCCCCGCCACGTTGGACATAAGCCATCGCGCGGTCATCGGGCGTGAAGATCGCTTGGAGCGCCGTAACCTCCGCGGCGAGCACGGGCCGGAAATGTGCCGTGTTCCAGAGTCGAAGCACGCCATCCCACGCATAGGTCATCATGAGATCACCAGCGTGATTGAATCCCAATCGTGTCACGCGATCTTCGTGGCTCTCCGGCTTCGCCAGCAACTCGCCCGTCCGCGCGTTCCAGAGAGCCACCGCGCCATTGTCACAGCCGGTTGCCAGCCAGCCGCCGTCGTGGCTCCACGCGAAGTCGCTCAACTCGGCTTCGAGCGCGAGGGAGAACAATCGCCCGCCCGAAGCAGCATCGTAAACGCGCAGCGTGCGTCCGTGTTCCGCGAAACCCGCGAAGCGCTCGCCCGCTGGAGCCGCGCGCAGCCGCCACAAATTTGCATCAATCGACAACGAACGGAGCTTTTGCGGTGGTTCAAGGGAATAGACCTGCACCGATTGATCGGGGCGGCTGAGAAAGAACACCGGTGCGCCGGTGGAAAAACCGCATCCGTCGCCGGAAAGTTCCTTGATGACCGCGTCTCCGTTCGTCGTGTCCCACACGATTGTTTGGCCGTTCCAGTAATTCGCCGCGAAGAATCGACTGTCGCCGCTGAACCCGTAGAGCCAGCGCGGGCCGGCACCGGGATCCGGCAGGCGCGCGACCTCGCGCTGATCCGCAAGCTCACGCACACGGACGCTTCCATTTTGTGGCAACGCGTATCGCCGGGCATCTGGGCTGAAACTCAAAGTGCCCTGCGGCGGCTCGGGAAACGGATTGCGAAAGCGTACATCCGGCAACGCCAGCGCGGCGATGGCTTCGTTCCGCAATTCGAGCAACGCGGCGCTGCCATTCGTTGACGCGAGGGAGCGTCTGATCGCTGCAGCCTGCCGGATGGCGTCCAAGCTGCGGAACCGCTGTCCTTCACGCCCACTCCGCCGCTCCGCGCGCGCCTGGGCGAGATATGTGCGCCAAAGTTTGTCCGTCGCGTCGCGTTCGGCGGAAGCGGCGCGCGAACTTTCCTGTTTAATCCGAATCACCGCGAGCGACGAGCCGATGGCTGCCGCGCCGAGCAGCACGAGCACGACCGCGCCGAGTGTGGCTACCAGCGGCTTTCGCCGGCTCCAACGCCAGATTCTTTCGAGATGGCCGGCCGGCCGCGCTTGAATGGGTTCACCGGCGCGCCAGCGATCCAGATCTTCGGCGAGCGCCTCGGCGGATGCGAATCGTTGCGCCGGTTCCTTGCGCAGACACTTGAGGCAGATGGTTTCGAGATCGCGATCGACGGATGGATTCAGTTCACGCGGCGCTCGCGGTTCCTGTTCGAGAACCAGCCGCACCGTTTCCAGCGGTGTCGCGCTGTGAAAGGGTGGTTGGCCGGTGATCAGTTCGTAGAGAATCGCGCCAAGGCTGTAAACGTCGGCTGCCGTCGTCGCATTACCCGCTTCGCCACTGGCCTGTTCCGGTGCCATGTAGCCGGGCGTGCCCAACATCGCGGCGCTTTGTGTGAGGCCACCGTCGGCGTGCAGCAACTTGGCCAGACCAAAGTCCGTCAAGTGCGGTTCGCCCGTGTCGTCGATCAAAATGTTGGTGGGCTTGAGGTCGCGGTGCAGGACGCCGCGTTGGTGCGCGTAGTGGACGGCGCGGGCCACTTTGGAGATGATGAAAGCAGAAGGTCGAAGTTCGGGGGAATGACGGTTTTTCGATGACGCAGAAATCCGCTGCAACGCTTCGCCAGGTTCAGTCTTCGGCCCGCGGGATTTTTTCAGATTTTGAAATTCGCCATTCGAGATTCTTCCAGCCAAAGAGCCGCCTTCGATCAGCTTCATGCTGTAGTAATGCCGGCCGAGGTGTTCCCCGATTTCGTAAATCGGCACGATGTGAGGATGATCGAGCCGGGCGGCGGCTTCCGCTTCCGTATGAAAACGCTGCACGAGCGCGGGCGTGGCAAATTGGCCCGCAAGGATCATTTTCAAGGCGACGGGCCGATCCAGGCTTAATTGCCGCGCGCGATACACCACGCCCATTCCGCCGCGCGCGATCTCGCCGAGCAATTCGTAATCGCCGAAGTAGCGCGGCTGGCTGGCCGCTGAAGGCGGAGAATTTTCCGGGGATGAGCTCGCGGGCAATTCACCCGGCACGCTTGACCCAAGCCGCAGCAGGCAGCGAGGACAATTGCCCTCCAGCGCGGCGTTCCCCAGTTCCGCTCCGCATTTATGGCATGTCCGCGCTGGTGGCATCGTTGTCGTGCTGGAAACTTAATTTCAATCGTTACAGACCAAGTCGCCGGGCGAAGTTACTAAAAAATGTCAACCACTCAACGCGGCAAGCAAGTGACGGATTTCATCGTCAACTTCCTCGGGGCGCGCCACCGTGTGGCCGACCTCCGCGCGCAAAAGTTCGCCGTAGCGCTGCCGCAAGCGGTGCATGGCAACTTTCACCGCGCCCGGTGTTGTCCCGACCCGCGCGGCGATGTCCGCGTACGACGCCTCGCTGTCTTCGCCCGAAAGCAACGGCTTGAGTTGCTCGAACAACGCGCGCCTGCTGTCGTCGGCGCACTCCGCTTCGAGGCGGGCCAGCGCTTGTTGCAGCAGTGTCAAGGCCCAGCGGCGGTCGTAGATTTTCTCCGGTGTCAACTCGTCGGCTTTTTCCAGTTGATAGCGCGTTTCGACGTCTTCGTCGTCGAATGAAACAAAAACTTGCCGGCCGCCACGCTTCTGCGCGTGGGCACGCACCCATTGCTTGGCTAGAAAATGCTCGAGCGCGGCGAGGAGAAACGAACGGAATTTTCCTTTGCGGCGATCCACCGCGCTCAAATAGTTCTTGGCGATCAAGCGGGTGAAAAATTCTTGCGTGAGATCTTCCGCCTCCTCCGGGCCGCGGCCCTGTCGGCGCACGTAGGCATAGAGCGGATACCAGTAAAGCCGGCAAAGTTTCTCGAGTGCCTCACGTGCGTGCGGCGTGGAGGCCTCGCCCGCCGTGAGCACGACGCTCCAATGCGTGGTCGCAAACTGTTCGCCGCCAGTGGCGCGTTCGCCATCGCCTGTTCCCATCCAAGCCATGCCAACATTTTAGCGTTTCTTTGCGCAAAGACGATTCATTTGTCGCACTGGCTGGCTTTATTTGTTTGCTTTGATGCCTCGTTGGCCCACCGACAACCACGGTTCCAAACGGCAGTCGTGCAAGCTTGACGTGACTTTCGGTTTGCCCGTATGTGATTCGCATCATGAGCGCAACCGAACAGCATCATTTTCAAGCCGAGATTCAGCAGTTGTTGAACATTGTCATCAATTCGCTGTACACGGACAAAGAAATTTTCATTCGCGAGTTGATCTCGAACGCGGCGGACGCGGCGGAGAAACTTCGCTTCCTGCAATCATCCGGCCAGGCGGTCTTCCAGCCCGACACGCCGCTGGCGATCACCGTGACAACCGACGACAAGGCCAACACGATCACGATTACGGACACCGGCATCGGCATGACGCACGGCGAACTGGTCGAAAATCTTGGCACGATCGCGCACTCCGGCTCGAAGGCGTTCCTCAAGCAACTCGCCGAAGACAAAAAGCCAGACGCGAATTTGATCGGTCAATTCGGCGTGGGATTTTACTCCGCGTTCATGGCGGCGAAACGGGTGACGGTGTTCTCGCGGTCGTCGCAGGCGGATCAGCCGGGCTGGCGTTGGAGTTCCGAAGGCGCGGGCACATACGAGATTGAACCAGCCGCAGATTTGCCGCGCGGCTCGAAGATCGTTTTGGAGCTGAAGGAGGCCGATAAGGAATTCGCGCAAAATTACCGCGTCGAGCAACTCATCAAGCGTTACTCGAACTTCGTGCCGTTTCCGATTGAGCTGAACGGCAAAGTCGTCAACACCGTTCGCGCGATCTGGGCGCGCAGCAAGAGCGAGATCAAGGAAGAGGAATACAACGAGTTTTACCAATACGTCGGGCACGACCAAGAGAATCCGCTGTATCGGCTCCATTTCAACGCCGACGCGCCCATCGCGATCCAGTCGTTGCTGTTCGTGCCGGCGAAAAATTTCGAGACGCTCGGTATGTCGCGCACCGAGTCGGAAGTGAATCTTTACTGCCGGAAAATTCTCATCGAACCAAAAGCGAAAAAACTTTTCCCCGACTGGTTGCGGTTCCTCAAGGGCGTCGTGGACAGCGAGGATCTGCCGTTGAACATCTCACGCGAGACGATGCAGGACAGTTCACTCAAACAGAAACTCAACACCGTGCTGACCGGGCGGTTCATCAAGTTTCTTGAGGAGCAGGCCGAGAAGGAGCCGGCGAATTACGACAAATTTTACGAACAGTACGGCCGCTTTCTCAAGGAAGGTGTCGTGACGGATTTCAGCCACAAGGACGCGCTGGGCAAGTTGCTGCGCTACGAATCGTCCACGCTGGACAAAGGCACGCGCACGTCGCTGGCGGATTACATTAAGCGCATGGCAAGCGGGCAGACGGAGATTTTTTTCCTACTCGTGCCGTCGCGCGAAGCCGCCGAGAGCAGCCCGTACTTCGAGGTGTTTCGCGCGAAGAATTTTGAAGTGCTGTTCATGTACGATCCGTGGGACGAGTTCGTGATGGATCACTTGAATCAGTTCGACGGCAAGACAATCAAGTCCGCCGAACGCGCCGACGTGAAGCTCGAACAACCGGCCGCGTCGGAGGCAGATAAGTTGACCGATGAGCAAGCCGAAGCACTGGCCAAGTGGCTGAAAGAATCGCTTGGTGACAAAGTCGATGCTGTCCGCGCGTCCCAGCGGCTCGTGGATAGCCCGGCGGTAATTGTCGATACCGATCCGATGAACGCGAGCATGAGGCGCATCCTCAAAGGCATGAACCAGCCGACGGACGGCGCGAAACAGGACTTCGAGATCA
Organism: Verrucomicrobiota bacterium; assembly: GCA_016195385.1. Classification (GTDB taxonomy): domain Bacteria; phylum Verrucomicrobiota; class Verrucomicrobiia; order Limisphaerales; family JACPZS01; genus JACPZS01. Next base: position 6,887 of record JACPZS010000236.1, read on the forward strand.
ACCCACGGCACGGCTTGATGGTGCATCTCGAAAAATTGCGTCAGACGGACTCCACACTCGCCAGCAAAGTTGCGGAGCAATTGCTCGACAATGCGCGTGTCGCCGCCGGCTTGCTCGAAGATCCGCGCAGCATGATCAAACGGCTCAACGAATTGCTCGAGCAAATGGTAAAAGCGCGGGTGTGAACATGGTTGCGCGCACGCGAATCTGAAAATTAAAATCCGCCATGCCAACCACCCGGATGGAAAGTCAGTTAGCCGCTTCGCACAGCGCGCCTCCGATGATTCGCGGCAAGAAGCTCGGCATGTTGGTCTCGGCGCGGCCGGAGCAACCGAATTTTCAGCGCGCGCTCCGACTCGCCGAGGCTGCGTTGACCGAAGGTGTGGAGGTTTATTTCTACTGCATCGACGAGGCGGTTTTGGGGCTGCGAGAAGTCCGGCTGCAAGAGTTGAAGCAGCGTAGAATGAAACTTTTTGCCTGCGCTCTGGCCGCGCGCCGACGAAACCTGCCAGTCAATGACGATGCCGTTTTCGCCGGACTCAGCGTCGTTCACGAAATCATGGCGGAAACGGATCGCTTCGTCAGTTTCAATTAGTCAGCGCGCGTGTTCACCGCTGGATCATCCGTCAAAACTGTTTCAAGAAACGGACGTCGTTCTCGTAGAACAGCCGGATGTCGTTGATGCCGTAGCGCAGCATGGCAATACGTTCGATGCCAAAGCCGAACGCCCAACCGGTCCACACTTCCGGATCGTAGCCGACGTTCTCGAACACTTGCGGATGCACCATGCCGCAACCGGCGATCTCGAGCCAATCTTTGCCGAGCTTTTTCACGAGCGCGTTGGTGAAATCAATTTCGAGGCTCGGCTCGGTGTAGCTGAAGTAGTGCGGCCGAAAGCGCAGTTTCACATCGGACCCCATCAACTCTTTGAAGACGAACTCGACCGTGCCCTTGAGGTCGCCAACTGTCACGCCCTTGTCCACGTAGAGTCCTTCGATTTGGTGAAACGTGGGATTGTGCGTGGCGTCTGCGTTGTCGCGGCGATAGACGCGGCCGGGCACGATGATGCGAATCGGCGGCGGCTGCGATTTCATCACGCGGATTTGGACAGAGGAAGTGTGAGTGCGGAGGAGCGGCAGTTTGGAGCTTGGAGTTTGGAGCTTGGAACTCGCACTTACGAAGAACGTGTCATGGCTGTCGCGCGCAGGATGGTCGGCCGGCGTGTTGAGCGCGTCGAAGCAATGATAGTCGTCCTCGATCTCCGGCCCGTCCGCGACGGCGAACCCGATCTTTCGAAAGCTGCGCACAATGTCATCGGTCACTTGCGTGAGCGGATGAAGTTTGCCGAGCGCCCGACGACGGCCGGGCAGCGTCCAATCGGTCGGCTCCTTGGGCAACGCGGCCTTGAGTTCAAGCTCTTCGCGCCGGGCGGCGAGCGCGGCTTCGAGTTCGATCTTCGTGGCATTGATGAGTTTGCCGGCGGCGGGTTTTTCTTCCTTGGCGAGCGTGCCGAGTTGTTTCATCAGCGCGGTGAACTTGCCGTGCGGACCAATCCACGCGCCTTTGGTCTGCTCCAACGCGGCCAGATCGGAGGCTGCTTGGAAATCGGACAGGGCCGATCGCTTCAACGGTTCGAGCTCGTTCAAAAAAGACATGCGTGGCGAGTGTTGAGTCTCAAGTTTTCAGTTTCAAGTTTTCAGTTCTCGAAAACGAAAGCGGGCGACCGTTGCCGGCCGCCCGCTCGAATTTCAACTTGAAAATGGAAGGTGTTTTGCTTCAGGCCTTCACGGCTTTGGCCTTGAGGGCATTCTGCGCGAGTTGGATGAGTTCCTGAAATGCGGCGTTGTCCTGGGCGGCGAGATCCGAGAGCACCTTGCGGTCGAGCGCGACTTTGGCCGCCTTGAGACCTTCCATGAAACGGCTGTAAGTCATGCCCGCGGCGCGCGTGGCGGCGTTGATGCGGATTTGCCAGAGCATCCGGAAATTACGCTTCTTGGTCTTGCGATCGCGAAACGCGTACTGGCGGCCGTGGTCGAGCGCATCGGCGGCGTAGCGGTAAAGTTTCGACCGGCGCATCCGGAAGCCTTTGGCGGCTGTGAGTGTGCGTTTACGGCGTTTGCGGGAAGCGACTGCGTTAGTGACGCGCATGGTTCAGTAAAATTTGAAGGTTAACGATGGCGGGTTAATGCGAAAAAGGCAGGCTCTGTTTGATGCGATAAACATCAGTCGGATGGACTTGCACTGATTTGCCCAGGCTGCGGCGGCGCGACGGGCTTTTGCCTTGCAGCAAGTGCCGGCGACCGGCGCGCGCGCGCATGACTTTGCCAGTGGCGGTAATCTTGAACCGCTTGGCCACGGATTTCTTCGTTTTAATACCTTTAGGGCGTCGCATAATCAAAAGTTCTATCCAAAAGAGCGCGCAGTGTAGAAATAGCAGAAGTGGTAAGCAAGCGGTATTTTCGCGGAATCGGGTGTTCGATTTTTCGCGTGCCTTTGCGAGCTAAAATCTTTCGGAATTGTGGCAAACGCTCACCTGATTAAGACGCGTCGAACGATCACGCGAGCCTATTGTTCAAAAATTCGGACGCGGTAGAATTTAGCCACCACGCTGGAGTTAGTGTCCTGGACGACAGCTTCAAAGTTCGTGGCCGAGAAAAACGGGCGGTTGCCAGGTACGTCCAACGGCTGCCAGGAGGCCGGGTCGAACAAGTTTGTGGTGGCTTGCACTTCAAAGCCACGCCGGGCGATTTGCGGAAAATGAATTTGTAGAACGCTGTTGGCGACCCGAGCGGAAATGTGCCACGGGTCAGACTGCTCCTCTGGATTTGTGCCAAGGAGGAATTCGAGATAGTTCGGAGTGCCGTCGCCGTCAGGATCGGCGCTCGCGGCGGCTCGCGGCAGTTGCGCGTCTCCAAAGCCTCCGAAACTGGCAATCTGCCAGTCTGAAAAACTCTGAAATGTGGTGGCGTCGGTGTTAATCCAATCGGTGAGCAACTGCACCGCGTTGGTGTCCACGACGGTGCTGGCCAGCGGTGGCATCTGCTCCGGCCCGCGCGTGGAGATGCGTTCGAGCATTTCTGAAAATTCCGGCAGCCCCGGCCGGATGACTTTGTTTTCACTGCCACCGGAAACTTTCAATGGCCCGTTGATGATTCCCGCCAGCGCCGTGGGCGTGCTCAAGCGCGTGTCAAACGCCGCCGGCGCCGGGCCGCCCGGTTGATGGCAATTCGAGCAATTGACCGCGAGATACGAGCGCACGCGCGACTCCAGGCTCGCCGCCTGGTTCGTGGCCGCCACATGCGCGTGCAACGTGTGAAGGCCGGTGACGTTGGTCGTGAAATATCCGGCCTGGTTCAAAGCTTGGATTTGATTCGCGCTCGCGCCGCCGAAATCGAAGTCGCGATTGAGTTGCGCCGTGTTGAAGCCCAACGCACCGCCGCCCGCTGCCGTGTGACACGTGAGACATTCGGAGCGGCCGGGATAATGCCACGTCTGGGTGCGCGTGACGCCGCCGTCATGGATCACGAAAACCTCATCCAATCCGGCTTCAGGAACGAGCGTGGCGTTGGTCTGAGCTTCATCCCAGCGGTACGTGATGCCGTAAACATCGTTGGTGCCACGCACGATGAAGCGCGTTTCCAAGCGCCGTCGCGACGCGGGCACGCCGTTGGTGAGTTCGAGTTCGAAATGTTTGATCCAAACCGCGCCCGTCGGGAAAGCCCAATTGCCCTCGCGACTGAAACCGATCGTTGCGTTCGTATCGGGAATGGAAAACCAGCGCTGCTTGTGCGCGCCGTCCGACCAGAATGGCACGTTGAGATCGTACGGCACGATGCCGGCGTGAGGCGTCAAATTCGCGAGATCGCTGAACGCGCCGGTGTCCACGAGCGTGGGTGGCAGCGGTGTGCCGACGGGCGTGCTGTTGTAATCCAGGCGCATGATCTGGCCGCTGAGTTGAACGATCAACACGTCGCCGTTGCGCGGGTCGGTGCCAAAGGCAACGGGTTGCTGCGCTCCCGTGAGGCGCTGCGACGGGACAACATTTGTGCCGTCGGGGCGCAGCATCCAGACGTTGCCGCTGACGTAGTCGGCGAACAGATAAGCACCGTAAAGTTGGGAGAGGCGTTGGCTGCGACAGACAAGCCCACCCGTGATGGAGTTTCCGCGCGCCGTGCCGTTGCCGTGGGCGTATTCGTGAATGGGATTATTACGAGGGAAACCAGCCGGCGGCTTTTTGGGGCCGGCGTGCAAGCCCTCGAAATACGACCAGCCGTAGTTGCCACCCTTCACGACCACGTCCACCCACTCCCACAAATCCTGTCCCACGTCTCCGACATAGAGCGCTCCGGTGGCACGGTCGAACGACATACGCCAGGGATTGCGGAATCCCACCGCGTAAAATTCCGTCCGCACGCGGGCGGGATCGACCGGTTGACCATTGAACGAGGTCGCGCCGACGTACGGATTGTCCGCCGGGATGAAGTAATTGGTCGTGTTGGCTGGATGCGGATTGGGCAGCACGTTGCCGGGCCGTTTGTCCACGTCGAGGCGGAGAATCGCCGAGAAAAAATTCTTCGTGATCTTTTGCGCGTTATTGGCGCCGTCGTTTTGCGGCCCTTCGTCACCGAGAGAAACGTAAAGATAGCCGTCCAGACCAAAGTGAAGATCCCCGCCGTTATGGTTGTCGGCGCTGTCGATTTGTGTGATTAGCGGGAGCTCGGTATTGGTAAGGCCTTGGTTGGGATTCGTTGGCGAACACTCAAAACGGGAAAGGCGCTGGTGCCGTCCGTTGCCTTGAGCCGTCGTCAAGTTGCGCGATGAGAAGACGTAGAAATAACGATTCGTCGCATAACCGGGATGGAACGCCAGACCGAGCAGTCCAGACTCGCCATCGCTCATAACAGTCAAGCCCAAGAAGACCGTGCGTGTGGGGCTGGCCAGGTTGGTGATGACGACGATATTCCCGCCTTTTTCCAAAATGAAAAGACGATTGGTTTCACCGGGTGGCGACGCCAGGCAAACAGGCTGCGTGAGACTCAGCCCCGGGAAGGCGTTGGCCAACGAGTAACCGAACCGAGGCGGCGACGGCGGCAATTGCAGCGTGATGTTTGCCACGCGCGGACTGAGCGGTGAGTCGTCCGCGCTCGCACCACCAGCGCAGGTCAACAGAAAAGCCAACGCGACAAGGCGAGAGTTTTGAAATCGAAAATTCAATCGAGAACGTATCAGGCCAACTGCTCAAGGTTCAAAACAAACTACACGTCAGTTCAACCGAATCACAAATCAAGTTATGAAAGTAAACTGCCTCCAGATAACGAGCCGAGCAACGAAAATTACGGTGATCCCGGATGCACATCGTCGATGTTTCGCGTAAATCGATCTGCCAGATGTTTTTCTAGGTGTTGCGGACGAAACTGCATTCACGGCATCGCGTTCCGTCACCAGTATCCATTGTCAGTTCACCAGCTTGCCCAAAAGCCGACCTGACGATCAGTTTCAATTCGGCTTGCAACGCTTGACGACGCAACATTTGGTGTGTTACCAGAATTCAGCCACAGCATCCGGTAGATCGAAACAATAATATGCGGTGTCCAAAATGCGGTTGTCAGGACGACAAAGTCATCGATTCCCGCGGCTCACGCGAAGGTTCGACGATCCGCCGCCGCCGTGAATGCTCTGAGTGCGGCCACCGCTTCACGACCTACGAGGAAGTTGAACTGGAAAACCTGGTGGTCATCAAAAGCGATGGACGCCGGGAAGCTTTCTCCAAGGAGAAACTTCTGGCAGGGGTCAAACGTGCCTGCCAAAAACGGCCGGTTAGCGAAGAAGCCATTGAGGAACTCGTGGCGAAAGTCATCCGGGACTTAAACGATCGCTTTGAGCGGGAAGTGTCCGGCCGAATCGTCGGCGAACGAGTGATGGAAGGATTGCGCGAACTGGACAAAGTCGCCTACGTGCGCGTCGCGAGCGTCTATCGCCGCTTCGAGGAAGTAACGGACTTCCTGCAAGTCGTAAGAAAACTGGAGGAAACGAAAAATGATTCAGCTACGTTCCGATTGCCTGGTTTTTGAAACCGCCGCCGGCCACGCGATTCCGTGTTCCGCGGAATTGGTGACCATAGAACTGATCGGCGAAGCGGCGGGCCTGCTTGATCCGGAGATGATTCGCAACGCCACCGCCGCCGTGCTGCATTACTTCAAAGAGGAGTTAAACCGACAGACAGTTTCCGTCGCGGAATTTTCGCAGGCGCTCGAACAAGTCCTGCGCGGCTTTGGCCTCACGATCAGTTCCGCCGGCGAGACGCTCGAACCGGACAATTCCCCGGCACTGGATCTGCGGCGACTGGCGCGCGACTCCGGAAAGAATTTTGAACTGCTCTTTTTCCCGCGTCTCCGCGATGAACTGCGCCAGCAACTCAAGGATTCACCGCGCCTCGTGCGCTGCCAGGGTCTCCGCCCGTGCGTCAAGCAACTGGCCGGTGCGCAACGCTGGAGCGGCCGATGCGAATTCCTGAGCGACCAGATCGTCGATTATCTCCGCCGTTGCTTGAGTGCGGATTTTTCAACTGGCGAATGCTCGTTGCTCGTTCGATGAAGGAGCCGCCGATGAGCAAAACTCTGTTCGAGAAAATAGCCGCCCGTGAAATCAAAGCCGACATCGTTTACGAGGACGAACTCGTGCTCGCCTTTCGCGACATCAATCCGCAAGCACCGACGCATGTGCTGATCGTGCCCAAGAAACCGATTCCCCGCATCGACCAAGCCGCCACCACGGATCAAAATCTCCTCGGTCACCTCTTGCTCAAAGCGGCCGAAGTCGCTGCCAAAGTCGGGCTGCAAGCTTCCGGCTATCGCCTGGTGATCAACAACGGGCGCGACGGCGGGGAATCCGTTCCGCACCTGCATTGCCACATCCTCGGTGGTCGGCAAATGACCTGGCCGCCGGGTTGAGTTGATTTTTAATTTAAGGAAGTGCCGAGAAAAATCGCTCCCAGCGCGGTCGATAGAATTTCTTAGGGTCACCCGAAACCACGACCGCCGTGGCGCGGCCGAGAATTTTCTCGCGTGAGACGCAGCCGAAATAGCGCGAGTCGCGGCTGTTGTCGCGGTTGTCGCCCATCACAAAGTAATTCCCGGTCGGCACTGCCACCGGGGCAAAATTTCGGAGCGCGGCCAACTGCGGCGTGAGCATGATGAGATGCGGATGCGCCGCCAAATCTTCCCGGGCAAATTCGTAAAAAGGCCGTTCCGTCGGCTCGATTTGATCGCGAAAGCGTTCCTCAAGCGCGCCGTAATTCACTGCGGTTCCATTCACGAGGAGCCGTTCATCGCGGAGTTCGATTTGATCTCCGGGCAGCCCGACGACGCGTTTCACCAACCGCACACCGTCGGCGGGCGAAAAGCAGACCACCACCTCGCCGCGCTCCGGTTCGGCCCAACGGGCGAGGCGCGCAGTCGTGAACGGCACTTTCAAATCGTAAGCCAGTTTGTTCACGAAGATTCGGTCGCCCTCCAGAATCGTCGGCTTCATCGAGCCGGTCGGCACGTCATTCCAATCGGCGATCGCCGAACGAAAGGCGCTGGTCAGCAACAGCACCGTGATCACGGGCTTCGCCCACTCGTGCCAGAACCGCGCGGGTTTTTTAGGAAAATCATTTTGTTTCACTGGAGCAATAGACATGGCGAGTCGCGACCCGTTCAAACGAACCTCGCATTACCGAGCGCTGGCGGCCTGCGAATCGTTGATAAATCTCCCAACCTTGCGGTAGTTCAGTTCCAGGAGCGGGTCGCTCGGCTTGTCCTTGCGACCGACATAGCCGTTGGCTTTGGCCTGCTGACAAAGTTCCCATGCCTCGTGTGCCTGGCCCGCGCGCCAGAGTGACTCGACCATGCGCCCGAGGACGCGCGGGGCCGCCGTCGGATCGAGCGTGAACTGAATCGGACCACCGGTGGCCACGTTCGGATCAAAGGCGTTCTGGCCGTAGCGCAGACACGCCGCGTCGTCGCCGCGATCCCAAGCGAGTTCCGCCATGCGAAGTTTGTGAACGCGCTGATTCTCCTGGTCCGTTTCAATCAGCCGCTCCAGCGCCGCGCGCAGTTCGTCGGTGGTGGGCAGAAAAAACGCCGAGCGATGCGCGCGGTAGGTTTGCATCAGATATTTCGCGTAGAGGCGCAACAATTCCGGTTCCTGGCCCGCCGCCTGAAAGATTTTGTCGCGCATCGCACTCATGCGGACGGCTTCCAATTCCGCCGCCGGTTTTGCTTCGGCGGATTTCGCGGAAAATTCGGCGGCGGCCAGCGAGCCGGGAAAGTCATTCTGCCAGCGATAGAGAATGGTTTGAAAAACGCCGTTCTCGGGCAGGCGATGCGTATCGAAATAAAGGGCGAAGGCTTTGCAATCGGTCTCGGTCAAGCGTCGGGCTTTCAGGTAGCGCGCCAGCAGCGTCGTCGGTCGCGTTGATAAATTTTCATCGTGGCGGCGGTAAATGTCCGTGCCGGCGCGGACAAAAAAGGCGCGCTGGGCCACGTATTCAAGCGCTGGGAAAAAATCGCTGTGCTGCGCGGACTCCGCCTCCGGCACAAAGAGCGCATTCTGTTGCGAGATCAGTTCGCGAGAGAGAAACACCGGCAGGCGATAAAGATCCATGCGCTCCAGGTCGGCTTTTACTGCCGCGAGGTTGAAACGCTGTTCCAGCTCGTTGAGGTTCACGCGCAGCGGCTGCGCGGAACCAATCAGAATCAAATCGCCGATCGAGCCTTGCCAGACGCTCAAGTAAGGAAAGACCGACGTGAACGTCGCAAAAACCATCTGCACGGCCTCGTCGTTGGTTTCATACACCTGTACCCACTGCGCCATGATGCCATTCGTCGCGAGCCGCTCGCGGCACGTTTCGTAATATTCGCGGCTGAACACACCGGCCACACCGGCCATCCACGGATTCGACGGTTCGCTGATGATCACGTCATAATTCCTGTCCGCCATTTTGAGAAACGACTTCGCGTCTTCGACGACCAGCCGCGTTCGTGGATTGTCGAGCACGTGGTCATTAAATGGTCCGAAGCGCCGCGCCGCTTCGACGACTTCAGGCGAAATTTCCACGGCGTCAAGATGCTGCACGGTCGGATGCCGGAGCACCGCGCCACAAGTCATTCCGCTGCCCAGACCGATCACGAGCGCGTCCCTGGTTTGTGGGTGCAAAAGCAGCGGGACGTGACTGAGCAACAACTGGGTCGCGACATCTCCAAAGCTGCTCGCGTCGGCTTTGCCGTTCACACGGAGGCTGAGGTGATCGTTCGTGCCCGCCTTGAAGCCGTGCAGACTGACCGTTGATCCCGCGCCATCGCAGTACGCCTGAATGTCGTGCGCCTTCACAATTTCGCGGTACTCTGCGAGCGTCGATGGGAGTGCGGGCATCCGCCACAGACCGAGCGTGAAGGCGCGCTGCCACGTGAAATCAAATTGCACCCCCGCCAGCCACACCACGATGAGCGCGATGAACGGTGCTGCCGCCAGCAGTCGTCGGCACGCGGTGTCGTGATGGCGCACCAGCACGACGACGCCCACGAGCGCGTTTACCACAATACCGAACGCCAGCGTGCGCGCCATGCCAAGCCACGGCATCAGCCACAGCCCTGTCACCGCCGCGCCGAGCACCGTGCCCAGCGTGTTGACCGAAAAGACGGTTCCGACCGAGCGGCCCGTGCGCGCGAGTTCGGCCGTCGCGATGCGGCTCACGAGCGGCAGCGTCATGCCGAGACACAGCGCCGGGACGAGCATCACGGCGAAACAAATCAGCGCCTGGAAAAATTCGTAGAAGGGATACGACTGCGGACGACGCACGAGGATGCTCGAAAGCTTGGCAAACCAAAACGGCAGCAGGTCGTAGAAAAACATCGACATGAACAACGTCCCGGCCAGCGCGATCTCCGCCCAGGCGAAGGCGTCCATCGTCCGCTTCAAATTTTTCCAGCGCCCGACCAGCCATGCGCCCGCCGCGATGCCGGAGATGAACGTGATCAACATCAGCGAGAACGCGTGCGTGCTCGAACCGAGCGCCAGCGCCAACAGTCGCGTCCAGACGATTTCGTAAAGCATCGCGACGAAACCGGACAGGCCTATGCCGACGATGGCGAGTCGCAACTCTGCGGTGGTGAAAACTTCTTCGTCTTGCGGCGGCTTTTCGTTCACGCCAAACGTGATCGCTTGCTTTTCTTCCTTGAGCCAGCCGCTCACAAAAAGCGCCACCGCGCCAACGAGCAGATTCATCACCGCGCCCGCAAACACGGTCGCCTGCAGGCCAATGGTCGGAATCCACAAAAAATCCGCCAGAAAGCAGCCGACGACCGCGCCAAGGCTGTTGATGAAATAAAGCGCCGACACTCGCGCGCGGAGTTCGCCGAGCGAACGAGTCACGAGTTTTGTCAACACCGGCAGCGTGCCACCCATCAGGATCGTGGGCACCACAATCGTCAGCAGACTGAACGCGAATTTAATCGCCAGCAACCCCACGCCGCCCGGCGTGAAACCGCGCGCGAGACGCACGTAGGCGTCATGGCAGAGATCGTAGTAAAATGGAAACAGCAGCGCGTAAATGCCGATGCCAATCTCCAGCCATGCGTATAGCGCCAGCGGACGACGCGAGCGATCCGCCCGCGTGCCGAGCCAGATGTTGCCCAGCGCCAGGCCGCCCATGAACGCGACGAGAACGGCCACGACCGCGTAGCTTGTGTGGCCGAGGAACAAGCCGAGATAGCGCGCCCAGACAATTTCATAAACCAACCCGGCCATGCCGGAGAGCAGCAGGCAAAAAACAGCCGTGGCGAAAATGAGCCGCGCGGAATTTTTCATGGAGCGGATGATATTCAGCGCGAAGTGCCGGGCAAACTTTTTCAAAACTACCGTCGCAAAAACCGGCAGTGCTTTGTTCAGCCCGTCGGCGCGCGAAGTTCTGAGAGCGATCGTCCTTCGCGCTTGCGCAGCGTCGCTTCACACTTGGGGACATAAAGCTGCGTCTCGGCGGGCAAATGAGACGCAATGGCGTCGAAGCTGCGCGTGCTGGATTTTTTCAACAACGCCTGCACGCGGCTCTCGCCGACGTTGTAAGCCGCGAGAGCGAGACGCCAATCGCCAAATCTCTGGTGGAGGTAGCGAAGGTACTTCGCCGCGGCCCGCCCGCTCTTTTCTGGATTAAACCGGTCGTCCGGCAGCCAGGTCGAAAGGCCGAGGCTTTTCGCCGTCGGTTTCATCAACTGAAACATGCCGGCCGCGCCAGCCGGACTTTTGGCACGCGGATCAAATGACGATTCCACTTCCGCCACCCACACGAGTTCCGGTGGGACTTTCTCGGCGGCGAAAATAGTTTTGAGCCGTGGCACGAAAGCTTGCGCGCGTGGTGGCAGCGGACGCGGATTCAATTTCTTTTCCCACACCGTCCGCTGCAATGCTTGCGGCGGCGCAACGGGAGCTGGCGCGCCTCGCTTGCCCGGTGGCACCGGGAGCTTGGGCTGCAGTTCCTCGGCGGCTTCGAGATAATCCAGTCGCGTTTGCAGCCAGACGGCATACGGATAGGTTTCATCGAACCGCGACAGCAGTGGCAGAAGCCCGCGCGCGGTGTCCTTGAGCGCGGCAAGATCATAGACGGAACTGGATTCAAGGCTTCGTTGCAGGTTGGAAAAGAAATCACGGACGCGCTCTTGGTCAATTTGATCGAGCGCCTGGAGGACGCTTTCGTCCAGATTTTCGCGCGCCCATTCCTCGGCCGACTGCAGAAGATTATCCAACGGATCGGACGGTTGCCGGCTGCGGATAGCGCCGGCCAGCAGGAGCACGCCGACGAAGGCGAAAACGATCTTTGCGCGCCGAATCATAACCGGGAATTCAAGAACCATGAGCAGGCAGGCATGGCGCGAAGTTAAACTGCTTTGACAGCGCGGTTTTGGGCCGGATTTTTTTCTATTGCGTTCGACCCTTGAATATCTATCTTTCGACTCCCGTTTAGGCAAACCTATTACACTCTTGAACTCTGAACTTTGCAGGAAAGCATTGGAAAAAGTTGGCAACCC
>JACPZS010000237.1 GCA_016195385.1 Verrucomicrobiota bacterium
GATCAAGAAGATTGAGCGGGCGCGGGCCAAGCTGGAGGAAATTAAACCCGGCAGCACCCAGCCCAGGGGAACAAAGAAGGCAACCCACACGTAAAGCTATTTGCCAGACACTACACTAGCTCATTTTTCCTTCGTCCACTCACCGCAAGAAAATGTTTCCAGTGCGGCGATCAATTCGGCCTCCATGATTTCGTGAAGCTTCGCCGACTGATCCAGCGGCAATGCCAATTCCACTGCCGCCGTCTGGCAACCAATCTTCAACGAATTGAAAATCTGTTTCTTGAGTTCCTGAAAGCCCCGGTGAACATCGCGAATCGCATCCGCGCTCTTTAGGTAAGTCTTTTCCTTCTCCAAGACTTCCAATTCTTTCAGCTTTCGCTTCGCGCGCAGAAATAAAGCGTTCTCTGTTTTGGCAGAAACCTTGTCCGCCGCAAGTTCCCCGATCTCTGGGTGATCGCCAAGCCAACCAACCAAAATATCACAATCCACACGGCCCGAACCGGGGAAAGCCGGGCATCCTGCCGCCGCGCAAGCCTCCAAAAGCGAAATGTCAACCCCGATCAAACCAGCCGCAGCCCGCATCGATGGTGCCATGCCAAGCCCTATTCTATTGGTCTTTCTCACTTGTGATAACCTAAATTCTCATCTTTAAGAGGGTTGCCGATTTCAAAAGTGGCATAGAAAAGTCAAGGAGTCGTTTACCTGCTCGCCTCATGGCGAGTTAAAAGATTCCTTACCCTCCTGCGAAATGGCGGTTGACTTCATGGAGTGCTCCCGGCGGCAGGTTTGTGCTGTAGTCGCGCAATCGCTCGACGGCAGTCAGGATGAGCGATTGATCGCAAGCCGATGATGAGGCTTTCGAGCGTGGAACGATGCGCGCCCTCGAACTCGCCCGCGAGGATCTGCCGCGCTATGTGGAGCCACGGGACACAATCCGGTGTCAGGCTCGCGGCCTTGGCGTCGAGCAGTGCCAAAAGCTCGCCTTTGTGCTCACGCAACACGTCGGCAAATTCCGGCGGACACCGTTTGGCGGGAATCACGGCCAGCTTGTCGCCGCGCGGTTCAAGCCGCAGGCCAAGCCGCGAGGCTTCGTGGTAAAGTTCCTGTGCGGTCATAGAAGCATCGCTTCGGATGCCGTGCTTGCCTCCGCCGGGGGTTTGCAAGTCTGACACCCTGACAAATCAATGCTACCAATGCTTTCGTGAGTTTTCCAAGTCTGACACCTTTGTGCCGTGTCAGAGATGGTAAAGCGGGAATCCTCAATGCCCGCTTGCGTTGTCACGGCGTCACGGTTTGTTTGCCCCTCCCCTGTTAAATAGCGCGCGAATGTTTCTGCAAAGTGCGTTCCGTAATATCCGCTTCCGTGGTCGCCACTGGTGCGCAACGAGCGAGGATGGACGCCAAAAGGCTTGAGCCGCTTGGCCAGCCAAGTTTGTGAGATCGGCTTGTGGTGGTTGGCTTCCGGCCAAGGCCGATCCGTCATGCCATTCAACGCTTCGACGAGTTCTTTGGAAAGCAGACGGTCTGTGCCGCGTTCAGAGAACACCGCTCGAATGTCTGCCAGCAACATGACGCCAATCCCCTGCCCTTCTGCATCGTCTCTCGCCGTGAGTTTGGCGAATGCGGCGGCGGCGCGTGCCGGCCAATCACCGCCCGCAATTTCAGCCTCCGCAAAAAGCGGACGCCAGTTGTCTGCCAGACGATTGAAAATCCCTGCCGGCAATGGCGGGTCTGCGGACTCAAGCCGCGCGGAGTTGTCGGCGCACCAGCGGGCGAGCTTTCGGCAAAGTTCGTGTTCGCGTTGAGCGCGTCGCGGATCGAATCGTTCGCGCAACTCGCTGGGCTTCGCCCGCTCCAAGCGGATCACGATAGATCGGTCGTGAAGCGTACCGGGTAATGCGCCGATGCCACACAGCACCGCCGGAGCGTAAGCGGCAAAGGCGCGAACCTCGTTGCCATCGCCTTCGCACCGCAGCGCGGTTGCGCCGCGTCGGTGTCCCGCATTCAGAAGTCCGCGAAGCTCCTCGTTGTCGCGGAGCCAGGCATCGTATTCGTCCGCGAGAATTGTCGGAGCGTGCGCCTCCACGATCCGAAACAAAACGGCGACGCTCAAATTTTCCGTGGATAGAGGACGCGGCACGAACATGGCCACCACGTCGCGCAAGGTCGTCTTGCCGCAGCCCTTCTCCGGCGATGAAATGTTGAGGCGCGGTGAACATAAAAACGATTTGAAAGAGTGTGCGTGCGCGCACCACAGCGCGAGCGCATCCGCCGCGCCGACCGGCAACACCACAAATCGAGCAAATGACTCGGCAATCGCGGCGAGCACTTCCGCGCCATTCACGGACTCCGACCAAAGCTCAACGTCGGGCAAATTCACCCGCGCGCCTTGCAACTGGTTTTCCGGTTTCTTCGGCCGTTTCGTGTCAACGAGTTTGTCGAGGATCGCTGTGCGGCAGTTGAGTTTCTTTGCCGCGTCGTCTCGTTGGCGTTCGTATTCGAGCGGCGGCAGAGTGGCGAGATTCGCGATAATTTCGTCGTCGGACTCACTGCCAGGATGTTCACTCGCCCTGCTCTCTGGCTTGGACGGTTGTGGTAACAAGGCGGGCGAAAACTCTGGCGCGGCTTTCACGATGGCGCGCAGTTCATCCGCAGTGCCACCAGCGGCGAAGAAATCGGCGGCGTCCTTGACGGGCTTGCCGTTTACGTCCGGCAACTCAATTACCTTCACGCTTTGGGCGATGCCGTGAAGTGCTCGGCCAACTGCTTGAGCGTGTTCTTGCCCATTCAGTTTGCCCGTCTTGGGATCGGGCTTGTCCTTATCTGCAATCACGACCACGCGCGCCGCGCCGCGCAAAGTTTCCGTGTATTCGGGATGCCATTTTCCCGCCCCCATTGGATTGCACGTCGCCACAAAACCAGCCTTGGTCAACGCATCACAATCCTTCTCACCTTCCGCGATGAAAACCGTGCGCCCGGCGGCCAGCGCGGTCTTCACTTCCGGCAGTCGGTAAAGCACGCGCCGCACGCCGTTCAAATTCCAAAGCCACTGACCGGGTTTGGCAGGGTCGGGATGACGTTGGCAAAAATCTTTTGGCTCGAAACGCACGCACTGAAAAAGCAGTTGGCCGCTCTCGTCGGTGTAGTCGTAGGTGGCCACGATGCGCGGCTTCGGGTTGTTGGTGTTCGCGACACGCGGCGGAAACAAGTCGGCGAGCTTCAAGCCGAGTGCGCTCACGATGGATTCAGCGGAGCAACCCGCGTGGCAGCGAAGCAAGATTCGACCGTCCACCCCTTCCGAAATCGACAGCGAGGCGTTTCGGTCATCGTGTCCACTACAGCGCGCCTGCCAACCCGCGCCGATCTTTCGCGGTGCAAGTCCGCGTGATTCGAGAAGACGAATAAAATCGGCAGCATTCATCGCTCGCTCTCCTTCCGGGCGAGACACAACGCACGCAGAACCGTGGCGCGTTGTCGTTTGATCGCAGCCGCGTTGAAAAACAGATTCCGCAGATTCGTCGCGGCGAAATCCCACTCGCATCGCTCGACATTGTTTTTGGATTCCAGCGCGCAATCCACGCTGCGACTGAGAAGTTTTTCGATAACAGCAAGTCGCTTTTGCAATCGGTGCGACGCTTTCAATTCGGCTGCTCCTTCCCAATCCGGCGCTGCCCGTACGTTTGCTTGAGCCACGCTGCGACTTCATCCGGATCAAACAATGTTAGACGAGAGGACGGCTTTATGTGAGGACAGCCGGCATGGAGCCAGTTGTCGCAGGTTCTCAACGAGACGCTATTGAGGGACGCGATGACGCGCTTCCTGACCAAGCGCCGCGAGGGTTGCGCACTCATTGCCGCCAACTTCAGGTTGCCCGTGGCGGCTTCAGGCGTTTCGTGATTTTTATTCACAGCGCACCACAATGCGCAATTCCACTCTCTTAAACTAAGACTCCTAACGCTTGCACTGCGTTATTTGTTCCGAGTTTTGGGCAGGCCAGATTTGCCTTCTAAAAATTGCAGACCAACTTGTTTTGCGACTTTGTGCCAGTAGCGGTCAGAGAGATCCGCAAACTTTTTCGGACTTAACGCTTTCGCTTCTCTCAGCGTAAGTGGTAACAGTCCGCCTTTCTCGCGCCATCTCTGAAAATTTTTTCCGATCAAGAGATAGGAACGAAAAGGATCGAAAGAATCGTATCCGCCGAAACGGAAAGCGACTTGGCGATAGACTTCATGCGAAACTTTTTTGAAGAAATCTGCATCACCAGACTTGAGAGCAGAAATGCACTTGCCCGCGAAGCGAGATTCACAATCCTTTCCTCCCCATGACGCATAGATGCCTTTGCGCAACAATGATTCGTGTCGGATAATTGCGGAAACCTCGCTCAACCCACCGGCGGGTTCGTAATCAAGCGTTCCATATTTTGCGAGCACTGCCTTCAGCGCATCATTCGGGGCTTTGCTGATTTGTTTCTGGCGAGTGTTCCGAGTTTGCTTTTTCGCCTTACCTTTAGTGTCACTCATCTTTCACGGCCAAGCTAAAACCGTGCATCGATGCGCGTCAACGGCGTTTCGGTGCGTTTTGATGCGTCAAAAGTCGTTGCTGACACGCGCTCAGGATTCGCCTACTTTCGGGACACCAACTAAAACATCCTCATGGCCAAATCCTTTCAAGCCGCTGCTCTGGTTCTCCTGTCGGCCAGGCATTTACGGACTGCACTTGGCGCGTTGCTACTTTCGCTGCTTTTTACGGCGCCTGCCGTGGTGCAAGCCCATTTCAGTTACACTACCAATAACGGCACGATTACCATTGCGAGCTACGACTGCTCCAGAGGTTCAGCGACTATTCCCGGCACGATCAATGGTCTGCCTGTCGCCAGCATCGGCTTCGGTGCGTTCGCAGCATGCGCCAGCCTGACCAACATCACCATAGGCAACAGCGTCACCAGCATCGGGGATGGAGTCTTCCGCTACTGCACCGGCCTGACTAGTGTCACGATCCCCAACAGCGTTAGAACTATTGGGAACGATGCATTTGCTGAATGCACAAGCATCACCGACATCACAATAGGAAACGGCGTCACCAGCATCGGAGATCGAGCGTTTGTTCACTGTAGAAGACTGAACAACGTCATGATACCCAGCAGCGTTATTAACATCGGTAGCGGGGCGTTCGCAGAATGCGCGAGCCTCACCAGCATCACGATAGGCAACGGCGTCACCAGCATCGAGGATGGAGTCTTCCGCTACTGCACCAGCCTGACTAGCGTCACGATCCCCAACAGCGTTACCAACATCGGGGGCCAGGCGTTCTATTCCTGCACCAACCTGACCAACATCACGATAGGCAGCAACGTCACCAGCATCTGGGACGATGCGTTCGCTCACTGCACCAGCCTGGCCAGCGTCACCATCCCCAACAGCGTCACCAATATCGGAGTTGCGTCATTCGGAGGCTGCACCAACCTGACGAGCGTCGCTATCGGCGACAGCGTCACCGACATCGAGAAAGCGGCGTTCGCCAATTGCACCAGCCTGACTAGCGTCACGATCCCCAACAGTGTCACCAGCATCGGCGACGGGGCGTTCTATTCCTGCACCGGCCTGACAAGCGTCAACATTCCCGACAGCGTGATCGTCATCGGAGGCGGGGCGTTCTCTCACTGCACCAGCCTGACCGAGATAACGGTGGATGCGCTCAACCCAGCCTTTAGCAGCACAAATGGAATCTTGTTCGACAAGCGCCAGACCGCGCTTATCGAATATCCGGCGGGCAAGGCCGGCAGCTACACGATACCCAACACAGTCACCTTCATCGGAGACGCTGCTTTCTCTGGCTGCACCAGCCTAACGAGCGTCACGATTCCCAACAGCGTCACCTACATCGGGGCTTCAGCGTTCGCTGAATGCACCAGGCTCACCAACATCACGATTCCGAAAAACGTCACCTGGATCAGCAACTTTGCGTTCTCTCCCTGCCCCAGTCTGGCACGAGTCTATTTCGAGGGGAATCCTCCCGGTGAATTTTTGAATCCTGCTTTCATTGGTGACAATAACGCGACCGTCTACTATTTGCCCGGCACTACGGGCTGGGGCAAGGGATATGGAGGGCGTCCGACCGCACTCTGGCTGCCGCAAATGCAGGCCAGCGAGGCAAACTTTGGTGTGCGGGCCAACCAATTCGGTTTCAACATCGACTGGAGCAGCGGGAAAGTAGTTGTGGTCGAAGCCTCCACGAGCTTGGCCAATCCAAACTGGTTGCCGCTGCAAACCAACACTCCTACCGGCGGCTCGTTCTATTTCAGCGATCCGCAGTGGACGAATTATCCCGCTCGCTTCTACCGCGTCCGCTCGCCGTGAACAGTAGCGGGCACAATGTCTCAAATCCACAGTTTCCGCGAAGTGTGGAGCCTGACTTGAAAACGTTTTGGCGTGTGTTCAGGCGAATAATTCCGCGCTGACTTGGAAATGGAAGGTTGAGCTGCGAGGTCGTTCACCGCGCGCTAGGCTTTCAGGGTTTGACTTCCATTCCTTCGCCTGCTGCGGCCCGCCGCTGGCGTTCGTCGAAACTGAAAAAAGTTTCCGCGCCCAAAATCACAGCGGCGGCGACGTGCAGCAAATCCAGACTGCGCGTGTCTATCGTGGGCGTGTAGCGGTCGCTCAATTCGCGCGCTTTGGCGTGCAAGTCCGCCGACGGAACCGGCGTGCGCACGAGAAAGCCGCTGGCAATGTCGCTCGCCACGTCCTGCCACAATGCGTCACGCTCCGCCGTAGTGATGCGCTGGCGCTGGACGGCGCGGTTGAAGGCATTGCGCAATTCGAGATGCACCAGCGGTGTCAGCGGCAACGGTTGCCGCTTCGCTCCCAATGCCGCGTCCGCTGCCTTCGAGGTCGCTTCCTCCAAGTAGAGGGAGGCGATAAAGCCGGTGTGGGCAAAGGCTACCACTCGTAGCTCTCCCGTTCTTCCGCCACGATATTGCCCGGCAACACGCGGTCGCCGAAGATCCGTTTTCGCCGCGCTTCAAAGTCGGGCAGTTTGAATTTCTTTGGCTTCGCCGGGCGTGGAGGCGGAGAAAGGAGAGCGATGACTTTGCCTTTTTTGACGATCTCGACTTGCTGGCCTTCGGTGATCCAATTCAAGACACTGCCGAAGTCGTGGCGGAGTTGGCGGACATTCGCGGTTTTCATGTGGCACACGGTTGTTGCACACAGCCACGCTAGGCCGCGCGTCGGTGCGCGTCAACGGCGTTTGCGGGCGTGTTCTGTTCAGACGAACAGTTCCGCGCTGACTTGGAAGTGAGCGGCGAGCTTGCGAATGTGTGGCAGAGTCAGATTGCGCTCGCCACGCAGAATCATCGCGCCCAGGTTGCGGCTCCCGCCGAGGATGCGCGAGAGATCCGCGCCGCTCATGCCGTGCTCATTGAGCAAGTGTTTGAGCACGTCGAGGCCGGACGCTTCGGGCCAGGGTTGCTCTTTCAGACGCGCCTTGTCGTAGGCGTCCACGAATTCGGTGAGGGCGTCGAGGTAGTCATGCTGCTCGGGGTTGAGTTTCTCGAACACGGCGAGAGCGTTCATCATTTCGGTCGCGGGGGCGTCTTCCTGATCGTCGTGAATCGGTCGCGGCAGATAAAGCTGGCAGAGTTCACGGTAGGTCTTGGGCACGCTGGCGTAACTGGCGAAACGCCGGGGCTTGCGAGTGGCCGTTTTCATAGTTCGTCTTTCCATCGGTCTTTGCTGTATTCGGCGTGCGTGAGGAAGCGCAGCAGGAACACCTTGCCGGTGTTGTAGTGGATGGCACAGATGAGCCGATAGTCGTTACCGTGAACGTTGAACACGACCACCACTTTGTTGCTGGCTACGCGCACCATGTCCGCCGAACGAAAGCAGCGGCGCAAGTCGGCAAAGTGCCGGAACTGCTCCCGGCGCATGACTCGCCGCCAACCCGCCAAACCCGGATCAGCTTCGGGATGCCGGGCGGCAAACCGGCGCAGAGTGCTTTCCGCGATAATCCGCACGCACACGGAATGTATGCCGCGTGTTTGTGCGCGTCAACGGCGTTTGCGCGTGCGCGTCAGGCTTGGGCGGCGGCGGCAGGGTCGTGGCACTCGCTTTTATCGCGCTGGTTCCGCAAATACGACCCCATGCGACTGGCATCTCAAGCGGGGATCGAGGGATTTAACGAGGACGGGACGACCGGCAAGCAGTTCGTCGCAGCGCGCAAGCGTCTCCTGCTCCAATCGTTCCATTGCTTCGTGAGTATAAAATGTGAGGTGTGGTGTCAGCAGGACATTCGGCAAGTTGAACAAACGGCTGAGGGGGTGCCCGGAAGACGAAAGGGGTTCCTGACTGAAAACATCCAAGCCCGCTCCGGCTATGCGCCCGCAAACAAGCGCCTCGACCAAGGCGGATTCGTCAACCAAAGCACCGCGTGCAACATTGATCAGCATGGCGGAACGCTTCATCATCGCCAACTCGGCGCGTCCGATGAGATGACGGGTTGCCGGGTTCAGCACCGCGTGCAGGGAAACGAAATCAGCCAGCGGAAGTAGTTCCGACAATTGGTTGCATCTTTCAACGCCCGCTCGACGCATAGTTTCAGTGTCCACAAATGGATCGAACCCAAGCAGACGCATCCGAAATCCTGCGCCAGCCATCCTCGCCAGGCTCCGACCGATGCGGCCCACGCCGACCAGCCCCAGCGTTTTTCCAGCCAAATCGTGCCCCAACCATTGCTGAACCGGCCAAGCCCATCCTGCGGCGTTCATCTCGCGATGGAGCGGGCCAAGCTTTCGCGCCAAGGCAATCATCAAAGCGAACGCGCCTTCCGCCACGGTTTCTTCGGCGTATTCGGGAATGTTCACGACTGGAATCCGGCGGCTGCGGGCAGCTTCAATGTCAATCGCATCTATCCCCACCCCGTATTTGACAATGCCCCGCAAACGCGAGGCGGCCTGAATGACACGGGCGGTGACCGGGGTGTAACAGGTCAGCAGCAATCCGGCTTCAGCCACTTCCGCCGCCAACTGTTCTTCCGGGATTCCTTCGGCCAAGGTGACGAGGTTCAAGCCGCGCGCACGAAGCCCTGCATCCACTCGCGGGCACTCGATCTCGCGGTCGGTTCTGATTGCTTTCATTCGAGCCGGCTGTTTATGCGTTCAGGCACGCGCAGCGGCGGGCAACACCGTGACGTTGGCGGGAGCCGTCGGAGCTATGGCAAACCAGCGTTGCGCGTCGGCGGGCTTCACCAGTTCGCGGTAGTGGCGATGCACCACGGCGGCGCTGTTGCCCAATTCACCAGCCACGCGTCCAGCGTCGCCCGTCTGCGCGAAACGATAACTCGCGAAGGAATGGCGCAGGGCGTTCGCCTTCCATTTCACGGCGGGCTTGTTCTCCGTCTTCGTCGCAGCGGCGGTGGCCTGTTGCGCTTCGTAAAAGGCTTCGTGCGTGCCCGTCCACACATTGCCTGTTCTTTGCGCGTAGGAGGCCAGCCACGCGGCGAGATTGTCGCTAATCGGGACAACCCGCCTGCTCGCGGTCTTCGCCTTGGTTGCGCCAATGGTGATGTGGCGTCCGGTCAAATCAATGTCGCTCCATTCGAGACGTTCAATCTCAGCGGAACGCAAACCGGCGAACGCACCCAAGGCGAGGCACGACAGAAAATCCGGCGACGCGGCGGCGAGCAACCGGCTCATTTCAATCGGCGTGAAAATCTCGGTGTCGCCATCGGGAATTTTCACATTGTCCAAGGCGGCAACCGGATTGTCGGAGGCGTAGCCGCGCGCCACGGCGAATTCAAAAAGCAAGTAAACGACGCGCCGAAAGTTTTGATAGCTCTGCGGCTTGAGCTTGAGGCCATCGAGCCATGACTGAATTTCCGCCGTGGTGACGTTGCCAGCGTCTTTGTGGAACGTGTCGGCAAATCGGTTGAGCCGAAAGCGGAGGTCTTGCAGATAGCGGGCGGACGCGCCACGCGATTCCTTCACGGCAAGAAGTTCGGCAACCACGGCGGCAACAGGCTTGGCCACGGTGCGCTTGTGCCGGGCGGCGTAGAATTTGGCGGCGGCGTGGAGATTCGGCAGATCGCCCACCAGCTTGAGGCATTCGGCGACGGTCGAAGCCACGGTCGGCAGGGCGAGATTGAACGGCGCGAGCGTCTGGACGGCAGCGGCGTAATCGGCCGCTTGCTGGTTCGTCATGGAAGCGGCCAAAACCTGCGCCTCGCTGAGTTGTCGCACGAGCCTGTTCGCGGCGTCGAGGGCTTCGGCTTCGGTCGGGTAGGAATCCAGACGGCGCTTCTTGCTGGCGTAGTTGGCGACCAAGAAACCCGTCCCTCCGGTCGGAGTCTTGCGTTTGTAAACGGTGACGGATACGCGGCCCAGCGAGACTTTGCGGGGCCAATTCCCGGTTTTGGTGCGTTTACGCGACGGCGGCTTATTCACGCGCAAACTGTTGCACTATTGTTACACTTTTGGCAATTGGAAAACGAACCGAACGGAAGAAAACTTATGTAAGTCCTTTGTTATTAAATGGAGCCAGTTGTCGGATTTGAACCGACGACCGACGGTTTACAAAACCGTTGCTCTACCACTGAGCTAAACTGGCCGGGCAACTCGAGGAGCGCCAAAGGGAGCGCATTTTGAGCAGGAGTTAATCAGCAGCAAGCCAAATCGCCATCTGCGTGCGCCGTGAATTTTTCTGAATCTTTTTGACGCTCAAGCCGTCTTGAAACAAACTTTGCCGACTCAATTCAAATACTAATTGCATGAAATCTGTAAAACTCAGCTTGAGCCTCATTCCGGTAATTGTCCTGTCACTTTCAGCCGGCCACGCCGCCGACGCTAAAGTGGATGTCAGCAAACTTCCGCCCGCCGCGGATAAAAAAGGACTGAGTTACGACAAGGACATCAAGCCGATTTTTGAAAAGTCCTGCTTCAAATGCCACGGGGCGGAAAAGCAAAAGGGGAAGCTTCGTCTGGATAGCTTGGATGCCGCTTTGAAAGGTGGCGAAGACGGCAAAGTCATCGAGCCAGGTAACAGCGCCAAGAGCACCCTCGTACATGCAGTCGCTCGTCTTGATGAAGATTCCGCAATGCCGCCGGCTGACAAAGGCGAGCCGCTCAAAAAAGAGCAGATCCGCCTGATTCGGGCGTGGATCGACCAGGGCGCCAAGTAGCTGCCGGATTCAAAATCCTCCAACTGAGTTTGAGACATCGGCGGACGTCGATAACGACGACGGTGGCGACAGAATTTTCGGGCGCACAATCTGCGTGAATTTAAGCGCATCAAACAGAGTTGACTACTTGTTCGCCTCCGGACTCTACCCGCGACCGGTTGCCTGCGAGCAAAAGCCCCAAAATTTCTTCACGGCGAAGCTCAGAAAATAAACGACTCCGAGCAAAGCCACGTCGGTGGGACCAACGGGATAATCCCATCGATAGGCCAGGCAAAATCCCACCAGTGCCGTCGCGCCGCCGATGCCCGAGGCGAGCAGAGCAAATTGCCGCATGTTTCGGGCGAAGAGATGGGCGGTGAGAGGCGGAATGAGCAGGAAGCCGAAAGCCACGAGCGGCCCGACACTCAAGACTGCCATTGAAATCGCGAGCCCGATGAGCAGAAACAACAGCGCGTCCCAGAACACGACGTTCTTCTGGAGCGTGATCGCCATCTCACGGTCGAAGGAGACCAGGAGAAATTCTTTGCGAAACAGAAACAGCGTCAGCACCACCGCACCAAAACTGCCCGCCGTCCACATCAAATCCCCATTGGAGATGGCGATGATTTCTCCTTTGAGCATGTCAAGTAATCCATGTTCACCCAGCGGATTGGTCACCAGCAGCAGAATGCTCCACGCGCCCGCCAGCACGTAAACCGTGCCCAGCCGGCCTTCGACCGAGCCGCCGCCGCGTCGAGCCATCAAGGCCAGCACCAAAATCGTTGGCAATGTGAATAGCGTCGAGCCGATGAACGCCAGGCCATGTTCGCGTTCGTGCAAGTGAGGGATGATTCCCCAGGCTTGAAGGGAAAAGGCGAACGCGACACCACATGAAGAAATTTGCGGCAGCGCCACGCCCATGAAAATGAGCCGCCGCAAGGTCAGATAAACTCCCACCAGCGGACACACCAAGCCGACGAGCAGGCTGATGTAGATGGAATTGCGAAGCAGAAAATTCGGACTGAGGATTTCGCGCAACGTGTCCATGTCAGTGAAGTTGCAGGCTGAGAAGTTCTTCAATCTTGTCACGGGTCAACAATTCGCCCACGGCACCGTGGAGCAACCGGCCTTCATGCAGCCAGATGACGTCCTCCGCGTATTGCCGGACGGTGGCGAGATCGTGGCTGACCAGGAGAACGGTGAGTCGGTGCTGTTGGTGGATTTGTTTCAGCACTTCCATCACAGCGTGTGTGGCCTGCGCGTCGATGCCGGCGGTGGGTTCGTCGAGCAACAAAAAATCCGGTTTCGTGGCCAGCGCGCGCGCCATCAATACCCGCTGCTTCTGTCCGCCGGAGAGCTGCGCAAACATTTTGGGCGAGAGATCCGCCGCGCCGGTTTCCGCGAGACAGTGACGGGCGAAGTCGCGTTCCGTCTTGTTGACGATTCGCCCCGGGCCGACGCGACCACACGCCGCCATCAGCACGATCTCAAAGCTCGAAAGCGGATAAATGGGATCGAGTGAATCGCGTTGCGGCATGTAACCGAGCACCGGTGCGCGGCCTTCGACGGGCACCAGCGCAATGCATCCTTGCAGCGGCGGGAGGATGCCGAGAATGGTCTTGAGCAGTGTGGACTT
Source organism: Verrucomicrobiota bacterium (assembly GCA_016195385.1). Lineage (GTDB taxonomy): Bacteria > Verrucomicrobiota > Verrucomicrobiia > Limisphaerales > JACPZS01 > JACPZS01. Next base: position 12,785 of record JACPZS010000237.1, read on the forward strand.
GCCCGAACCGTTAGCCCCAAGCAGTCCGGTGAAACTGCCACGCCGAAGATGAAGGTTCACGTCCGGCAGAATCACGCGCCGGCTGTAACCGACTGCCACGTGTTCGAGCTTGAGGACCAGTTCTTGCGTCACTGAATTTGCTGCCATGCCAATGTGATTCGCGCGCCATCGTAGGCGAAGAACTGCATGGCGTCTTTAATTTTCTGTCCGCGATCAATTCGTGCCCTGCCCTGCCCCAATTCGATCAAGAATCCCCACTTGCTCAGGTTCATCAAAGAGCAGTTCCATTTGTATCCGCCAGAACCATCGCCGCCGCATTGTGCCCGGGTGCGCCGGTCACTTCGCCGCCCGGATGCGTCCCCGCGCCGCACAGATAAAGATTTTTGATCGGTGTCCGGTAATTCGCCCAACCCGCAAACGGACGTTGCGCGAGAAACTGGCTCGGTACCATGTCGAGGTGGCGGATGTTGCCGTCGGTCAGCGCCACGCGCTGCTCCAGATCGAACGGCGTGAACAACGACCAATCAACAATGGCTCGACGCAAGTTCGGAGCGTACGCAGCGAGTGTGTCGATCAATTTTTCGCCGACTTCTTGGCGCCGCTGCTCCCACGTTCCTTCGCGCAGCCGCGTCGGCGCGTAGAGACCCCAGACCGACATCACGTGATGTCCGGGCGGTGCCATCGACGGATCGTAGGCCGAGGGCATCTGCACTTCCATCACGGGCTGGCGCGCAGGCTCGCCGCTTAACGCATCCTGCCAGGCCCGTTCATAGTAGCCGATGGACGGGCAAATTTTTACTTCCGCTAGAAAGCGCGGATCGAATCCAGGCTGGCCGTTGGCGAAGTAGCTGGAAAAATCTGGGACCGCATTGAGCGCGGCGTGGAACTTCAAATACGCCGCGTTGGTTTTTAGTCCCTCGACACGCGTGAAGAAACCCGGCGGCAGATATTGCGGTCCCACGAGTTTGGTAAACGTCCGCTTTGGATCAGCATTCGACACCACCACGCGGCTGCGAATCTGGGTTCCGTCAGCCAGCTCGACGCCGATAGCAGAACCATTTTCGATCAACACGCGGGCGACCTCCACGCCCGTCCGAATCGTCACGCCGGCCGCGCGCGCAGCCGCTGTCAACGCGCTGGCGATGCCGCCCATTCCGCCGCGCACGAGACCGACATTTTCCGGCTTCGAGAAATTCGTACACTTGATGTAGGCGTAGCACCAGGCGCTGCCCGGCGCGCGCACGTCCCCAACGTCGTGCGCGTGGATGAACGCGGCGCGCAACGCCTCAGATTCAAAAAACTCCGTCACCACGTCCAACATGCTCGCGGTCAGGAGCCGCTCGAAAAAGCTTTCGCCATCCGTGCCTCGCACGCGCGCGGCAATTTCGGCAAGCGTGGGCGGCGGCGTCAAAAAATAGGGATGGATGAGACCGGCGGCACGATTCCAGAACGCGATCCAGTTCGGATAATTCGCGGCATCCCGGCGCGAGAAGCGAGCGATCTCGGCCTGGGTTCTCTCCACGTCATTCCACAACAGCAGCCGCGAGCCGTCGGGCAGCGGCAGAAATCGCCACGGGTCGATAGGGAAAACCTCGAAGCCGTGCGCTCGCAGGTTCAGGTCTTCAATAACTTTATCCTGAAACAAATAGCAGAGATACGAGCAGGCCGAAAATCGGTAGCTGGGGAATAGTTCCTCCGTCGCGCAGGCACCGCCGAGGATTTCGCGGCGTTCAAGCACGAGTACACGCCGTCCCGCTTTGGCAAGATAAGCAGCGGCCACCAAGCCGTTGTGGCCGCCACCCAAAACGATTGCGTCGAAATCAACGTTCGCCATAGGCCGGAAGGCTTAACCAACGTGTGCCTGCGTGCGCAATCATGGAATGAACGTTCGTTGGCGGCGGATATTTTACGCCACGGTTGTCAGCCGGCGGATTTGCTGGTAACAAACAAGCCATGCAAGCCAACAAATCAAAATCCATCCATCTCACGCGTCGCCAATTCATCCATCGCTCGGCGTTCGCCGCAAGCGCGCTCGCGTTTCCGTTCGTCTCCGCGCGCAATGTGCTCGGGGCAAACATGCGCCTGAACATCGCCGCCATCGGCGCGGGCGGCAAAGGCGGAGTGGACATCGGCTACTGCAAAGATGAAAACATCGTCGCGTTGTGCGACGTCGATCAACGCAATGCCGCCGGGTCGTTCAAGGCGTTTCCCGCCGCGAAACAATTCAAAGATTTCCGCATCATGCTCGAAAAGGCCGGCAAGGAATTCGACGCCGTGACCGTTTCGACGCCCGACCACACGCACTTTCACGCGGCGGCGATGGCGATAAAAATGGGCAAACACGCCTACATTCAAAAACCGCTCACGCACACGATTTGGGAGGCGCGCACATTGACGAAGCTCGCGCGCGAGAAAAAAGTTGTCACGCAAATGGGCAACCAAGGCCATTCTGAAGTAGGATCACGCCGGCTGGTCGAGCTGATTCAAGCCGGCGTGCTCGGCGACGTTCACGAAATCCACATTTGGACGGATCGCCCCATCTGGCCGCAAGGCATCACGCGCCCGGCGCGGCTCGCGGTGCCCGACACGCTCGACTGGGATTTATGGCTCGGCTCCGCGCCGTGGCGCGAATTCCACGATGGCTGCGTGCCGTTCAAGTGGCGCGCGTTTTGGGATTTCGGCACCGGCGCGCTCGGCGACATGGGCTGCCACAACATGGATCTCGCCTTCTTCGCGCTCGGCCTGCGCGATCCCGTCGCGGTCTTGGCGGAATCCTCCGGCGTTAATTCGGAGACTGCGCCCGCGTGGTCGATCATCACTTACGAGTTTCCCAAACACGGCCGTCGAAGTGCCGTGAAACTCGTGTGGTACGACGGCGGCAAAAAGCCAAATGCCGTCCTTGCCGCCCAAAAGGAACTTCCCGGCAACGGTTACATTTTCGTCGGCACCAAGGACGCGCTCTACGTGCCAAGCTACTGGGGCAAAGGCGGCTTCGTCTCGGGCGCGAAGATGGAGGACTTCAAAAATGTGCCGCAGAAATTGCCGCGTTTCCCCGGCGCGGAAAAGGACAACGACGCCGCGCAACATCTCGAATGGATTGCCGCGTGCAAAGGTCAGGGCAAAGCGCTCGCGAGCCTCGATTACGCCGGGCCGATGACGGAAGCGGTGCTGCTTGGCAATGTCGCGCTGCGCGCCGGCCAGCGCATCGAATGGGATGCCAAAAAACTCCGCGTGAAAAACGTCCCGGCGGCAAATCAATTCATCCGCACTGAATATCGCAAAGGCTGGGAATCGCCCGTCTGAATTGTTGCGGCATTGAATAAAAAAGAGGCGATGCCATGCGCCGCCTTTGCATATAAGGCTGTCAGTGAACTTGGCCCTGCAACTCACGCCGCCATCTTCACCACCGGCTCGCTCCACGGGCCGGGTCCGGCCGCCCCGACGGCGCGCACGTGAAACCAATACTTCGTGCCGCTCACCAGGCCGGTGGCGGTGTAATTCGCCCGTGTGGCCACCACGACTTGCGTCCACGGGCCGTTGGGATTCGTCGCGCACTCCACCACATAGGAACTGCCGCCAATTACCTTGTCCCACTTTGTCTCTACCTGGCCTTCGTTGTCCGAGGTGAAGGCCTGGATATTCTGCGGTGGCGCAAGCGGGCCGATGGGAGCCGGCGTGTTGGCCACTTCCATGCCCGCACTGAGAATGATCTCCGTCTTGCCGCCACTGACGGTTTGCACATAGGCGGCCTCCTGCACCAGCCCGTCATCCAATTGCTGGATGAGCAGATCGCGCTCGGCGATCTCGGTGTCGAGCGTGACCTTCATCGAGTCGATCGCATTGGTCTTGGCGATGATGTTCGTGCGCAGCGTCGCCAAATCACCCAGCGGCGGATTCGGCGCAGGGAAGTTGGCGTTATCAGTCATCGCGGTGATGATGATTTGCGTGCGTTGCAGTTTCGGGTCCAGCTTCATTTTGCCGACTCCCATTTTTACCTTTGACATGCTGTCCTTTCCGAAAGGACTGCACCGCAAAACGGCGAAGTCAAAAAATCCGCCCATCGCACTATACGACATGCGGTTGACTTCTGGGGACCGGATTGCCCTGTGTAGCCTTTCCGGATTTCAGATTCGGCAATTCCCGAAAAAATCTTTAGCGTGAATTTGAAAAAACTAGCGCGACGCGACGAGATGCGCATTTGAAGTTCGTGAGGGCGGTTGAGCGCCACGGGCGTGCCTTCGCTGATCAATTTGCTGCCGTACCGAATCGTGAGACCTTTGTGCTGTAAGCCGCGACAGGTAATAAGCCACAACTATGGCCACAACCACACGCGGTAGTAAGCTTCAGTTAACCCGAAGCTTGCGGGATCGACAAACTCAAAGATCTCACTGTTCGGAACGTTGGTTTGAATTGACAGCCACTTGACCAAGTTGGTCGATAACTGGAGCACGTGAACTTTGCCCGGCAAGCCACTCTTAACTTGGAAGCGCAGTCCACCCGGCGGTGTGTACTGGGGGGTCTGCAAACTCAAATCGACTACGGTTATTTGTGACGATGTGCTTCTGAATTCATTTCCTTTGAGGTCAGTTATGCGAAGCGATAAATCGTAGGTGCCTGCTGTGAGATTAGTCACGATAACACGGAATGGTGGGTCAAGAACACTTCCAGCCAGATTGGTGCCAATGTAGAAATCGACTGGTGTTACGTTATTGTCCGAGTGGCGGAAGGCGGCCGCAAATGTGATCGGTGCCAGGGATCTGAAAACTCCACCCGAAGCCGGTTCTTGATAACCGACAACGATTGAAAGTTCGTTAGTAGTACCGATGTTTAATACGACCTCAGGTGAAGTGACGGATGTGCCGAGATTGTCAGTAGCCCGCGCTGTCACAAAGTGTTGTGCCGAACGAGTGACCCAATTGCTCATAACAAAGGTGTATGGCGGCGAAGTGACTTCTCCCAATAAATTGGTGCCGTCGAAAAACTCCACTCGCTCAACGGTGCCGTCTGTATCTGTTGCTAGAGTCTTGAAGGCAATAGCGGCGGGCATGATAAAACCGGAGTCAACGTAAGTAAGGTTGGTTATCGCGACTGCGGGAGGATTGTTATTGAAGTCACCGACGGTAACTTCGACCGTTCGGCTGTCTTTGACAAAACCATACCGATCCATCGCGCTAACTCGAAGCGAATACGTCCCACGCGCGAGATTGGAGACGACCACGGCGTACGGAGGCTCATTCTTGAGGTTCACCAAGTTCGTGCCGACAAAAAATTCCACCGGGTTCGTTGAGCCATCGTTGGCTTGTCGAATAGCTTCAAAGACAAACGTGGCGGGCGCCTTGAAGGTTACTTGATTGGTCGGCGCAACGATGACGTAGAACAATTCAGGGGGATGAAAACTGGCGGTTCCGACCGACGCGCTTTTACGCGATACGGAATCTTGTTCGGCAGCGATGACAGTAGAGGAATGCGGGCTAACCCCAGCAAGGAGCAGTGACATCGCTAAAACAATCTTGGCTGCCCGTAGAAATACTAACGTTTGACAGTAAGAGGAAAACATAAACATTATGCCATGCGCTCGCTGTTTTAGTAAGGGCTAATCGCACCCACTGTCGTGCCCCACCGCACGACGTGAATCCGCGCGCGTTCTTGAATCGTCCAAAACGTGATGCCGTCATTGGGGTCGATACAAGTGTTGCTGTAATCGCCGATGCGTGTTGTATTCAGAGGATTGTCTGGATAATCATCAATTTCCAAATAGTCTTCACCGGGTCGATAAAGCTGGGGAGCGCCAAACGAAGTTTGCCCTGAAACCTTCAACGCATAAAATGCTCCCATAAAATCGTTCAGGCTCGACCCGGAAAATCCCATGAGTACATCGCCCCGGGTATTCACAGCCAACGACGGGCAGTAGTAGGACCATTTTGTCGCAGTCGAATCCCAGATGCGACCCGACGCTCCCAATATGAGACTTGTTCCCTGGCTATCAAGTCTCAGCCATTCACAACCATCTCGATCAACCGAAGAAGAGCTACCAGTCGCGTTTAGGCCAACACACCTCGCTGCCCAAAGAGAACTATTGCGAACCACCGGGGCAGATCTGAAGTTGGCATGCATTCGAGGAGCCCAAATCTGATAGATGGTATTTCCCTTTTGCGGTGCGCCTACCGGCTCCGTAATCGAGGTTGTAATGTTCAAATCCGACCATGTCGGAGCGCCTGGAACTCCGGCGTTCCACTGAAGCCTTCCTACATCAATGTCTTCGAGACCGAAGCCTACTGCAGCCGAGGTGCCAATGAACCATGCTGCTCCATTTGGTCCCACCGGATCAAAATTGATGCATGGCTGGACGATTACACCGTTGGGAGCTTGGCCGTGGAATGGAGTAATGTCCGGCAAGCCCCCGAACAGGGACGCTTTGCGGATCGCGACAATTGTCGACCGTAATGCACCTGTCTCGTAGTTGACTACGATATACACTCCCTGGTCGTCAATACCAAGGCGAGTGAAGTCTGCAAAATAACCAGTTTCAGCGGCGTCCGTAATCCGAGACTTCGTCCATTGTAAATTTTCCCACCCGGTTTGGCCCGCCCCAACCGGGTCTGTTGGATCCGTACCCGAGGTCACTGCCAATCGCACAGCATTCCCAAGAGTGCCTGCGGGGCCTTCCAATGCCACTGCGAACCAATGACCACTTTGTGCATCAAATAAAATCCTTGGGTCAAACGCCGTGGTTGGTGATGTAACGCCAAAGAACGATTCCACGCTTGTCGAGACTGTAAACTGACCATCACGCCCAAATACTCGCACACAGCCATTGTGGCAAACCACATAATGCCTTGGGCCGACTGCTCCCATTGTATCGGGAACTAAAGTCGGATCAGGCACTATGGGAGGGCTGCAGGTCTCCTGAGTAGAACCATCGAACCGTCGAACGAGAGTCGCGGGGTGATTCCAATCCGTTTCACTCGCGGTGATGTCTTGCAGTGGAGTTGGATTTGACGGCGTTTGATCAAACACCCCATTCCCATTTCTATCCTCCCAATAATCGGGCGCGCCGTCGGCGTCGGTGTCGATGGGTTGGTTCAGCGAGTTCACGCCCACGTAATGATAACCGAGATCGACGCGTTGGAGTGTGTCGGTGCCTTCTTTGCTGTTGGCGGCGGTTTTGACGGTGTAGTGGAATAAGCCGAGAGTGGCAGGAGTGCGCGTGGTGGTCGTATCCCAATCGATCAATTGACTCAATTTTACACCACCCGTTGGACAATAGTAGCCGCCTTCCACGCCGTACCAGTTGGCCGCTGGACCGCCCTGGTAATCCAGCGGTGGCGACAAGTTGGTAGTGATGTTGGCGCTGGTGCTCCCCGGCAGCACGCTCGTGGCCGCGTAGGCGTTGTGATCATGCGTCACTTGCAGGCCGCCGGGGCTGGTGAGGGTTACGCCGTCGAATAGGTTGTCCCGCAGCGTCCACGCCGTGGTGGAGTCGCTATAAGTCAGGCTCACGCTGCCGCCGTAAAACGTGTTGTTGTAGGCGCTCAAGGTGAAGGGCGACTGGCCGCTGCCTATACCTGCCTGGCTGAAGTTGAATTTGCTCCGCAACACGAGGTTGTTGGTGAAGGCCACCGTCATGCCCGCGCCCGCCGTCGAGGCGACGTCCAGATACACCCCGCGCAACTGACAGTCCGTCATCGTGAACGCGCCCGCGTTGAGGTTGTTGTTTTGCAGGAGATACTTTTTGATCTGGCTGGTCGTGGAGTCGGCCATGATGGAAACATCGGTGAAGCGCAGGCGCACTTCCGGGAAGGGCGTGCCGCTGGTGATGCCCAGCAGACTCATGCTTGATGCGGTGGTGCCCCAGATGGTGGGCTGCTCCTGCACGGTCTGGTAGCGCACGAGCCGGTTCAACGCCGTGGGCGTGCCTTCGCTGATCAATTTGGCGCCCGCTTTCACAGTGAGGCCTTTGGTGCCGTACACTGCCACCGAAAAGCCGTTCGTCAATACGAGCGTGAGGTTGTTGTTGAGGTTGAGGTTACTCCAGGCTTCATCAAGCGCGTCGTAATGGTAGCCGATGTCGGGCGTGTCGATGTCGCGGGGCACATTCACAAGGTCGGGCAAGAGCGTGGTGTTGACCGCGAAATCGGTGGTGCGCACGATGGGAGGATACGTGGTTCGGGACTTGAGATCGTTCAACAATGTCGCGTCGATGCTCGTCGTTCCGATATTGCGGTAAGTATTGTTGGCCAGGTAGTGCGCACCCGCGCCGACGGTTTGGTAGATGCCGGCGTTACTGGTCACGGCAAAATTACCGTTCCCGGAATAAGTGCCGCTGCCCGTCGAGGTGTAGCCAGTGATCAGGCAATTATTGAAGGAGGCGATGGGATTGCTGCTGTTGGGCGTGAACAGGTAATAGTTGGAATCGAAGGTGACATTCTCGGCGGTGAAGGTCTGGCCGGGCAAGTTGAAGAAGACGTAAGCGGCACCGTAGGAGGAGTTGTACACGAGCACATTGCGCAAGGCGACGCTGGATGTGTAGGCCACAATCGCCGCTTCGGAGTTGATTACCTGGGCATGGCGCAGGGTGTGCAGCGTGCCGGCAGTCGCGCCAAGCACGGAATAGCCCTGCACGGCGTTGCGAAAGCGCACGTCATGCACATCCGTCGAGGCGGTCGGCGACCAGAAGATGATGCCCCGGTAGGCGTAGGAGCCGCTGATGTTGCCAGTGCTGCCGGGCCAGGTTTGCCCGTTGGCCACGATGGCGGGCAGGACCTCGCCGACACTGTCATCGTCTTTGCATGTGAAAATCGAAGGTCGATACGGAGTAGTTCGGCAGATGAGGCTGCCGGTGGAGTTGATGTTGACGCCCATGTAGTAATCGATCGGGGTAAACTGATTGTAGCGCGCGCTCTTTATCACGGCGCCGCCTTCAAGCGAAACCGCCGCGCTGAAAAAACAGCCGCTGACCACGGCGTAAGTAACATCGCCTTGAAAGGTGAACGGCACAGTTTGACTGCCCAGGATCGTGTAATCAATCGCCACGCCGCGTGAATGCGGTACCGCCTGGGCCAGTTGTACGATGCTTGTGGCGGGCTTCGCGGCGGGAACCGCCGGAAGTGCGGCGGCGAATACGCGTTGGTGAGGCGGAGGCACCGGGAGGGACGCTGTCCGCAGCGTCCGAGGCGGTTCAGGGCCGTTGAGGACAACGGCCCTCCCGGTTTGGGCAAACGTCAGGTGCGTCGGAGCGTTCGTTGAATTCACACGGGCTTGTTTCGCGTCGGGCAATGTCTTGAGCAGCGGCAGCACCGCCGGATATTCCACCTGTTCAAAAAGGAAGGTCCGGCCGTCGATCACCTGCCATTGCTTGCCCACGGGAATGAACTGGTTCGTGGTAAACACGCCCACGCTCTCGCCCGCCAGTTCGAAGGCGCGACCCGGCAGCATGGTCATCGGGCCGAAATTCAAATTGTCATCCGTAAAATCCGGCTCGGCCATCGTCTGGCGCAACTGGTCATCGGTCGTCGCGCGCAGAACCGTCGGCGTGATCTTCGGCACGGGCGCGGCATCGAACTCCGTGGCCACCTCCAATCTCGTCGTGGCACTCGCCAGGC
>JACPZS010000238.1 GCA_016195385.1 Verrucomicrobiota bacterium
AGAGTTCATACAACGTCTGGCGAACCAAAGCGCACTCCGCTCTTGCCCCGTCGTTCAACGTTTGGTGAACAAATTCGCGAAAACGTCCGAGCCTTCTCTCAATTTTGCCCGGATGAACCGGTTTGCGGGTCAGCCTCCCTTGCAGGCAGGCGACCAGTTCCCTGGCGGCATTGAGTGTCAGCTTGGGATGGATCGCCCCGTTCGTAATCTCGCGCAGTAAAATCTCCCGATCCAGCTTGCTCAACAGGTAAAGCACCCGCCAGCCGCGCGGCAAATGCGCACACGTGTTCGCATTTAGGTCTCCCAAACCCTGGCCTATGCTCACCAACATCTCCGCCTTGCGCTTGGAAAAGGGCATCCGGCCCGATTCCCACAACGCGGCCCATTCACCGTGACGCAAGCTGCGCCGGGCCAAAAGCACCACGCTGGCCAGCGGCAAGATGCTCGTGGCCGTTTCGGCCCAACGTTCTTGAATTTCCGCCCGCCAATCGTTGGCGGATTTTATGCCGCTCTCACGGGACACAGGTCGGCTGCCGCCGCCATTGGCTTCCTCCATCGTCGTTTGACTTGGCCGGGTCTTCACGGGCTTGGATCGATTTATTTCTATTTCACTGCAAGTTTTACCATCAATCGCGGAGGCGTGGATATAGCTAAATGTACGTAATAAGTACGTAATCCTGGGGGTAAAAATGGCCTAAATTACGTACTGGTACGTAATCCAAGGGAGTAGCATCGTGAAAACCTTAGCAATTTGCCTTTTTTTCGCGGACGGACGATGTGCAGAATTTCCTGCTCGCTGGCGCAATACGCTCATCCGCAATGGGTGGGTGAAAGGGTTCCCGTTTTTACTTGTTCCCTCCGGCAAACTCGTGCGTCTTTGTTCCTCTCCTCACTCCGCTAAACTGTCCTCATGCCATAACGCTTTCCAATCTGACAATTTGAAACAGGGGGACAGACATTCTTTCCGGAAGAAGGTGTATATCGATTTGACTACTTTGCGATATTTATGGTCAAATGTTCGAACGTCGTAGGAGTCTCCCAGCCCTGTGTAGGAAACAGCGTCACCATGTTCATTTTGCCTTCGTGTTGAGCCATGCTTTTCAGGTTCGATTGCCTCATTTTCTTCTTCGTCAGGTGACAAAGACTTTTCCAGGATGAAGAATGGTTTCCTGGCTTCAATGCTGAGGATTTTGTCTTTCAGAATTAGGTTCGATCCGATGGTGGCGAGGATCTGTTTTTTGGTCATTGCGTCGCCTTTGGCAAAGTGGCTACGTGCCGTGCAGGCGAATTCAAATGCTTGTTCGGAGAGGTTCAACCACTGAAGGACGCGATGCCCGGCATCCTGAAGCAACTCTTCCAAAGCAGCTTTTTCCTTGAGCAGTTCAAATCGTTGCCTGGCGTATTCTTCCTCGGACAACAAGCTGCCGTCGGCGTTGCCGGGCGAGGTTTTGAGCTTCACCAGGTTGTCGATTCGGCGCAAACATTCCTGATAGGCAGTTTGCTGCGACTGAATGATGTCGTTCCGCGATGTGCTTTCCTTCTCGTGCAGTTCATGTAGATATTTGAGCGCCCAATCCCTGAATCGCTCGGAAATCTGAATGCGGGCAAGGTGCGCGTCGATCTGTTTTTCAAGCTCACCTTCACTCACACACTTTTGCCGGCACTGTGGCCGGTTGCTTTTGGAGCAATGGTAATAGCAGTAACGGAGAAACAGCGGATTCACCATCTTCTCAATCGGGGTCTTACACCGTGGGCACGCAGTCCGCTTTCGGTAGGCAAACTTGAACCGACAGTTGCCGCACATCATCTGGTGCTTTTCCTCGGCCGTTACCATCCGGTTGCAGTCCCCGCACCGAATCATTCCCGTGAAGGGGAATTCCGTGTGTGATTGAGGTCGTGGATTTCCATGCCGGCCGAGCAGCGCCTGCGCTTTGTCATACTCCGCTTCCGTGACCATCGGCTCGTGTTTTCCCCGGTAGTGATGGCCGCTTCCCGTTGGGTATTCAAACCAACCGTAGTAGAACGGTTTGTTGAAAATCTTGTAAATGCCACTCCGACACATCGGTTTGCCTCCCATCTTCCGCGTCGGCCTCGTGCGAAAGCCCCATTCCTGGGTGGCGATGTCGAGGATTTTGGGCGGCGTGTAGAGACCGGTCAACATCAAGTCCCACATCCGCCGAATCAATGGGAAGCGTTCCGGGTCTTTGATCAGATTGTTTTCGCCCGTCTGCTTGTTGGTGACATTCAAGTAGCCCGCTGGAGCGACACCCGGATACCAGCCGTTTTCGACTTTGGTCTTCAGCCCCCGCTTCACGTTCTTGCTCAAATCATCCACGTACTTTTGAGCCATGCCGAACTCGATATACATGAGGATGATGTTGTCATCCTCGCGTGCGTAACTCTGGGCTTGCGTCATTACTTTGATGCCGTGCTGTTTGATGGCCCAAATGATGGAACCGCCATCGACTGGATTGCGTGCCAGGCGGTCAAGTTTCCAGCATAAGATGCCGGCGGCTTCACCCCGATACAGCCGTTGCATCATCTGATTGAACACCGGCCGGCCAGGGTCTTTAGCGGATTTCGATTCGGTCAAGATTTCCGCCACGGGCAAATTGAGTTTCGCGGCAAGCTGCTCCAGCTCGCGGGTCTGCGATTCAATGGAAAGCACCTGCCGGTCTTCGGCTTCGGATGATTTGCGGCAATAGATAAAGTATCCGGGCATGGAGAAATGTTTTTTGCAAAGTGGATGCAGCGACCTTGAGGAAGGGTACACCATGCTAACGTACCAAAAGGGTACGTCAACGGGGCCACGAGCGAAGGAGAATTTAGTCGGTGGTTTCGTCAGGCTGCGGCTGATTCAGAATCCCGAAGAAGCGCAGCAAACGCAGGGCGATTTCCTGGACTTCGTCGTCGGACAGACTCTTGCCGAACTCCTCCTGGTAAATGGCTTTGAACTCATCGATGGCCTGGCGGCTCAATTGTTGTGGTGTTTTCATGCCGCTCACTCTATCGGCGCATGAGGGCTGGCAAAAGAAGGGCAAGTTTGTCCAATCCGGCAAGTTCGCCGCCTCCCCAATTTGACGAGGAGCAGATTATGTGCTTTAATACTCACCTTCCCACCGAGCCTTATGTGCCCGGTGTTTTTGTGGAAAGATTGCCGTTTCCGGCAAAGGTTCACGTCTTTGGTAATTTCCCCCATCCGCTACAGTGAGTCAGAACTCGCCCTGAGTTTGTGCGCTTCAAACCCCATGCCTTCGTCTCAACTTCCCAACTATTTGTTATCCCATCGAAAACGTTTGTCGCTTTCGCAAGACGAAGTGGCCTTGCTTTTGGGAACAGAGAGCGGAGCCAAGGTGTGCCGGTATGAGCGGTTCGCCCGCGAACCCAGTCTGGCAACCGCCCTGGCGTTTGAAGTGATTTTCCAGAGATCAGCCAGTGAACTTTTTGGCGGTCTCTATCAAAAAGTGGAACAGGAAGTCACAGCGCGCGCCCAGGCACTGGCCGGCCGAATCGAGCCGGGAAAGCGCGATCGGCAGACGGCTCACAAACGCCGGATACTTGCCAACATTGCCAATAAATCACTCAACTAATCATGAACAAAACCCCAGCAAAACGTTTTCGCATTTTAGCCATTGCGCCCTCAACGAGAGGCTTCGGTTTTGCGGTCTTGGAAGGACGGGACACGCTGGTTGATTGGGGCGGCAAGTCGGTTGACGGGAACAAGAACGTTCAGTCGCTGGCGAAGATGAAAGAGCTGATCACGCGTTACCAGCCGGGGGTGATGGTCCTCGAAGATACTTCCACCAAAGCCTCCCGGCGTTCTTCGCGCATCCAGGCGCTGAGTCAGAAAATTATCGCTCTGGCGAGAACCAAGAGCGTCCGCGTGGAATTGTTTTCACCGGAGCAGGTGCGGCGGGCCTTTTTTGCCGATGGTCAGGGGACCAAACACGCGCGGGCGGAAATCCTGGCCAAACGGTTTCCAGACGAACTCGGCTCCCGGTTGCCGCCGAAACGCAAGCCGTGGAAGAGTGAACATTATCAGATGGGCATCTTTGATGCGGTGACACTCGCCGTGGTGCTCCGGCTGAAATATGCCAAGCGGTCGAGAGTGGGGAAATAGGGTGAGTTGGTAACGGATAATGCGAGTGGGCATGTTCAATTCGCATGTCAGATCGTGAATGGCGACACATTCGATACTGTGAGGTTTTGGAGATTTGACCAGAGTGACATCGTAATTCATCACCAAATAATCGCGCTCGGATCCTAGACGTACGACGTGAGTGTTAACGACGACGAAGCAAGAATGGCTCGGATTTTGCCGAGATTTTGCGCTTGCTCCGGATTCGTGAGCCAGATAGCGTAAAGGGTAGATGTGTGACCAGAAGTTTTCAAATATCCGGCCACAGGAAAGGTTAATATGGCAGACCCATTCGGCGATGCAGTTCAAGCGTTGCAAAAAGCGGCTCAAGAGCTAGCCGATGCCCGCAAAGAAGATGACGCAGCTCGGAAATCATTCGATTCTATTTGGAAGACGTTTTGGAAATTGAAAGAAGGCGACCCTGCTGCGGCTGAGTTGAAAGCCAATCTACTGGATGCTCAAAAGCGGCGCGATAAAGCCCGAAAAGACCTCCGCGATGCGGAAAAGAAGTTTGCGAAGGCACTGAGCGAATTTATCCGGCAGGTATCGCTGCTAGCCTTCCGTTAGGAGGGATTTAGCCACCTGTTGCGGAGCCGGATGACGATTTCGCCGGCTTGCCCGCCCGCGCCGAGGGCCGGTTGGTTCGCTATCGTAGCCAACGACGAACCGAGGTCATAAGAAATCACCGCTTGTCTTCCGTTGCGTGCTCGGCATAAAATTCATTCGATGAAAATTGATTCGATCACGCAATATGTCGCACTCCGTTCGTCGTTGTTGAACGAAAAAGTGGCGCTGGAAAACCGCCTCGCGCAAATCAATAAAGCCTTGCAAGGCGAACTGTCCGTCGCAGCCACGCCGGCCAAGGCTGTGCCGGCTCCCAAAACCAAAGTGGCTGCCGCTCCGCAAGTGAAAGTTGCCAACCACCGGGCGCTGCCGAAAATCAAGAACCCGATGTCGCTCAAGGCAGCGGTGATCAAGGCGACCAACGTGAAGCCGTTGACCAAGCCGGAAATTCTGACGGCAATTCATAAACTAGGTTATCGCTTTGCCACCCCGACCCCGCTCAAGTCACTCGACGTTGTGCTCTACACCAAGGGCGACTTCAAGCGCGCCAACGGCCGCTTCAGCCCCGGAAGGTAGCCGAGGCCAATTACCCCAGATCGGTTCCTGATAACTTTCCCGCGCAGGCAGGAAGCTGGGAGACAGGTTCAAGATTGAAACGCCGCTGGGCACTTACAATCCGGATTGGGTGATTTTGAAGCACGACAACACAGTGCTAATCGCTCAAAGGGGATTTCAAGGTGGTGACTTCGGCGGGTGAGGTTTGCTTACGTATTCTTGTGAACCGAATCCAAAATAGTTTGCCAAATTTTGCAATTGTTTGCTGTCGGGCTGGCTCTCGCCACTCTCCCAAGAACAAACCAAGGCCGATGCAATACCCATTTTTGCCGCCAAATGGCCGGGCGTCATATTTTGCTCCCGGCGTTTGACATGAATCCAATCACCAAGTGATTGGATGTTCTCCGGCAATGCTTTAACTTGGTGCTGCTTTCTCAATTTTTGGCTGAATGATACGCGAATTTGCCGTTGTGCAATTCCCAGCAGGGCTACTCTCCCCTCCCTCGGCGGGAGCGGAGAGGGAGAAGTCTGTCGCGCTCTTTGCGTTCCTTTGCGGCGAATTGAATCTGTGTCCATCTTTGTTCATCCGGGGTTAAAAAATGGCTGACGTTTTCACCAAGGCGAAGCGGTCGGAAGTGATGTCGCGGATTCGCGGGCGCGGGACAAGGACACTGAGTTGGCGCTGGCAAAACTTTTCCGGGCACATCGCATCACGGGTTGGCGTCGCAGTCAGCCGGTGTTCGGCAAACCCGATTTTGTTTTTCCAAAACTCAAACTCGCCGTGTTTGTGGACGGCTGTTTCTGGCACGGCTGCCCCCAGCACGCGACAAAGCCGAGGAACAATCGCGCGTTCTGGCGGCGGAAGTTTTCTGCAAACAAAGCGCGCGACGCGCTCGTGACGCTGACGTTGAAGCGCGCTGGCTGGCGCGTGTTGCGCGTGTGGGAACACGAGCTTGCGCGAAAGAATCACCTGCGATTGCTTCGGCGAATTCAGAAGACCCTCACCTCACCCTGACCCTCTCCCCTCCCGCTGCGGGAGCGGAGAGGGAATAGCATTCGTGTGGTTTGCGTAGTTCGCAGTTTTCTTTGCGTCTCCGCGTCTTGGCTGACGCGCCTGTGAAGTTTGAATCATTTCGGCGAAACCAAACGAGGCACGCCGAGGTAGCCGTCAGAAACTCACAAGTTCAAACACGCCGAACACGCGAAAATCATCGGCGTTGTTCGTGAGCAGACGCCGGACGTTATGCGTGTGGAGTAAAGCCGCGTATTGAGTGTCGAGAATTCGTTTCCGGCCCAATCGGAATTCGGCCATCCATTTCAACCAAAGCTCAATGGCCGCGTCATTCGGCGTCAGCCAGACTGGCGCAACTTCCGTCGCCCAAGCCCGAAGCCAGAAAATGGCAGCGGTCATTTCCTGCGCGGGCGTGATTCGGCGCGGGTCGGTGACAACGTGCAGGAATTCCGCCGCCACGCTGGGAGATAGAACGACCTCTTCGTTGGCTGTGAGTTCGCGGTCGAAAACGCTGACCGCTTGGGAATGGCTCGGATGCTCTTTGACGGCCAGTGCCACCAACACGTTGGCGTCAATGCCGATCATTCACGGGCGAACATTTCGTCCGCCAAATCACCGCCTTTGATGACGGCTTCGCCGATCCATTTACCCGGGAGCGAACGGATATGGAGCACGGAACGCCGCTGGCGTTTGACCGGAGAGTGCATGGGCACAAGACGGGCGACGGGATTGTGGCCGCGCGTTACCAGCACTTCATGTCCGGCTTTCACGTCGTCCAGAAATTCCATCAAGTGCTTCGCCAACTCTCCAGCTTCCGCAGTCTTTGTCATGGGTTCAATTTAGCAGCGGCAGGTCGCAGAGTCGAGCATGGTTTTGGGCGGCAACTGCTGCACCGAATCTCCCTCCAAACGAAACGGCGAACGGTTGCCCGTTCGCCTTTGTCGTAGGTCAGGCGTCGCGCCTGACTCCATTCACAAAATTTCAGAGACAGGCGCGACGCCCGTCCTACGTTAATACCGATAATGCTCGGCCTTGTAAGGCCCTTCAGTCGGGACGCCCAGATAGTCGGCCTGCTTTTTGGTCAGTTTGGTGAGTTTGACGCCGATTTTTTCCAGATGCAATCGCGCCACTTCTTCATCCAGCTTTTTCGGCAAGCGATAGACGCCGACTTTGTAGCTGTCTTTGTTCGCCCACAAATCGAGTTGGGCGAGGACTTGATTGGTGAACGAGTTTGACATGACGAAACTGGGATGTCCCGTTGCGCAACCCAGATTCACCAGGCGTCCTTCAGCCAGGAGGTAAATGGTTTTGCCGTTCGGCAACACGTATTTGTCATACTGCGGCTTCACGTTGATGCGCTTCACGCCTTTCAGCGTGTTGAGCCGGTCCACCTGAATCTCGTTGTCGAAGTGGCCGATGTTACACACGATGGCCTGGTCCTTCATCTTGAGGATGTGGTCAATCGTGATCACGTCCAGGTTACCCGTCGTCGTCACGTAGATGTCGCCGATGCCCAGAGTGTCTTCCATCGTCGTGACTTCAAAACCTTCCATCGCGGCTTGCAGCGCGTTGATGGGGTCAATCTCGGTGACGATGACGCGCGCGCCGAATCCCCGGAGCGAATGGGCGCTGCCCTTGCCAACGTCGCCGTAGCCCGCGACGACCGCGACTTTGCCGGCGATCATCACGTCGGTGGCGCGCTTGATGCCGTCGGCGAGCGATTCGCGGCAGCCGTAGAGATTGTCGAACTTGGACTTGGTGACGGAGTCGTTGACGTTGATGGCGGGCACGAGCAGTTTGCCCTGCTCCAGCATCTGATAGAGCCGATGCACGCCCGTGGTCGTTTCTTCTGAAACACCTTTCCAATCCTTCACGACTTCGTGCCAGAAACCGGGGCGTTCCTTCGCGACGCGCTTGAGCAACGCCTTAATGACGGCGACTTCGTGGTTGTCGCTGGGTGTGTTGACCCAGTTGTCACCGTTCTCAAGTTCGTAGCCTTTGTGGATGAGCAGCGTCGCGTCGCCGCCATCGTCCACGATCAGTTGCGGGCCGCAGTAGGTGGCGGCGACGCCTCGTCGCCCGTTCTGCGACGAGGGCGTCGCAGCTACCGGATGCGTGAGGGCGGCGAGGGTGAAGTCCCAGTATTCTTCGAGCGATTCGCCCTTGTGCGCAAAGACCGGGATGCCGGCTTTCGCAATCGCGGCGGCGGCGTGGTCTTGCGTCGAGAAGATGTTGCAACTCGCCCAGCGGACGGACGCGCCGATTTCAACGAGCGTCTCGATGAGAATCGCCGTCTCGATGGTCATGTGCAGCGAGCCAGTGATGCGCACGCCGGCGAGCGGCTTGCTCACGCCGTATTTCTTGCGGATGGACATGAGCCCGGGCATTTCATGCTGGCAAACCTCGATGGTTTTGCGGCCCCATTCGGCGAGCGAGAGGTCGCGGACGGCGAAGTCGGGTTTCAGCGCGCCGTTGCCGTTTTTTCCAGCGAGGCGGTTCTTGGGGGATTTCGGGAGTTTAACAGTAGCCATAAATTTCGTGATGCGTAATGCGTAATGTGGGGTGCGTGATTATTTCACCGCGCGTTTCAGGGCGGCGGCTTTGTCCGTGCGTTCCCAAGTGATGGCGTTGAGGTCGTCCACTTTGCCGAAGTGGCCGTAATTCGTCGTCTTGCTGTAGATTGGGCGCAGCAGATTGAGTTGTTTGATGATGTTGGCGGGCTTGAAGCTAAAGACTTCGCAGACGGCTTTCTCGATGGCTTCGTCGCTTACCTTGCCCGTGCCGAACGTATTGACGCACACGCTGACGGGATCGGGATAACCGATGGCGTAGGCGAATTGAATCTCCGCGCTGGAAGCGAGACCGGACGCCACAATGTTTTTCGCCACGTAGCGGCCCATGTAAGCTGCGCTGCGGTCCACCTTGCTCGGATCTTTTCCGCTGAACGCGCCGCCACCGTGCCGCCCCATGCCGCCGTAGCTATCTACAATGATCTTTCGTCCAGTCAATCCCGTGTCGCCCTGCGGTCCGCCGACGACGAAACGGCCCGTCGGATTGATAAGAAACTGAGTCTTCTTCGTAAGCAGATTCCTCGGGAGAACTTTCTTGATCACCTCGTCGATGCAAAAATCTTTGATCGTCTTGTGCTTCGCGTCGTGCGCGTGCTGCGTGGAAATGACGACATTCGTAATCGCGACAGGCTGGTCGTCGCGATACTGCACGGACACCTGTGACTTCGCATCCGGGCGCAGCCACTTCGCTTTGCCGGCTTTGCGGAGCCGCGTGAGCTCGCGGCCAAGCTGGTGCGCGAACATGATCGGCGCGGGCATCAGCTCCGGCGTTTCGTTGCAGGCGTAGCCGAACATCAAACCCTGGTCGCCCGCCCCTTGCTCGGCTGTTTCTTTGCCATCGGCGGCTTTCGCATCGACACCTTGCGCAATGTCGGGCGACTGCGAAGTGATGGCGTTCATGATGAGCACCTTGTCGGCGTGGAAAACATCATCGTCGTGCGTGTAACCGATTTCGCGGATCGCCTCGCGGGCGATGGCGTTGAAATCGAGCTTGGCCTTCGTGGTGATTTCGCCGCCGACGACTACGAGGTTGCTTTTGGCGTAGGTCTCGCAAGCGACGCGGCTGCGCGGATCTTGCGCGAGGCAGGCGTCCAGCACGGCATCGGAAATCGTATCGCAGACTTTGTCCGGGTGGCCCTCGCCAACGGACTCCGAAGAGAAGATGTAGTTTTTGCTCATTTAGGTAGATTTAGCTGAACGAGGTTTATTAAGATATTAACGTATCAGGATTTGAAGATATTAACTGTTTTTGATTCGTCAACTTGTTTTTGACAAAACTTTCCTCGCTATCGACACGCCACTTTCGAGACTTGAACAGCCCGGACGCGGGCCAGGTGCGTTTGCGTCTGCCGTGCGTCGCCTGGCGGCGAATAAACTTTGCCCCTGGCGCTGAATCCGGTAGCAATAGCTCACAAACATGTGGCGTCTTGGCAAAGAGTTTCTGTTGTTTCTCAAGCAGGAAAAAAAGTGGTGGCTTCTGCCGCTCATGCTCATCTTGCTGCTGCTGGCGGTGCTCATTCTGTTCAGCTCCGGATCGGTGCTCGCCCCGTTCATGTACCCCTTCATGTAGCCGAACCGCGCCATGCGCCACATCCTCGGAATCTCGGCCTACTATCATGATGCGGCGGCCGCTTTGCTGTGCAACGGCATCATCACGGCTGCGGCGCAAGAAGAACGCTTCAGCCGCCGCAAAAACGACGAGCGCTTTCCTCGTTGTGCCATTGACTCCTGCCTGCGCCGCGCCGGTCGATCCTTTGCTGATTTGGATGCCGTCGTTTTTTACGACAAGCCGGTCACCAAGTTCGCGCGCCTTCTCGAATCCTACCTCGCCGTGGCCCCCGGCGGTTTTCTGCCCTTCGTGCAAATCCTGCCCACGTGGCTCGGCGAGAAACTGAAT
>JACPZS010000242.1 GCA_016195385.1 Verrucomicrobiota bacterium
CGCTCCGAAATCCGAAACAGCCACCCCGCTTCGGTCCTTTTCGGATGTCGGCCTTCGGATTTCTTTCGGATTTCGGATTTCGGATTTCGGATTTCTTTCGGCCTTCGGGTTTTGAATGTCCGCCGTGGTTTTACACTCATCGAACTCTTGGTCGTCATCACCATCATCGGGATTTTGGCGAGCTTGTTGTTGCCGGCGCTGTCGCAGGCGAAGGCCAAAACGCAATCGACACTCTGCAAAAACAATCTCAAGCAACTCCAACTCGCGTGGGAGCTATACGCCCTCGACAACGACGGGCGCATCGTGGGCAATAACGATGGGCTTCTCGCAGGCTACTGGCAAAACGTGGGCGGCTGGGTTTTGGGCAACGCCCAGCGGGATAAAACCGATCAGAACATCCGAGACGGGAAACTGTGGAAGTACACCGGCGCGGCGCGACTCTATCATTGTCCCAGCGACCGATCCAAAGTTACAGGGCGCTCCGATTTGATTCGCTTCCGTAGCTACTCGTTAGAGTCCTCGCTCAATTATGAGCTCGTTGCTGGTTCGCCGGGCGGCATTCCAGATGCAGCCGTCCTCCGGAAAGACTTCGATGCTATGAGCCGGCCAGCAACTTTGCTTTCCTGGATGTCTCAGAACCGTCCATCGATTCCGGCGCGTTTCCCATTTGGAGTGACTCTATTAAAAAAGTGCCGACAGCTTGGGTCTCAATGCCAGGAGAGCGCCACGGACGAGGCGCAAATCTGAGTTTCCTCGACGGTCATGTGGACTTCCATCGCTGGAAATTCACTCCGAAACGTTTCGTTTCGCCGGGGCAACCGCCGGTGAACGCCTTGGACCTCCAAGACCTGACCTGGCTCCACGAACGGACGCACATTGGAATCTGGCTCAAGTATCATTGATCGTTCGCCCCGACGGAGCCGGTCAACCACCACGAAAATGAAAACGAGTTTTGTAAGAGCCGTCTTGTCCGTCTGCTAACCGGACAGTTCTTGCAGGATGGATTTCAGACGGGAGCGACACTGGTTACGATCACGCGCGCGCAGAAATGTCCCAATGCGCCGGCGGATGGTGACGCGATCCGCGAGTTCCAAGCGCAAGAGCGCGCCGACGAATTCCAGATCCTTGAGCCTGCCGGCGGCCAGTTTGCTCACGATCAAATCGTGAATCTCCAAACACAGCGCGGTGATGGCACCGACGCGAAAGGGAATGAGCCGTTTCTCCCAGCTCGGTGCCAAATTCGCAATGTCCGGCGTGACCACGTCCACGTAGAAGCCATGCTCCCGGGCAAAACGAGAGCCGCGCCCCAAGCGCGCATCAAGCAGGGTAGCTGTCTCCGGACGGTTCTTCGGATAGAGATCGCATTCCTGGGACAACAGAACCTCGGCGGGCGGGCGGCGGCAGCAGGCGTGGGCGGCCTGTGAGCCGATCAAAAAGAATTCGCTTTCGCGGGCCACACGCGCGGCAGCACGAAGGGCACGCTCAAGCTCGTGCCTTTTCATATCTCTGGCGGATAACGCGGCGTTCCGCTTCGCTCAACACACCGGCGAACGGGCTGGATTGGCGCAAGCGGCGCGCCATGGGCGTGTCGCTGCGCAGAAAATTTGCGATTTCGATCACCGTAAGCCGGTCGAGGATCGAGCGCCATTCCTGAAAAACGAAACGCGGGCACCGGCCATCGCGGGCCATCCAGCGCCTGAGGTTGGCGCGGGCGATTTGCAGAACACGCGGATCGCGTGGAAGCCTCGCTGCGATGCGTGAATCCTGCGCGGCATTCACTTCGTCAATTAGTTCGTGCGAGATTCGTCGAATCACAACCGGAACGTATCGACGCCGGGAGTGTTTGGCGAGCCGATTTGCGCCTTGTTTGCCACGGGGCGGAATCGGCGCTTGACCATGTTTCGCCCGCTGGCTAATTTCCCCGCCGTGTTTAAGAAGATTCGACAGGTTCTGGTTGCGGTCGTCGTCGCAGTTGGCGACGCCGCGGGGCTATGTCGAAGCTGAAATGAATTTCGACAAGAACCCACGGCTGGCAACGGCTGTGGGTTTTTTATTTGCCTGCGCCGCCCAGCCAGACTGATAAAGTTATGAGCAATAGCACGTTGATCCCGAAAGCGAAATTGTCCGCCGCTCCGTCCAAACGCGCCGAGGTCGGCCGCGTGATGCAAGGCAATGAAATCCTCGTCGAAGCGCTGGAACGCGAAGGCGTCGAAGTGATCTTCGCCTATCCCGGCGGCGCGAGCATGGAACTGCACCAGGCGCTCACGCGCTCGAAGCAGATTCGCACGATTCTTCCCCGCCATGAGCAAGGCGGCTCGTTCGCCGCCGAAGGTTACGCGCGCGCCAGCGGCCGGCCCGGCGTGTGCATGGCCACCAGCGGCCCTGGCGCGACGAACCTCGTCACCGCCATCGCCGACGCGTACATGGATTCGATCCCGCTCATCGCGCTCACGGGCCAGGTGCCGCAGGCGATGATCGGCAAGGGCGGATTCCAGGAAACCGACTTCTTCGGCATGACGCTTCCGGTCGTCAAGCACAGCTACCTCATCACGAACATCAACGACATTCCGCGCATCGTGAAAGAAGCCTTCCACATCGCGCAGACGGGCCGGCCGGGGCCGGTCGTGATCGATTTTCCGAAAAACATTCAGCAGCAGAAGGCGCATCCGGTCTGGCCCGAGGACGTGAACTTGCGCGGCTATCCCGCGCCAAAGCAGGCCGACGATCTTGCGCTCAACGAAATCATTGGCCTCATCGAGAAGGCCGAACGACCGGTGCTTTATTGCGGCGGCGGCATCATCAGCGGCGAAGCGAGCGCGGAATTGCGCGCGTTTGCGGAAGCGACGGGCATTCCGGTGACGACGACAATCATGGGCATCGGGGCGTTCCCCGAGACGCACGAGCTTTCGTTGCGCTGGCTGGGCATGCACGGCACCGCCTACGCGAACTGGGCCGTGAACGGCGAATTCAAAAAAGAAAAACTCGCCGACGGCACGGAGAAAGTTACGAAGCTCGCCGACGGCGCGGATTTGCTGCTCGCGTTTGGCGTGCGCTTCGATGATCGCGTGACAGGGAAGGTGGAAAAATTCTGCGAGCACGGAACAATCGTTCACATCGACGTCGATCCGTCCGAACACAACAAGAACCGCAAAGTGCAGCTCGCCATCGAGAGCGACATCAGATTCGCGCTTGGCCGCCTGGCGAAGATGGTTCAGGAACGGCCCGTGCAGAAAAAATTTGCCGCGTGGCACAAGCAAATTGCCGCGTGGAAAGAAAAAGGGCCGCTCACCTATCGCGTCACCGAGGAAGTGATCAAGTCCGACCACATGAAGGATCACCTCAATGGTCGCGAGGGCGAAGTTATCCTGCCGCAACACGTCATTGATCTGCTTTGGGAATTGACGAAGGGCGACGCGATCATCACCACGGGCGTTGGCCAGCATCAGATGTGGGCGGCGCAATGGTATAAATACAAATTTCCACGCCAGTTCATCACCAGCGCCGGCCTGGGCGCGATGGGCTTCGGCTATCCAGCGGCGCTCGGCATCAAAGTGGCATGCCCCGACAAGCAGGTCATCGACATCGACGGCGACGGCTCGTTCCTCATGAACGTGCAGGAACTGGCCACGGCGCACATCGAAAAAATCGCGGCCAAGGCGATCATCCTCAACAACCAGCACCTCGGCATGGTGGTGCAATGGGAGGACAACTTCTACGCCGGCAATCGCGGCCACACTTATCTCGGCGATCCGGAAAATCGCAAGGCGATTTATCCCGACTACGTGAAGGTCGTGCAGGCGTTCAACGTCCCGTGCGAGCGAGTCATGTTCAAAAAAGATCTGCGCGCCGCGCTCCAGCGAATGCTCGACTCCGACCAACCGTACGTGCTCGACGTTGTCACGCCGTACACCGAACACGTGCTGCCGTTCATCAAAGCGGGCGGCACGGTAGCGGATATGATTTGG
Organism: Verrucomicrobiota bacterium; assembly: GCA_016195385.1. Classification (GTDB taxonomy): domain Bacteria; phylum Verrucomicrobiota; class Verrucomicrobiia; order Limisphaerales; family JACPZS01; genus JACPZS01. Next base: position 3,966 of record JACPZS010000242.1, read on the forward strand.
AAGGCGTAAACCCAACGAGCATCGTCCGCGCTCCTCTTTTCCGATTTTGGAGTTCGGACTTAAATCAACCCACGGCTGCGACGCGTTTGCGAAACAGGCGGACAACCAAAACGAGCAATAACGTCGCGAACGCTGCAAGCAAACCGCCGACCACGGTATTGAGCGGGATGTTTGGCCGGATTGGACACAAGGCCGGCGACGCTTGATCGACAATTTGAACCACACTCCGTCCCTGAACCGCAGACTGACGCCGAACCGTATCTGCGATTTCATTCGCGATGTCGGCAGCTTGCTTAGGGCTTCGATCTCTGACACCGATCTCGATCTTCACTCGATCCGCGGCTTGCCGTCCATAGACGGCGGCGATCTCATTGGCGATTTCTGCGGCTTCCTTTGAGTTTTGATCAGAAACACGAATTTCGATCAAAGTTGTATTTCGGGTCTGACGAATTTCCAACTGATTGCGCAGCCAGCGCAATGTTTCTTCTCGACCAAGTGGCTCTTTCAATCCGAAGAGCGCCGCCCAACGCTGGCTCAAGGAAAGATTATCGATGACTTCGTTCAGCACCGCTGGCGAGCGGATGATTTCAAATTGGGTTTGCAACCAGAAGGGATCGAAGTCAGCAGGATCGACAGTCGTCTGTGTCGGTTTCTCCACCACGATGCGCGCAGAGCTCTGGTAGAGTTTCGGCAACAAGAAAGCGGAGACGCCCGCGCTAACGCCACCAACTACCAGTAACGCCAACATCGGTGCCAGCCACAATCTGCCCAGCAAGGCTTGTTTGAACATATTCATATTTCCTCCCAACGCCGCGATGTATTCGCTCGAACAGGACTTCACCAGATCGAGCAAGACGCGCAGCCAAAGTTTTGTCAGGCCGAACCCGCCAGCGCTCGTCGCAGCGTCACGGCATTGCTCGCGGAAAACTTGCGCCATCTCCGATCCGTATTTTTCGCGGAACGCTTTCGGGTAGGCGCGAATCAGCCCGCCGTAAACCGCCGTCGAAATCTTCACTGTTCGCTGAGTTTTGTTCTCCTTCATGGTCGGCGTCCTCTTCGGTTCACGCGGGTTTGCCGAGCAACTTCGTTCCCTGCGCGACTTTCACAAGGTCGGCGTAACGCTGCGCCTCGGCCTTCGCGACGCGGCGACCGAGTGTCGTGAGCTTGTAGTACCGACGCCGCTCGTCATCAAGATCCGGGTGCGGCCGCTCGTCGGATTCTTCCACGAGGCCAGCTTCGAGCAGGCGCTTGAGCGTGCCGTAGAGCGTGCCGGGGCCAAGTTTGATTTTTCCGTCGGTGTGTTCAGCCACGGTTTGCATGATGGCGTAGCCGTGCTGTTCGTCGTCCGAGAGCGCGAGCAGAATATGGAAAACCGCCGGGGTCAGCGGCAGAAAGTCTTCGGGATTTGGGTTTGTTCTGGCCATGATTCGCGTCGGCTTTATTATATCTGTTACGGATATATCTACGGCAGTCGTATTCGAGCGTCAACCAACTTTTGGAGAATCTTTGCATCACGTTGAACCTTTTCTGGCCCGCGGCATTCTTCCATGTGTAAATGCTGGTAGTGGCCGACGATGAACAGTCCACCGTGAAGCAAGCCAGGGCCGGGAGTCCGGACGCCTGGGACGCGCTGTTCCGGCGCTACCAACTGCCGCTGTACGTTTATGTTTTCGAGCTGGTGCAGCACGAACAGACGAGCCTCGACCTCGTGCAGGAGACGTTCATCAATGCCGCGCGGCACCTCGACGGGCTGCGCGACGACGCGAAGTTCGGCTCGTGGCTGTTTCGCATTGCGCATCAAAAGTGCGTCCAGCATTGGCGTAAACAAAAGTCCTCGCCGGACTTCGCCATCGAACTCGACGACGAATCATCGGAGGAACAGCTTGATCCTCGCGAGATGCTCATCCGCCGCGAGCAGGAGGAGAAGTTTATGACGCTGTTAAGTCAACTGCCGCCGGCGCATCGCTCCGTGTTGCTGCTGCACTACGTCGAAGATTTTTCACTCGAAGAAATCGCCGTCATCACCGGAGCGCGACTCGGCACCGTGAAGTCGCGGCTGCATTACGCTCGCAACTCGCTGCGGCGAATTCTGGGCGAACAATCAGGACCCAATTGAAAGAACCATGAAGACTCCTCGTGATATTTTGCTGGCCCGGCATCGAGCCGCCGAGCCGAAGCTGGATCAAATCCGCGCCGGCGTACTGGCGGAACTTACGGTCAACGCCAGGCCGGAGCCGCGTCGCTCACGCACGCCGGAGCCGCGAAAATTTTTCTCCACGCTGCGTTTCGCACTCGGACTTTTGCGTGCGCTGCGTCTCAACGCCGTCGGACTCGGCTGCGTGTGGTTGCTGATTTTGTTTTTCAAACTGGCAACGCCGGAGCCGCCCATCAACAACTCCGCCCGTGCGCTCGCATCCGGTTCCGCGCTGCAAGCGGCGATGGTGGAACAACAACGGCTGCTCGCCGAATTGGGCGAATTGCCCGTGAGCCGCTTTCCAAAGGAGGCACCGAAAGCCGCCGCGCCGCGTCCGCGTAGCGAGCAAAGGGCGAGTCACGCTTCGGCTTGAAGTCCCACGTGTGCTCCAACTTTGAAAATGAAGCCGAAACTCAAAAACTCAGAAAGCATTAACACGGCGGAGCAGCGTCCAAACGGAGCATTTGCGATCGCTGCAGAAACATTACGGGAAAGTAGTTCTGACCTCGGCGATGTGAAATTTTCTGAGTTTATGAGTTTCGGCTTTAACTCCGGTTCTAATTTTTGAAATCAAGTTGGACCATTTATGAACGAACCAGCCAGTCCGCATCCTTCCGCTGAATCCGCGCGCGCCAAGGGTTTTTCACTCCGGCGCATCTTGATCGTGCTGGCGTGGCTCGCCTCGTTGATCGCGTTGTTTTACGCCGTCGAGAATTGGCGTGGGCAGCGCGCGTGGAAGAATTTCCAAGCCGAGATGGTGGCGAAAGGCGAGCCGCTCAATCTGGCCGCGTACATCCCGCCACCGGTGCCCGACGACCAGAACTTCGCGATGACGCCATTTCTCGCGCCGCTGTTTGACTACGGTCTGCACGGCAGCCCCGCGACAAATCTCTGGCGCGACCCGGCCGACTTTGAGCGCGCCACTCATTTTGCCAGCGAAGAATTGGCCAAAGTTGCTTACGACCGTGGAAACCTTGGCGAAGTCTTGAAGAACGCGACATCCCAACCTGAACGCCAGCAGGCCGCGCGTGCGATCTTGGACACGCTCCGAATCTGCGAACCAGTGATTGAAGAACTTCGCGCGGCAAGCCAACGGCCTCATGCGCGCTTCAACATTCATTACGACGAAGGCGCGGCTGCACTCATTTTCCATGCTGTAGTCGTGAAGAAATTTTCTACAATTTTGAAACACCGCGCGCTCGCCGAACTGACCCTCGGCGAACGACAGCAAGCGTTTGATGATCTTCAGCTTGGCCTTTACTTCCTCGACTCAATCCGCCGCGAGCCGATTTCCATCTCGCAACTTGTCTGCATTGCCGGCCTGCGCATTCTTGCGCCGGTGCTGCGCGAAGCAGCGGACTCGCACGCGTGGTCAAATGAGCAATGGCAGCGCGTGCAATCGACGCTGGCACAATTTAATTTTTTTGCCGGCTATCGGCTGGCGGTTCACAGCGACATGAGTCTCGCGACGTTAAACCTCGAACAGTTGAAGCGAGAACCGACGCCAACCACGGCGAATGACAATACGGAGTGGCTCTTCATTTCACTAATCGCTCCGCGCGGCTGGCTCTATCAAAACATCGTGACTTTCAACCGGCTGTTTTTTGAAGCGGTGACGCCGACGATGAATGCGCAGACGCGTCGTGTGTTTCCCAAACTCGTCGCTGAAATCGAGGCTCGCTGGCAAAACGGTCTGCCTCCGACCTCTCCGTATAACGTACTGGCGAATTTCCTGATCAAGATGAGCACGGAGCAATGGCGCCAAGGTAAGCCGCTGAAGTTCGCCGTTGGCCAGACGCTCGTGGATCAAGCGCGCATCGTGGCCGCGCTGGAACGCTACCGTCTGGCCAACCAGAATTATCCCGAATCACTCGACGCGCTCGCACCACGCTTCATCGACAAGCTGCCGCACGACATCTTCACCGGCGCGCCCATGAAATATCGCCGCACGAATGACGGAAAATTTCTTCTCTACTCCGTCGGCTGGAACGAAACCGACGACGGCGGCGTGACCGCGATGACCACGGGCAAAACCCCAAGCCCCGACCGCACCCGCGGCGACTGGGTCTGGGCCGGTGCGGAGAAATAGATTCAACACAGTCGAGTGCCGATCTGTTTTGTAGTCCGGCTGATTTAAGGAGCTACATCGAACTCACCAGAATTGTTCGCGCCAGGCGTCGATCGAAGTGGTGATAGGCGATTGACCGCCTGTGGTGGCGCGCGAAATACCTTTTTGCAGCGGCCCAGCTAGATCAGTTTTCATGCACGCACGCACGCCGGAATTCTGGATGCCACGACGAGCCGGGATGATTTCCGCCGCTGAAGGAGAGCGGGCCACGCCCATCGACTCGCAGTGCGTTGCATGCAGAAATCACAGCGGCGGACTGGCGGACGGACAAGTTCCCTGGCGATGATGAATGCGAATCTCTCACTGAAATCCACGCAAGCCTGACTCCTGCCGACGTCGGTGCGTTCCAGCAGCCCACCGGCAAAAAGCGGTACGCGAGGCGAAAATTCTAAAGTTCACGACGTGAGTGTCGATGAGAGAAACAGACAGAATCGCGAACCGGAATTTGTGTATGTTTAGCAAGCCAGTCATCGGACCAGAAGCAACCACCAGCGGCCAGTTTTCGCCGCCGGAACTTTCGGTCAACTCGCGCGGGCCAAACAATCCGGTGAAGGAATTTCTCGCGGCGAAGTCGGCCTGGCTTTCGCGCACGCGGCGGCAATGGTTGGACCGGGCTGGTCGGGCTAGGCCGGAAGCACCCGATGCATCGTCCCTCCCGGTCTTCCGCAACGGCGAATAGCCGGACGCGCCGACCCGTGTAGCGATTCCAAAAACCGCGCGGTTTCTCCACCAAAAACTTTACCGTGTGTCCACCAGCCGCTACGCTGGACGCCGATGAACCCTCCGGCCCATCAGGTACGACGCGCAACGGTCGATGACTTGCAATTCTTGATCGCGCTCTGGCGCGTGGCGGGACTGCCCGCGTTGGAGCTTGAGCGTCATCTGACGGAGTTCCAAATCGTGGCCCGCGACGACGGCCCCTTGATTGGCGCGATCGGGCTGCGGATCAAAGGCCATCACGGACTGCTCCACAGCGAAGCTTTTTTCCATCCCGAAACCGAAGACGAATTCCGGCCGCACCTTTGGGAGCGCCTGCAGTCGGTCGCGCGTAATCACGGCTTGACCCGGTTGTGGACGGAGGAGGACGCCGTGTTCTGGCATCAGGCGGGCTTCGAGCCGCCCACCAAGGATCAAATTGAGAAGCTGCCGAAAGAATTCGGAGACGCTCATTCACCGCACTGGCACACGCTTCAGCTTCGCGACGAAGCCGCGCTCACGCGCTCGCTCGAACACGAGTTTGAGTTGTTTCGCGTCACTCAGCAGGAACAATCCGAAAAAGTCATGCGCCAGGCGCGGGTCTTCAAGCTCGTGGCGACCGTGCTCGCGTTCGTGCTCTTTGCGGTGGTGGCGTTCGGTTTTTTTTACCTGTTCCGGCAAAACCGGCTCACGCTACGACGCTGAAGTCGGTGAAAATTCATCCGCGTGATACGAGCTGCGCACGAGCGGCCCGCTCGCGACGTGGACAAAACCCAATTCCTCGGCGCGGCGGCCCAGTTCGGTGAACTTCGCCGGTGGAATAAATTCAACGACCCGCAAATGCTGGCGCGTCGGCTGGAGATACTGACCGAGCGTGAGCATGTCGCAGCGCACGCGCCGCAAATCTTTCATCGCGGTGAGCAATTCGTCCTCCGTCTCGCCAAGGCCGAGCATCAGGCCGGACTTCGTGTAGATGGACTCGCCGCGTCTGGCCTTCACCTTGCCGAGCACGTTGAGCGAGCGCTCGTACGTCGCGCGCGAGCGCACCGTTGGCGTGAGCCGCCGCACGGTTTCGAGATTGTGATTAAAAATCTCCGGATTGGCCACCAGCACGGAATCAATCGCTTCGTCCCGGTCCAGGAAATCCGGCGTGAGCACCTCGATGACGATGCCGGGATTCACCGCACGCACTGCCTCGATCGTCTGCCGAAAATGCTCCGCGCCGCCGTCTGCCAGATCATCGCGCGCCACGGCGGTGATGACGACGTGCTTCAACTTCATCCGCCGGGTGGCTTCGGCGACGCGCGCCGGTTCGTCCGCTTCGAGCGCGAACGGCTTGGCTGTGCTCACCGCGCAGAAGCCACACGCGCGCGTGCAACGGTCGCCCGCGATCATGAACGTCGCCGTGCCCTTGCTCCAGCACTCCCAGTGATTCGGGCACTTCGCGCTTTCGCACACCGTGTGCAGGCGCAAATCGGCGAGCAAATTGCGCGTCCTGGAAAACGAATCCGAAGTCGGCAGCGCGAGGCGCAGCCACTCCGGCAAACGCGGTCGCGGCGGCGGCGGTAAAATTTCAACAGCAGTCATGTAAACAAATCTTTGCCTCATTTCTTCCTTCGGAAAAATTCCAGCGAGAAGCGCGAAGCGGGAAAACTTTACGTGGCGGCTTGAGCGAAGGAAAGAATTACCCGCAGGTCAACCTAGCCTTCGATGACGAAGTTGGCCTGCCTGCCGGCAGGCATTAAGTAAAACCGCTTTCAATCCGGGCAAAATGTTTTCACATGGTTCGGCCAAGTTAGCAAAACTTCGTAAAAAGCAACTTGTCACCGAGCGAAAACAGGCAGAGAATCACAGCCATGAACCCGATGGAAAAGCAATTCTCCGTCACCCGCCAACGTCAAATCCCCGGTTCCCGTCTGTCTCAGTATCGCCAGAGGAAGCCCGGCTGCGAGTAACCGTTATCAAGAACTGACCCAGAACTAACTTCTCGCTTTCACTAAGCTTTGCACAATCAACCAACACATATCATGAAAATGAAAATCTCCCGCTTGTTCACCCTCTTAGTCTTGGGTGCCTTGTCGTTCAGCTTCACGCTGATGGTCGAAGCGGCGACCACTTCCGGCACAGTGGTTGCGTGGGGACTCAACAGCTATGGACAAACCACCGTGCCGACGGGCCTTAGCAGCTTGCTGAAATACTCTCGGAAGATTTGAACACTGGCGAAACGGACGGGTCAGAGAACCATGCGTGGAAAACCTCAAGCCCAGCCGGAGTTTCTGACGACCATCAACCTGAACCAGCGTGTCCCCGCCGACCATC
>JACPZS010000247.1 GCA_016195385.1 Verrucomicrobiota bacterium
CCCGCCACGCAAGCCGCGACGCTCGGCCTGCTCACGTTCGTGCAAGAGGACGTGCCAACGGTCACGGCAGCGCTGCTGGCGTCCGCCGGGCAGCTCGCGTGGGCCGCGGGATTCGCCGGCGTGTTTCTCGGCATCTGGCTGGGCGACGCGTTGCTCTATCTGCTGGCTCGCGGCGTCGGGCGGCCGTTGTTGCAATACGCGTGGACGAAACGCTTCGTTGATCTGGCTGTAGTCGCGCGCAGCGAACAATGGTTTGCCGAGCGCGGCACCTGGCTGCTCGTGAGCAGCCGGTTCGTGCCGGGCACACGCCTGCCGACGTATCTCGCGGCGGGGTTTCTCCGCCTGCCGTTTGCGAAGTTTCTCCTCGTGACTGGCAGCGCCGTGGCCGTGTGGACCATCGGCATCTTTGTGCTAGCGCAAACACTCGGTCCTAATTTGCTGAACTGGCTCCAGCACTGGAACAGCAGCGGTTGGACTGTTTTGTTCGTTGTCGTTTTGTCTATTGTCGGCATCCGGCTCACGGCGAAATTGTTTCCGCCCAACTTGCTCCTACGTTTTCGGATCGCGTTGCTGCGCTGGACGCGCTGGGAATTCTGGCCTGCGTGGCTGTTCTACGCGCCCGTGGTGCTGAACTATGTCTGGCTCGTGATTCGTTATCGTGGCGTCACGCTGCCGACGGCGGCGAACCCCGGCATTTTCTCCGGCGGCTTCGTGGGCGAATCCAAAATCGCCACACTCCGCGACCTGCAGGCCACCAGCCCGGAATTCACCGCCGAAGCGCATTTGCTCGCCGGCTCTACAAAAGCCGAACGCCTGGCTTCGCTGCATGGTCTTTGCGAACAACGTCATCTCGATTTCCCGTTCATCTTGAAACCCGACATCGGCCAGCGTGGCGTCGGCGTTAAACTCATTCGCTCGCCGGAACAAGCCAGCGCGTATCTCGAGCAAACGAACGCGCCGCTCCTCGTCCAAAAATACGCGTCCGGCCCGCACGAAATCGGTGTGTTTTACTATCGCTTCCCGCACGAAGCGCGCGGGTGCGTCTTCGCCATCACCGAAAAAATTTTCCCGACGATCACCGGCGACGGACGACGCACGATTGAAGAACTTGTCTGGCAAGACGAACGCGCGCGTTTTATGGCCGAAAAATATCTGGTTCGATTCGGAAACTGGCGTTCCGAAGTTTTGGCGGTGGGCGAAACAATCAAACTCGTCGAAGCGGGAAACCACGCCCAGGGCTGCATTTTTCAGGACGGCGCGCGGCTCTGGTCGGAGGAGTTGGCGCGCCGCATCGACGACATCTCGCGGCGGCTCGACGCCTTTTTCATTGGGCGCTACGATATTCGCTACGCTTCGGAGGATGATTTGCGCGCGGGCCGTAATTTCCAAATCATCGAACTCAACGGCGCGGCTTCCGAGGCCACGAGCATTTACGACGCGCGCAATTCGATTTTCGCCGCCTACCGCACGCTGTTTCGTCAGTGGCAAATCGTCTTCGCCATCGGCGCGGCGAACCGGCAACGTGGCGCGACGCCGACGAAAGTGGCGTCGCTGTGGCGCGCCTGGCGCGAGAATACCGCGCTGGTTGCAACTTATCCGCTCGCGGACTGAATGACTGCCATGTGTACCGTCACCTTGGTGGCTCGACGAAACGGTTACGCGCTCGGCATGAATCGCGACGAAAAACTCACCCGCGTCGCCGGCTTGCCGCCCGCGCAACATCGCGTCGCGAAGCGTGACGCACTCTTCCCTTCCGAACCGGGCGGCGGCACCTGGATCGGTGTCAACGATGCTGGAGTGACTTTCGCTCTCATCAATTGGTATTCCGTCAATGCGCGCGTTGCCGGCCATGCTCTCTCTCGCGGCGAGATCGTGAAGGCCGCGCTGTCGGCGGCTTCGTCATCGTCCGTCAATGCGATGTTCGCGAACACGCCACTCACGAGCGTGAATCCGTTCCGGCTCATTGGCGTGTTTCCAGCCCGCCGCGCGGTCGTCGAGTGGCGTTGGAACCTGGAGCAACTTCAACGCAGCGAGCACGGCTGGCAAACTCGCGCCTGGATTTCCTCCGGCTTCGATGAACCCGGCGCGCAACAAACTCGCGGCAAAATTTTCGCTGAAGCGCTCCGGCAAAAATCCATCGGCAGCGCCGACTGGCTCCGCCGCCTTCATCGCTCGCACGCGCCGGAGCGCGGGCCATATTGCCACTGTATGCACCGCGAAGATGCGGCCACTGTGAGTTATACCGAGGTCATCGTTTCACTCTGCATTGCGACGGTGCGTTACGTCGCGGACGCGCCTTGCAGCGGCGTGCCCGCTGCTGTTCAGCGCCTGGAAACCCGTCCCTGAAGTTACGCCGAATGTTCGTTGGCTATTCGCCGTACTTCAACGAACTGCTTGCGCATTGGAGCAAGCTGAATCAAAAGCGGATCTACACGTGACTCGAGGAACAACCGGGACGACCGGCCGAATCATTTTCGAGTTTGGCATTCCGCCGCGTTCGACTAATTTCGCAAGCGATGATCCGCGACACATCACTTGACTACTTTTATTTTTCCGACCTCATCATTTATTTGAAAGAAATGCCGTCGGTCGCCCGAGTACGCTCTTAGCGTTCATTGAATTTATGGTCGAAAACCGAGACGAGTTAATCCCGACGCGCTGGAGCCTTTTGCAGCGCCTGAAAGACGCCAGCGACGAGCAAAGTTGGCGTGAGTTTTTCGCCACCTATCGAAACCTCATATACGGCGTCGCCATGAAATCCGGTCTCACGGAGGCCGAGGCGGAGGATGCGGTGCAGGAAACCGTCATCTCGGTCGCCCGAAAGATGCCGGAATTCAAGGCGGACCCGGCGGCGGGTTCGTTCAAGAACTGGCTGCTGCTCATCACGCGGCGGCGCATCGCGGATCAGTTCCGCAAACGGCCGCCGATGGCGGAAACGAGTGCGCCCCAGCCCGACCAAACATCACGCACTTCGACAGTCGAACGCATCCCCGACCCGGCGGGCATCGATCTCGACGCCATGTGGAACGCCGAGTGGGAAAAGAATCTCGTGGCCGCGGCGATGGAGAAAGTCAAACGCCAGGTGAGTTTGAAACAAATCCAGATCTATGACCTTTACGTGGTCCAACAATGGCCGGTGAAGAAAGTGACCAGCACGCTTGGCGTGAATATCGGCCAGGTCTATCTGGCCAAACATCGAGTTTCGCGGCTGCTGCGGCAGGAGATCAAAAGAATCGAGAAGAAAATGTTGTGAACGCCACGAGGCGGAGCGCGGCAGAGCTACAACCAAAACATCGAACATTGAATGAAAGGACGGCACGGTTCGGCATTGGATGTTGGGGACGTTTTACGGGTTTTTTTCGGTATGCGTCGCCCGATTAGACCTGGAAAAAGCAATTGAACCCCGGATTAGCTCGGATGGACACAGATGAAGAAGCATTCCGTCAGAAGCCCACTTTACCCGGAAGTTGAGCGAAGGACGACTGTTTTATCCGTGTTCATCCGTGTCCATCCGTGGTTAACAAATTCATGCTCCAGTTGAACTACCGCTTTCAGGTCAAATTCTCCGTGCCTTTCGCGCCCGTTTGTGCGCAAATTCAAATGCCATGAACCCCAACTCGCCTGATGATGAGACGCTCGGCTCGACCGTCGCGGAAGGGCCGCGCGTGCGCGCACAAATTCCCAACCACCAACTGCTCCGTTGCATCGGCGAAGGTAGTTACGGCGAGGTCTGGATCGCGCGCAGCGTCACCGGCACCTATCGCGCCGTCAAAATCGTCTATCGCCGCAACTTCGAGGATGACCGGCCCTACGAACGCGAGTTCAAGGGCATCCTGCGGTTCGAGCCGATCTCCCGCGAGCACGATGGCCAGGTGGACATCCTCCACGTGGGCCGCGATGACCAGGCGGGTTATTTCTTTTACGTGATGGAGCTGGCCGACGATCTCCACACCGGTCAGGAGATCAAGCCGGACATTTATTTCCCGAAAACCCTCAAGAGCGTGCTGGCCCAGCGCGGGCGCTTGCCGTTCGCGGAGACGCTCCAGATGGGGATTAAGCTGACTGCCGCCCTCGAACATCTGCATCAGCACAACCTCGTTCACCGCGATATCAAGCCGTCGAACATCATCTTCATCAACGGCGCGCCCAAACTGGCGGACATCGGCCTGGTGGCGGACATCAGCGAGGCCCGTTCGTTTGTCGGCACCGAAGGTTTCATTCCGCCCGAAGGACCGGGCCGGGTGCAGGCCGACCTCTACAGTCTCGGCAAAGTCCTCTACCAAATCTGCCTGGCGCAAAAGGGCAAAAACTTTCCCGAACTGCCCGACGACTTCGAGCAACTGCCCGACAAGGATCGGCTGCTGGAATTGAACGAAGTCATCCTCAAAGCCTGCGAAAACGATCTGGAAGTGCGCTATCAATCGGCGACGGAGATGAACGCCGATCTGGCGCTGCTGGATAAGGGCCGCTCGGTGAAACAAAAGCGAGTCGTCGAGCGACGCTGGACCATCGGGAAGCGGCTCGCCCTCGCCGTGAGCGCGCTGGCGGCACTCGCGTTTGTTGTCTCGCAACTGACGACGACCCTCAACGCACCGGCATACAAGGCCAGCGTCTTCGTCCTTCCGTTCCGCAACGACGGCACCAACGGTATCCCGGATGATCTGCGTGGGCGGATGACGGACGCCTTCATCGACTCGCTGGCGCTGATCAAAGGCGTGCGTCCCAGCCCGCGGAAATCCGGTTGGGTACATCGCGACGAGAAGGAGCTGCGTGACTCGCTCGCCAAGACCAACGACATGCGCCACATCCTGACCGGCCAAATCAGAGGTGACGGCGACAAACTGGCGGTCACGCTGCGTCTCTACAAAATGGGCAACGACAAACCGCTCTGGACCGAGCCATTCTCTGGAACGACGAACGAAGTCATCGCGCTGGAGCGGCAAGCGATTGAGCAGATCACCTCCAAGCTCGGACTCAAGATCACCGAGGAGGAACGCGGCGAGATTGGTCTGAAGCTGACGAACAACCTGGAAGCGCTCGGCTGGCTCGGGAAGGCACGGGAGCGTTACCGCACAAAGATTGGATTCGACGAAATCATGAAGTTGAGTCAGAAGGCGCTCAGTCAAGATTTGCATTATCTGGATGCAGCATGCTTCGATGCCTATATGATGCGCCTCATCGCGCAAGACCGACACCCTGCAGAGATGTGGCTCACGTTGGAGCAGCGCATGGATGCGATCCTCAGCCAAGATGACACACATGCCGGCGCTCTGGACTTTCGAGCGGCCTGCGCGCTGCTCAAACACGATTGGAAAAACTTCGATGCCTTCTCCGCTCGCAGCCTTGAGTCGCGCTCAGGACAGGATTGGCACTGGTATCGAGCGTTTACACTCCGAATCCACGGGCTATTCCCCGACGCCCGGGCCGAGCTTGAGAAAGCGGAACAGCCGGAAAGCGCTGACGGAGATTTCCGCTTTATCATGTGCTCCGCACGGTGGGCGGAACGCCGCTACAACGAGGCGATCGAAGTTGCTCGACGCACGTTGGAACTTCATCCGACTCCGGTGGACGAATACAACCTCCACTATTGGCGCGCCCATTGCCTGGTCGGGAAGGGGGAATATGACGCGGGAATCGACGCGATCAAGCAGGCAGAAGACATCTGGCCGAGGCAAGAACTTAAGGCCTTGCTAGGCTATGCCTACGCCCGAATGGGCCGGTCGGAAAAGGCCCGGGAAGTCTTGGGACGGTTGCGTGAACTCAAACGGACGATTCCATACTTGCAGCCTTACTTTGTCGCGCGCATACACGCTGCGCTGGGTGAGAAAAAGGAAGCACTCGCCTTGTTGGAAAAGGCGGCCGACGACAAGTCCGAATACCTCTTCATCCCGGACTGGGATGGTTTGCGAACGGATCCGGCCTGGGATGATCTACAGAATGAGCCTCAGTATTGGGATCTGTGTGCGCGGCTGGGCTTAGGCAAGGACCAATGGCCACCCAAGCGCAAAGGCAATCCATAAAGCCCGCTCTGAGGTCGCTAGCCCGCCTCGCGCAAAAGGATCTCGGCCTGTTCATGCAGCTGCGGAACGTCGGAGAGAATAATCTGCCAGACACCTTCATGCATCCACATGAGATGCCTCAAAGACTAGCGTACGCGTCTTGTCGGCCTGGCGCCGAAACCACGGATCCCGCAAGGCAGAAGTCATTACCAAATCGACGCGGCGCCCCAAGAGGGCTGACATCTTTGCCTGCAATTCGAACAACCGCGACATCCAGGGACCTAAATCGTGTCCCGTTGGAAACTCGACAAGGAAATCGAGGTCACTGGAATCAGCGTCGAACTCGGCGGTGCAGGCGGAACCGAAAAGTTCCAACCGGCCGACGTTGAAACGCCGGCATAGTTCAGCCAGCGCCTCGTTCTTCCCCTGCAAAAGAGTTACCATGCGACACATCTTAGCCCAACGAGCCGCTTCATCAAACGTCAACATTCGACACGTGACGTCACCTGCCTCTCACGCCGCTTGTCAAGGCCCAGGCAGTCTCTCCTGTAGCCAACGCAGATCTCGGAGATCTTCGTTGCTCTCAACGGGAGTGACGATATGCTTCTGGGCCTTCGGGTATCTCCACCGATGAGGCTCAACGTGACCATCCAAAAATGACAGAGTCACCGCCAGGCCATGACGGTCTGCGGGAACATCGTTCCACTGGTCGGGCGAAAACTCTACTGACGCCAACCAAAAGTCACCGACGGTGATTTCTTGATCCGAAGTGTCGATGAAGCCGAAAACAGCAGAAGGTGGCGGGCTTATCACTTGAGCCACCTTGGTCTTGCCACGTCGTTTCCACTGCTCATTGGGCACAGTCTCGATGCTTCCATTCAGAAGAAGATTGAGCATGTAGCTGCGATTGTGAGGAACCTTCGGGATCGTCTTGAAGACTGACCGGTCAGCGGGACATTTGTACACTCCGATCGCCTTCGTGTAGGGAAACAAGACCGCGTTCTCAATGTTCGTCGGAGATCGATCAATCTGGGCGTTGCCTCCAACCCACTGAAGGATGGGGTTGTTGAGGTACTTGTTGGGACACATCAGGTCGTTGTTGTCGTCGGCGTACATGATCCAAGCCAGTTGCAGTTGCTTCAGGTTGTTCAAGCAGGCGGTGGACTGGCCCTTGGCCTTCGCTCTCGAAAGCGCCGGCAAAAGCATACTGGCCAGGATCGCGATGATGGCGATCACGACGAGCAGTTCAATGAGCGTGAATCCAGTCGCGCGCTCCGCGCGAGATGGCGTTGATCGCATAAACGAGGTGGTGCATGTCTTCATAATCTTTCCAGTACACTCGCTGGCCGCGAGGCGAATCTTTCAACAAAGTGAATTGATCTCGTCGTGGCGGCACGGCGTCCTTGTTTTTCTCAACCAGGCCAAGGTAAGTTCGCGAAGTGATTTGCGAAACTTCAGTCGATGAGTTGCTCGAAAGAGTCTGGAATGGCGAACGCATCAATCAGACCGAGGCGTTGCGTCTCTACCGGCTGCCGCTGGAGGAACTCGGCGCGCTGGCGGATCGCCGACGTCAGCTCGCGAAGAATGACTCCTACGACGGACGCGGCAATGACATCGTCACCTACATCGTCGATCGGAACGTCAACTACACGAACGTCTGCAACGTGTATTGCAAATTCTGCGCGTTTTATCGCACGGAGAAAGACGACGATGCTTACGTCATCACGCTCGACGAGATGGATCGGAAAATCGAGGAAACCCTCGCGCTCGGCGGCACGCAGATTCTCATGCAGGGCGGGCATCATCCGAAACTAACGAAGCAGTGGTATCTTGATTTGCTCTCTCACATCAAAGCGAGGTTTCCGCAGGTGAACATCCACGGCTTCAGCCCCAGCGAGTTCATCGCGTTCCAGGAATTTTTTAACGAGCCGGTTGAACAAATCATCCGCGACTTCGTGCGGGCGGGGCTTGGTTCAATCCCTGGCGGCGGGGGGGAAATCCTCGTGGACCGCGTGCGAAAGAAAATTTCACCACTCAAGGCAATGTCGGCCGATTGGATGGGCGTCATGGACACCGCTCACCGACTTGGCTTGGCGAGCACGGCGACAATGATGTTCGGCCACGTCGAGACAGTGGAGGAACGCATCGAACATCTCGAAGTCGTCCGCGCGCAGCAGGACGTTTCATTGCAGCGTAGGACAGCCGTCGCGGCTGTCTCTAACACTCCAGAAAAAATGGAGACAGGCGCGACGCCTGTCCTACCCGGATGTTTCACCGCCTTCATCGCGTGGACGTTTCAAGCGGAGCACACGAAGCTCAAGGCTCCGACCGTCGGCGCACACGAGTATCTCCGGATGCAGGCGCTTTCGCGCATCTATCTCGACAACGTGCCGAACATCCAAAGCTCGTGGGTGACACAGGGCCAGGAGATCGGCCAGATCGCGCTGAAATACGGCGCGAACGATCTCGGCAGCATCATGATCGAGGAGAACGTCGTCAGCCAGGCGGGCACGACGTTCCGGATGGGCGTGGCCGACATGCAGCGGCTCATCATGGAACTCGGTTACGAACCGTGGCAGCGGGACAATTGGTACCGGCTGCTGAACTGAGACGGATTGTTCACGCGGAGCGACGTCGCGTCCACCTTCGACAAGTAGCAGCCACAAGCGCGCCCCGAATTTTTCGCTTCCAAGTTGGCGCGGGAGGATTCTAAGTTGCCCTCGTGACCGCCGACCAATTCAAGCCCGAGATCGCCGAGGCATTGAAATCGTATGAGAAATACATCCTCTGCATCGACAAAACACCGGATCAGTGCGAAGCGTCGCTGGTTTCGTTGATGGAAAAAGCGGTGCGCATGTATGAAAACCGCGACCCCGGCTTGCGCCACGGCATTGCGCTGGACAAGCAGGTCACGATTATTTTGAGCCAGACGGAGGGCGAGCGCCCGTTGTGCGCGATTTATTTCAACCTCTCCTCGCCTTACCACAAAAAGCCGGTCGCGAAAAAGACGAAAGTGGCGGAGGAGCAATAAAAGTTCCGCGTCAGTCCGCCCGGACTTCGTCACCCGTCTGAGCGCTGCCGGCGGTAAGATCGGCCACGGTATTGTTTTCGTTCTGCGGCCCGGAGATTTTGAGTTCACCGACTTTTTGTCCGCCGTGATAGACGTTCAACTTCTGTCCCAAGGCGGGCATCGCATTGAGCGGAAACTCCAGCACGACGAAGCGGACGGCGGTGTTCACCGAGACGACTTTGCCGATGGTTTCCAAAGTAGGCACAAGCGGCGAGATTTTCGCGCCTTTGGCCGCGGCGGACTTGTTCGGGCCGGAGTTTTTGGAAACGCATCCCACCAAAAGCCCGGCGCACAGCAACGTCCCTAAAATAAATCTCATGGCGGCAGTTAAAAGTTCGCGCTCCGAATCGTCAACGGGCTTTTTGAAAGCAGCGGCGCGGCGGAAGCACAGTCCGGTCAAAACCGGACTCCAATCGTCGAGGTGATTTGCAAATCGTTCGGGGTAACCCCGGCGGCGGGCTGCGTGTCGTGCAAATCAACGACGCGAAGATTGAGCGAGAGGTAGGCGCTCAAGCTGTAGCGGAGCGTGCCCTCGAAGCGAAGACGATAGTTGTCCAAGGCGAGCGAGCGGGGGAACACCTCGAAAACTTCGTCCAAATCCAGCTTGCTGGAAATTTTCCAAGTGGCCTTTTCGCCCAGGCGTGGCGAGAAATAATCCTTGCTCGAATGGTCGGCGAAAAACTGCTCCTGGTAATTCGCGCCCGTGTCGAAACTGAGCGCGAGGTTCGGTCGTTTCCAAACGGTGTAGCCGATGCCGAGGCTGTCTTCGTAGCTGAGATCGATTTTGCGCACTTCGTCATAGCCCGCGCCAAAGGCATTGAAGAGGAAGACGCGCTTGGCGACATCGACTTCCGTGCGCTCCAGCCCGTTCACGTTGTTCGCGGACTGCACGCCGTCGGTTCGGCCACGGTTGGCCGTGAGGTTGAAGTGCTCCCGGTAGCGGCTCTGCGCGTCGCCGTAGTGGACATTGAAGACACTTTGGTAAAGTTCAATGTGGTGCTGGTTGTATTGGAGGTTCACGCCGAATTGAGCATCAAATTTCCAGAGCTTGCGCGGCGGAGGTTTTGCGGCTGGAGCCGGCGTCGCGCTGGCGACGGATGCAGGCTTCGCTGGCACCGGCCCCACGGGCGGCGCTGGGGGCGCATTGGTGGTGGCGACGACACTTGCTCCCACCGCGCCTGGCAATGCGTGGAATGGCTGCGACAAAATCTTCTGTCGCTGGACGAGGTAATCCGCAGCAGCGATCTTACCTAGGCGATGCGCTGCGAGCAGTTCGTTCAACTGGTCTCGCCGCCGGGAAATTTCCACAGGCGTGGCGGCACCGAACTTTGCGGAGGAGGAGGACATTTTCTTCGCTGCTCGCGCGGAAATTTCTTTACGCCGTTTTATCTGATCACCGGGAATGTCGAGCGTCCCGACAAAGGGCAGATCAATCGTGACCGCGTTCGTGGTGTCGCGCAGAATCGTTCCGGTAAGGCGGTCGCCATTGCGAAGTTGGAGCAACACTTCCTGCGCCGGAACGGAACTCGCACAGCCGGCCAGCACGAGGCTGCAGAGCCATCTGAGCGGCTGGCACGCTCGACTACGATTTGGGCGAGGGAACATTTGTGGCGGGGCTGGTTTTCGCAGGCTCAGGTAGATCCGTGGCAGCGAGCCGACGCGCCCCGCCGTTCACGGTGATATTGCCTTCGGCATCCACCTTGAGCGTGGGACGCGAGGAGGTGTAGTCATGCGTCTGGCGTCCGATCAATTGTCCGTCGGGATTGATCACACAGTACGTGAACGCGCGCGCGCCAGTTTGGAACAACAGGTGCAGGTTGCTTTGCCGATCCACTTGCGGCTCCGGTCGGGTGAGGTTCATCATCGGCCCGACGGCGAAAACGCGGAAGACCCGGTTCTCCGCCAGGTCAGTGATGCGGACATAAAGCTTCTTCACCTTGGTGTGCGTAGCCTGCTGGAGCGCGTAGCGCCGAACTTCCGGTGGCGTCGTCACACCGGGGGGATTGGGCACGCCGAATTCCTGCTGCCACAGGCTCTTGCCGCTCGTCACGATGAAGAGTTTGGGTTTTGTCGTGAGTTCGGATTGCCACTGCGCGATGCGCACAGTGGCGGCGATCGTGTAGCGGCCCGCGACGGTCAAATCAAAGTTCGGCGATAAATCGACTCGCTTGGTCGCGGTGGTGGCCGACTCCAGAAGAAATTCTCCCGTCACCGCCGGAACGCCCGTCACCGGCACGGTGAGGCCATCTTTGGATTCCACATTAAACTCCAGCCAGTCGGACGCATTGCCGAGTTTGAGAACCTGCCCGGACAGATTTGAGATCCGCACGTTCGCGACGATTGCTTCGCCCGGCAGAAAATACTCGTCATCGAGGACCACTTCGACGCTCACTTGCGCCCGCGCCGCGAACGTCGCGATGCTCAAGCCAGCAAAAATCAGAAGTAAGTTTTTCATGAACGCAATCTAGGCCGCGCGATCCGCCACGCAAGCCGCAAATCCTTTGATTAAGTCGCCGCCGCGCCAGCCGAACTGAAGTCCAGCATAATTGTCGCGCTTGAAACGACGGTGCGTGGTTTGTGCCTATTCATTCGATCAGCTTGCATCGTTGTGCGTTCGCGCATGAGTTTTCCGTCGGCGTCGTCAAGCTCCCGCGTTTACCACCATCAAATCTTCGCAGCGCACTTGCTTTGTCCAGCGTCCAGTGCATTGAGAATGGATTGCGCAGCGCGCGCGACCGTGTCCGGTGAGATCGCGTGCAAACAAGCGAGCGGTCTTTCAAAGTGGCACACCGGCTTGAGGCAGGGAACACAAGGCAGGGAGTCGTCTTGCAAAACATGTTCGGTCTGCGTGTACGGGCCGGTGCGACGCGGGTCGGTCGGGCCGAAAACTGCAACGAGGGGCTTTCGCATGGCGGCGGCGGCGTGCATCGGGCCGGTGTCATTCGCGATCACCAAATCGCTCAGTTGAATCCAGGCGAGCATTTCCAGCAGCGAAGTCTGGCCCGCCAAGTTCAGGCAGCGAGCGGGGGCGGCGAGGGAGATTTCCGCGGCGGCCGGGGTGTCAGCTTCCGTTCCGAGGATCGCGAAGCGCACGTCCGCATTGGTGGCGGCCAGCCGGTTGGTGATCGCGGCGAAATGCTGCGTCGGCCAACGCTTGTTGGCCCAGCGCGCTCCGGGATTCAAGACAATCCAGCGCGAGCCATTCGTTTGCCATTTTTGCCGGACCTGCTCCAGGATTTTTGGCGCCGACGCCAGCCATTCAAAATTCCAGTGCCGCGGCACTTTAAAAGCGGAGAGCACTTCCAAATACCAGTCCACGGCGTGCGTGCCGGGCGAAGGCCGGCGAACGCACACATCGTAAAATCCAGCCGCGCCTTCGCGAGGATCTTCGATCCCGATGGTCAGCCCGCCGTTCGCGAGCCAGGCAAACGCCCCGCTGCGCGCCAGTCCTTGCAAGTCGATCACCCAGTCGAAACACTGCGCGCGCATTTCGCGGACGCTACGCAGCATTTCGTGCCAGTGCCAGGGACTTTGCCAGCGCTGGCGCTCAAAGAGAAACAAGCCGGCAAGATCCGGATCGTCGGCCAGCAACGGCACCAGGTTTGAAGCGATCCACCAATGGATTTCGCTCGCGGGGAAATGCGCTTTCAACAGGCGCAACACGGGCAGAGCCTGGATGACATCGCCGAGCGAACTTGGTTTGAGGATGAGGATTTTCACCGCCGGAGCGCCGGTTCAAAAGCCGCGCGCAACGACTCGACGACCGCCGGCAGACGACCGGTCGCGAAGGCAAAACCCATCACCGGCCATTGTCCAGGCGATCCGCCAGACGCGGCGGCAGACCGGCCTTGAGGATTTTGTCCTTCGTCTTCGCGATGTCGTAATCGAGCCGGCGCAATTCGATCGAGCTTTCGTCCAGATCGTAGATGACGTAGGCGGCTTTGGGGTTGCCGTCGCGCGGCTGGCCGACGCTCCCCACGTTGACAAAATACTTTTTGCCCGGCTCGACCTTGAATTTGGAGTAAGTACCCCCGCGCACCACGGTGTCACGGATGAATGCGACCGGCACATGGGTGTGGCCGAAGAAGCACACGCTCGTGTTTTGATAAGTGAAGCTGGCGGCGGCGGCGAGCTTTTCAAACACATAGCCCCAGCGCTGCGGGCCATCCAGCGTCGCGTGAACGATGGTGAAGCTGGAAACAAGTTTGAGATACTTCAACTCGCGCAGCCACTTGCGATCTTCCGCGCTCAGTTGGCGGCGGGTCCAATTCACCGCTTCGGCCGCGTAAGGATTGAAGCCATCCGGCGTGCCCTCCTGCGAGCAGAGCTCGTCGTGATTGCCTTTCACGCAGGGCATGCCCATGTCGCGAATGATGTCGAGGCATTCCCTCGGATTGGCGTTGTAGCCGACGACGTCTCCCAGACAGGCGTAGTGAGTGCAGCCTTGTTCTTTGATATCTTTCAACACCGTCTCCAACGCCTCGAGGTTAGCATGGATGTCGGCAATTATCGCGTACTTCATCTTAAATTGTGACTACTCTAACCAATGATTTCAAAACCGCAAAATTCACCGCGCGGATTCGACCACGCCGCCGACTCGTCCGCAATCAACCCGCCGACACCCGATTCTCGCACCGCCTGCAGAAACGCTTCCAACTCCGGTTTCGCGCCTTCGACGATTAATTCGACGCGGCCGTCCGCCAAATTGCGCACGGTGCCCACGACTTCAAAGCCGGTTACGAGGGACTTCACCGTATAACGAAAACCAACGCCCTGAACACGGCCGGCATAATGGACCTGCACCCGTGCTCGCGTCATGGCAAACCCCGCCGCAGGAGTCCAGGTCGGGCGTTCGGCACCCGGCGCGACAGGTTGAACATCCGCCGATGTAGCCACATCCCGCCGCTCCGGTGCAACGATTTTGTTATCGGTGGTCGCGCGCGGTCACTAGGCCCGCGGCAATTGTCGCCGGGCGAAATAGGGATCAACCCGGGCCAGGATGAAATACGCCCAACGCTCCTTCCACCGCTGCCAAAAGCTGCGTGAGGAAGTCCAGGCGTCCGCTTCAACTTTTTGGCAGTACTCCAAATCTTCTTGGAAGATGCGGCTGGCTTCATAGGCCAGTTTCTCGTCCGGCAAACGGACAAGCAGTTCGTGGTTAATCGTCAGGCTGCGCGTGTCGAGATTCGCGGAGCCGGTGTAAACGACGTGATCGATCAAAAACAATTTCGCATGCAGAATCTGCGGCTGGTATTCGTAGATCTCGACGCCCGCGCTCAAAAAACCGTGGTAGAGGCGCTGGCTGGCAAGCCGGGCCAGCGGCACGTCCGACTTGCCAGCGAGAATCAATTGCGCCCTGCCGCCGCGCTGCGTGACGCGCCGCAATTCGCGCCGAATCCGCCAAGTCGGCAGAAAATACGGCGTGATGATTCTCACGGATCGCGCCCGCCGCAAATCCGCCACCAAGGCCCGCTTGATGGGATTGGCACCGCCACGGCCCGGCCCGCTCAGAAGCAGATCCCCATCCGGTGTTGAAATGCACCGCGATCCGGACGCCGGGCGCAGCCGGGAAAACGTTTTTGGCGCAGCGCCAGCGGCGGCGAATTGCGCGTCGAAACTCGCGGCCAGATCGCCCGTGAGCGCCCCGGTGAGCATCAATTCCAAATCCCGCCACCCGCGCGTCACCCCATCGCCGGCGAAATCTTCCGCGATGTTCAGTCCTCCAACGAAAGCTGTCGTCTCGTCGCAGACCAGGAGCTTGCGATGATCGCGGTGGCTCCAGCGCTCGAGGCGCAAGCGATTGAACCAGCGAAATTCTCCGCCCGCCTGCACGAGCGGCACCCAGAAATTCTCGGGCAGGCTGAAGGAACCAAAGGCGTCGATGAGCACTTGCACGCGCGCTCCCCGCTGCCGCGCCCGCACCAGCGCGGCCCGAAAGGCCTGGCCGATCCCGTCGGCGGTGAAGATGTACATCTCCAGTCGCACGGAGCGGCCGGAAGCATCAATGGCAGCGAGCATCTGCGCGAAAGCTTCATCACCCGTCCGCAGCCAGCAAAAATCAGCGCGTGAGTTCCCGGACATGTCAGACAACTTTGGAGGCAGAATAAATAGATTCAAACATTTTGATGGCTCAGGCATCTTAATCAACGTGAGACTTGCATTGAAACTCGCCTGGTTGCTGCTGGCCGCGTTCCCGCCCTTGGTGGCGCAATCCGCCAGCCGCATTCATCCGCGCTTGATTCTCTCAGCGGACACGGCGCGACCAGGGGAGACGATTTACGCCGGGATCGAGTTGCGATTGGATCCGGGCTGGCATACTTACTGGCGCAACGGCGGCGATTCCGGCGGCCCGCCGACGATTGATTGGAAACTTCCCAAAGGCGTCACTGCTGGAGAAATTCTCTGGCCGCCGCCGATCAAGCACGACGACAAAGGCCTCATCACGTTCAACTACGAGGAGAACACCTCGCTGATCGTTCCACTCACCGTCGCAAACGACGCGCCGACGGGACGACTCGAAATCAACGCCGATCTGTCCTGGTTCGAGTGTGAACAACAAACGTGTGTCCAAGGTGCTGGCAAGGTCAACGCCAGCCTCAATGTCGGCAACGAATCGAAGCCATCTCCCGATGCCGCGAAAGTTGACGCCTGGCGAAAGAAATTGCCGCGCATCGATCCTTCGCTCGTCATTCGTGCGTCGTGGGGAACGGAAAACACGAAAGATTCCCGTGTGCTGCTCATTGACTGGGAGCCAAAGGAAAAAATCTCCGCGCCGGACTTCTTTCACGACGCCGTCGAGAATCTGGAAATTGCCGGCACCACGGAAGTCGTGCAGAACGACGCCGGGAAAATCACGCTACGCAAGGTCATTAAAAAACTTGAAGGCGAGTGGCCGAGTCAGCTTCGCGGCATTCTCGTCGGAAAATCCGAAGCCAGCCAATCCGTAATCGCCTACGAAGCGAAACTCTTGTTGCCGTCCGCGCCTCCGGGACGTACGGCGGCTCACGCCACGGCCATCGTCAAACCAGCACTCGCGCCGATGCTCCTCTTTGCGTTTCTTGGCGGGCTTATCCTGAACATCATGCCTTGCGTGCTGCCGGTCATCGCGCTGAAGATTTTGGGCTTCGTCAATCAGGCGAAACAATCTCCGGCGGAAGTGCGCCGGCTCGGCTTGATTTACGCGCTCGGGGTGCTTGTGTCGTTCCTGGTGCTCGCCGGCGTCGTAGTCGGCGTCAAGCAGGCCGGCCAGGCCGCAAGCTGGGGGATGCAATTTCAGAACTCGCGGTTCGTCGTCGCGATGACGGCGCTCGTCACGCTGGTCGCGCTCAACTTGTTCGGCGTGTTTGAAATCACGCTGACTGGCGGCGCAATGGGCGCGGCGAGCGAGCTGGCCGGAAAGGAAGGCAAAGCCGGCGCGTTCTTCAACGGCGTGCTAGCGACGATGCTCGCCACGCCTTGCACCGCGCCCTTCCTCGGGGCTGCGCTGGGGTTTGCCTTCACGCAATCGACGACGATCATCGTCGTGATTTTTCTGACGGTCGGCCTTGGCCTCGCGGCGCCGTACGTCATGCTCTGCTGGCAACCCGCCTGGCTGAAATTTTTGCCGCGCCCCGGCGCGTGGATGGAGAAGTTTAAAATCGCGATGGGCTTTCCAATGCTGGCCACAGCGGTCTGGCTCTACACGCTCGCAGTGCCGACTTTCGGCGACGGCGCCGATTTTTGGTTTGGCTTGTTCCTCGTCGTCCTCGCGCTTGCGGCCTGGGTTTGGGGCGAATTCGTCCAGCGCGGTCGCAAGCGCAAAGGACTTTCGCTCGCCATTGTCATTGCGTTGCTCGCGGTTGGCTACGTTTACATTTTGGAAAAGCAATTGCGCTGGCGTTCGCCTGCGCCGCAGTCCACCAGCGGGAGCATTCGCAAGAGCGATCCCGATGGCATCGACTGGCAGCCGTGGAGTCCCGAAGCCGTCGCCGCCGCACGCAAACTTGGCCGGCCCATTCTCGTGGATTTCACAGCGAAGTGGTGCCCGACCTGTCAGGTCAATGCCAGGACCAGCCTCGAAATTCCCTCCGTCCGCGCGAAGCTCAAAGAACTCAATGCGGTTACGCTCATCGAGAACAGTTGGAAAAAGAATTCCACCGTGGTCGCTGAACTCAATCGCTACGGCCGCGCGGGCGTGCCGCTCGTTTTAGTTTATCCGAAAGATCCCCAAGCCGAGCCGTTCGTGTTGCCGTCGCTGCTCACACCAGGAATCGTGCTCGACTATCTCGCCAAAGCGGCCAAGTGATCCGGGTGCCTCCTTGAGGCGAATACCATTCCATTGTGGCTTGGTTGATGCGCAGACAGAAAATTTTGCGCTCCAGCGTCCATAAGTCAGTCTGCACTTCAACGAAGTTGGCTTATCGCCCGGCGCTTAACGCGAACCGCTCTTGCAGCACGCACGCGCTGAGTATCGACATGAACACCGGATCCCACGCGACGCGATCCGTTTCCGACATCGACGGCAGTCGGTCGAGCAGCGCGATGATTTTCTTTTGATCGTAAAACGGCATCGACGCAAGCTGCGGTTCGCGCAACGTGTCTTGCAGCATCTGGTGAAAGCGCTCCGTCGGCACCGTCGTGACCGGCGGCGAGAGGAACGGATGTTTCTGCCGGCGATACACGGTGTCGGTGATGACTGGCTTCGCCGCTTCGCGCAGCAGGTATTTCTCGGTCAGCCCACGAATCTTCAGCGCCACGGGCACGCGGCCGAGAAATTCGACGACGTGATGATCGAGAAACGGCACGCGGCCTTCAATCGAGTGTGCCATTTCCATCCGGTCGCCGAGCAAATTCAAAATGTAGTTGGGCAGAAAAGATTTTGCCCACATGAAGAGCGATTTGTTCAACGGATCGCGGCCGTTCAAAACGCCAGGCACATCGAGTCCGTCGAGAAATGCGCGCGCGCTGTCGCGATGGGCAAAGCGCGCTTTGAAATCCGCGGCGAACAAATCGATCCGTCGTTGTCCTTGCGCCGCGAACACCTTCAGGCATCCAGGCGCGAATCCGAGCAACCGCTCGGCGCTCGCAAGCGATCCGGTGTCGCCTTCCGGCGTGAGCAGGCCGCGCGAAACGGCGTTGGCGTCCTCAAGTTGCTTGAGCAGGAGCCGCACTTCCGCCGGATCCTGGCCCTGCGTGTTGTGCTGGAGCATGTCCGTGCGGAAGTGGATGTAGCCGCCGAAAATTTCATCCGAGCCTTCGCCGGTGTAAACGACCTTGTAGCCCGCGTCACGCACCGCGCGGCTCAGGAGAAACTTGGAGACGCCGTGACCGTTGTTGAACAGCGTTTCCGAGTGCCAGATCGCGTCGCTGAAATTCTCCGCGATGTCGGCTTGCTTGATGGGAATGGGATAAAAATTCGCGCCGACAAGCGCCGCCATCTCGCGCGCAATCGGGCCTTCGTCGTAAGCCGCTTGATCGAAGGTCAGCGTGAAGGCCTGAATCGGCGTCCGGGAATTGCGCGCCGCGAAGCCGAGCACCGCGCACGAATCCAGCCCGCCGCTGAGATAACAACCAACCGGCACATCCGCGCGCATCCGCAACCGGACGGCTTCCTCGAAAACGGTGGCGAATTCTTCAATGTACGATTTCTCGTCACGCGCGCTGGCCGCCAATTCCGCCGCCGGACTGTAGTTGAACTCCCAGTAGCGATGGATGCGGAAGCTGCCCGGCGTCGCCAGCATATAGTGGCCGGGCGGGACTTGATGCACGCCGTCGAAGAGCGTGCGGTCGGCCATCGCAGGGCCGGTGGCGTATTGATGGAAATACTCGTGATCCCAGCGCGCCGGAACACCCGCGGCGAAGAGCGCTTTCACTTCCGACGCAAGATAAAGCGCTCCGTCGTGCCACGCGTAGAAAAGCGGCTTGATGCCGAAACGATCGCGCGCGGCGAAGAGGAGTTGATTCGATTCGTCCCAAATCACAAACGCGAATTCGCCGCGCAAATGGCCAACGCAATGCGCGCCGAAATCTTCGTAGAGATGCAGCGCGACTTCGCTGTCCGAGCGCGTGCGAAATTGATGACCGCGCGCTTCCAGTTCGCACCGCTGACGTTCGAAGTCGTAGAACTCGCCGTTCACGATGATGTGGACGCGGCCGTCCTCGTTCGCGATCGGTTGATCGCCGGTCGTCAGGTCGATGATGCTAAGGCGTGCATGGCCGAGGCCGACGCGGCCGTCAGTGGAGATCCACACGCTTTGATTATCCGGCCCTCGATGAAAAAGAGAACGGACGCCATCGTTGAGTTTTTGTTCGGGAACTCTTTTGGAAATGGAAAAACAGGCTGCGATGCCGCACATAGTCGTTTATTGGGAAATGATATTTTCGGATGCGGGCGAACCCTAGCAAAGTCCGGTGCGCACGCAAGCAGATCGGCGAAAATTGCCTTCGCCTCGAATTAGAGTGAGCGCCGGCGGAGCGCGGCTGGCAATCGCCGAAGACAATTGCGCCGCAGCCGTGCTGCCGCTAATACTGTGCCGTGCCAGCAGGAAACTCGGAACAACGCAAGCTCGCCGCGATTATGTTCACGGACATGGTGGGCTACAGCGCGCTGGCGCAGCGCGACGAAAAACTCGCGCTGGAGTTGCTGGAGGAACATCGCAGTTTGCTGCGTGCGCTGTTCCCGCCCTTCAACGGTCGCGAGGTCAAGACCATCGGCGACGCTTTTCTGGTCGAATTCCACAGCGCCCTGGAAGCCGCGCGGTGCGCCATTGAGATTCAGCGTGCGCTGGCCAAGCGCAATCACGATGTGCCCAACGACCGGCGCATCGAGATCAAGATCGGCATTCACATCGGGGACGTGGTGCATCGCGGTGGGTCTGTTGGGTATTTGCCACCGAGTGATTCGCACCCACAGACCATCAATTTCGACCTGTTTTCGAGCATACAAGCGCGCACGAACAGTAGCACGCATCCTCGGCGATTTTCTACGACAACGTCGCATTGATTCACAGCTTCCGCAGTTCCAACTCGCGCATTTGCTGGCTGTTTCGAGAGAGACGGTGAACAAGTGGGAAAGCAATAAGACTCGTCCGCTGGGACGTTTTCGCGAACAAGTCATCCACTTTCTCGGCCATGACCCGGAGGCACGTTGAAGAAACCCAACAGTCGGGTGACTCGTTGGTTTTTTTTGATCAAACTCACTCGCCTGCCCCGAATAACCAATCGTCAAATTCCGGAAGTCACCCGGAAGCCTGGACCAAAACAAAACGCACATTGCAACAACGGGCCGCATCATCGACGTAAGCGCATAAATAGGTAGCGCAAGCCCTGCTGACAGTTCCCTTGTTTTTACTTATAGGGTGAGGATGTGAATGGGTTCCTTTAGGCCTGTAAGTTGAGCAAAATTGCGAATTTTCTGCAGAATCATGGGGGAAATTTTATTCCCCGCCGCGAGGATTAGACTCCCGTCCCGAGTTTGAATGTCAGCTTGAAGAATATCACCGACTTGCAGATCCCGAGCCGCTACTGGTTTTGACGCATACTCCACTGGTGTTGGAGGACAGTACAAATCAAACGCGGCCGCGACGGCTTCAAGGGTCTTCGGATCGTAACGAGATGAACAACTTTTCATTTTAGCGAAGGCTTCATTCTGCGGAACCTGCCGGGCAGTGAGCGCCTCCAAATCGATCAGCACCTTGAGGATGCGGGCACCAATTGGGATCTTTTCACCGGCAATCGCATCCGCCGGGAAACCTGTGCCGTCAAAATTTTTATTCTGGTAGCGGACGATTTTGGCCACAGTTTCCAGTCGCGGAATGTTGTCCAGCAAGTTGGCACCAGTTTCCGGCACCCGCGCCAGCATGTCTTTTTCAGGACCGCTGAGTCCTATTCCGGCGCGAGTCTTTGTGAGCAGAGCTGGTGGTATGGTCACGTAGCCAATGGGCGAAAGCATGGCGGCCAATTCCAAGTCCCAGCTTTGAGTCGCTTGACGACCCTGGAGGAACGTCTTCATGTTTTCACGCAGTTTTTGGGCGCGGCCGAATGAATCCGGATCCATCGTCGCTAGGATGTCCGTGAGCAGTTTGACGCTGCCGTTGAGTGTGTTTTCTAGCAATTCTCGTTCGGCTGTGACGAGCTGGTGCTGGCGCAGGGCGGCCTGGAGAGTAGTGGCCAGCGAGTCCGGCTCACAGGGTTTGTTGAGAAAACGAAAGACGTGGCCGTGGTTAACCGCTTCCACCGCGGTTTTTTGATCGGCGTTGCCCGTGAGCATAACGCGAACAGTGTCGGGGCAGCGAGTCTCGGCCTGCTTCAAGAACTCGATGCCATTCATCTCCGGCATCTGCATGTCCGCCATAACGACGGCATACGGGCCATCCTGTTGGAGTTTTTGCAAACCCGCTGAACCGCCGATAGCCACGTCGATCTGGAACTGTTTGCGGAGAGTTCGCTGAAGCCCGGTCAGGACGTTCTCGTCGTCGTCAACACAGAGGATTTTGGTACTCATAATGAATTTCTTTCAGGCGGCGATTTTGCTTTGACTCGACTCAAGTTGAGATTTCCACTCCGGCAGCCGATCGAGAAGCCCAGCTTCCTGCAGGTACGCTTCATCGACTGCGGTCGCATTCACTCCGGATGTCAGCAACGCATTGGCGACATGCACGGTGGTCAGCGCTCCCAGCCGTCTTTCCGGGGAGAGCATGGGCTGGTGGTGCAAGCCGATGGCTTCGACAATGGGCACGGGCAGGCCCCAAAGACCAAACAAGTAGCCGCCAACCTCGATGTGAGTGGTGCCGAAGATGACGCGCTCCGCTGCGATGTCGCTCAAGCCTTCGTTTTTCCGCCGCAGCAGCACGGCAGCATACTCGTCGGGGAAATTGGATACGAGCACAAGCTGTCCCGCCTGGTGAAGGATGCCAGCCGTGAACGATTCGTTGACCACGATGTTGTCCGCCTTCTCGCAACGGGCCAGCAAACGGGCACCGGCGGCAACCTCCATGCTGTGGTGCCAAAGTTCCTCGATGGAGAAGCCGGAGACCCGGGTTTTGTCAAATTGCGAGAACACACTAAGCACCAGCACCAGGGCCTTCAGGATATCCGCTCCCAGATAGGAAGCTGCTTCGTCCGGCGTGGTGATCTCGCGACGCAGGCCGAAGAAGGCGGAATTCACAATCTTCAACACCTGGCCCGTCATCGCGATATCCTTCCCGATGACGTTGCCAATCTGATCCGTGGAAACCTGATCGTCCGCGAGCACTTTGTTCAATTCGAGGTACAAGGACGGCAGGCTGGGCAGCCGGTCGATGCGCGAAACCAGCGCGCGGACGCGCTCGTTGGTTAGGTTGAAATCCAGCGAAGTGGTGCGTGCGACCGTGGCCTTGAGCGCGTCCGGCTCGCACGGTTTGGCGAGGTATTGGTGGGTGGCACCAATGCACTTCATGATGAGATCCTTCTCGGCCTGGCCGGAAAGGATGAATCGCACCGTCTGCGGGTGGCGCCTCATCACCTCGTTGAGCAATTCGGCGCCATTCATGCCCGGCATACGCATGTCGGCGATGATCACGTCGAAGGGTTGTTGAGCCATCAGTTCGAGGGCTTTGACTCCACTCTCCACAAACTCCATGTCCCACTCTTCACGCAGCGGGCGCAACATCCGCCGCAGTCCTTGCAATACCATCTCCTCGTCGTCCACAAACAAAATTCGCTTTCTTGTGGTCATACGAGATTTGTTCTGATGGCGTTGTTCCCCGCAGCGTTCACTGCGTGTGCCGGCAAAAAAATTCTGAAAGTAGTACCGTTTCCAAGTTCACTCGTTACATCGATCCAGCCTTCGTGTCGTTCAACGATCTGCGCGACGACGGCGAGGCCGAGACCTGTTCCAGTCCCCGTTGCTTTGGTTGTGAAGAACGGCTGGAAAATCTTCTCCAACGTCGTCCGATCCATTCCACAGCCCGTATCGGCGACACTCAAACAAACAAATCTTCCGGCGCGCGCCACAAGGCGCGGAGGAACTTGTTCGGCATTCAGTTCGTGCAGATCAACTTGCAATGTCAAAGTGCCGCCCTCCGGCATGGCGTCACGCGCGTTCATCGCCAGATTAAATACAACTTGTGACAACATGCCGGCGTCGGCGTGGATCGAGTTCACTTCCGGCGCGCATACGCAGCGCAGGGAGTAACGCTTGCCGACCAAAGGCCCGATGAGGCTTTTCAATTGGTTCAACCATTCGTTGATCTCCAGCTCTGCCAGCCTGATCTCGTCTGTCCGGCGGCTGAATGTCAGCATGCGACGCGTCAGATCTGTGCAGTGGCCCACCGCGTGGCGTACGTTTTGCAGGGCGGAAACGGTTCCCGTTTCAGAGCAGGTTCCATCGAGAGCCATATCCGTGCAGGCTTGGATCACGTAAAGAGTGTTTCTGAATTCATGCACGGCGCTCGCGGCACACTGGCCTATCAGGCTCATTTTTTGCGCGTGCTGAAGTTGCAGTTCCAAAGACTCGCGTTCGGCGGACAATAAACGCCGCTGCTCAAACGCGGACTCTAGCGCGGGCAACAGGTTCTCTGGAACGACCGGCTTCGTGAGAAAGCGGAAAATCTCCGCGCGGTTGACAGCATCGATGGCCGTATCCATGTCGCGATGCCCGGTTAATAGGATGCGGATCGAGTCAGGGCGCTCTGTTTTGATGTGGGTCAGCAGTTGCACGCCGCTCATGCCCGGCATTCGCATGTCAGAGACGATGACATCGAAGGGACGGTGCCCCATCAGTTCGAGCGCTTTGACTCCGCTCTCCACAAACTCCATCTCCCATTCTTCGTGCTGCGGGCGCAACATGCGCCGCAGTCCTTCCAACACCATCTCCTCGTCGTCCACAAACAGAACCTTTTTTTTCATGCTGCCTTCCTTTCAGTAGAAGCAGCTTTCAAAGGAAGACGAATGATAAAAGTCGTCCCTTTGCCCGTCTCGGTCTCAAACGCGATGGTGCCGCCGTGTTTTTCCACCACCACATTGTGGGCGATAGCCAGGCCCTGGCCGGTGCCTTTGCCCACGCCTTTGGTGGTGAAGAACGGGTCGAACACCTTGGCTCGTGCATGTTCCGGAATGCCCGTGCCGGTGTCGCGAATGCGAACCTCCGCCCAGTCGCCGTCGTGTCGCGTGGAGACAATAATGGTGCCCTTGCCGTTGCCGCCGTCGCCGACCACGTCCGCGATGGCGTGCGAGGCGTTGACGATGAGATTAAGAACTACTTGGTTGAATTCGCCCGGCAGACAACTGACCGGCGGCAGCGCGGGATCGAACTCGGTGACGACGTCGGCCACGTATTTCCATTCGTTGCTCGCCACGGTGACAGTGCTCTGGATGGCTTTGGCGAGATCCACGGCTGTTTTTTCCGTGGTGCCCGGGTGGGAGAACTCCTTCATCGCCCTGACGATATGGGTCACGCGGGAGACGCCATCGAGGGACTGCTGGATGGCCTTTGGAATCTCCACGGAGAGATACGCCATGTCTGCGGCGGCGGCTGCGGATTTGACCGCGCCGATGAGTTCGGGCGTGACGGCGCCTTTCTCGGCGGCGCTGAAGAGCTTGTCGTATTCGGTCACCAGCCGCGTGATGTCCCCGAACGCATCCTGCACAAAACGCGTGTTGTCTCCGATGTATTGCGTGGGCGTGTTGATCTCGTGCGCGATGCCGGCGGCGAGCTGGCCGATGGACTCCATCTTCTGCGCGTGGCGGAGCTGGATTTCCATCTTGTTGCGCTCGTCAATCTCCGTCTGGAGCTTGGCGTGGGCAGTCTCGATCTCCTTCGTCCGCTCGCGTACGCGCGCCTCGAGTTCGCTGACGTGCGAGCGAGTCTGTTGAAGCAAATGCCACTTGGCGATGAGGGCGTTGGCCAGTTGCAGCACTTCGACGTTATCGAAGGGCTTCTTCAAAATCACCAGCCGATCGGACTGGCCGATTTTTGCGATCATTTCGTCCCACGAATAATCCGAGTAGGCCGTACACATCACGACCTGGAGATCAGGATAGACCTCCCAGATTCGGGCAATCGTCTCCACGCCGTCCCAGCCGGGCGGCATCCGCACGTCGATGAAAGCCATCGCGTAAGGCTCGCCCTCCTGCAAAGCCTGGCGCACGCGCTCCAGACCTTCCCGACCCTGCATCGCCGAATCGATCTTGAAATCGTGGCTGGTCGTCGCGTTCTGTGGCTCATCAAAGAGTGCGGCCGCGGCCTGGTCCATCGCGCCGCTGTTGTTCTTCCCCGCGCAGAGGATCTTGCGGAAATCGTCGTGGATCGCGTGATTGTCATCGACGATCAACACGCGTCGGTTGGTTGTTGGTTTCATTAAATTAAGGGCTCCAATTTCGCGGCCGCCAACAACTGGCGGAAAGCTGACGGTAGGCTGGCTCGGTTCACGGCTTTGCGGAAGAGCAGCATCTGAAATTGACGTGCGACACCCTGCTCCACACGACAAAGAAGCATGTGCTGCGGGCCCGGATCCATTTCCTGCCACTGAATGTTGAACTGCTTTGATTTCATAGGCTTTAACAGTTCGCGAGCGACAAGGCAGCAGCTTCCAGCGAAGCCGGCGCGCCGCATTGGGGTTGGGGTGAAACGTTGCGTTTCAGCATGGAGCGGAGCAGCGCGAAATCCAGTGGCTTCACGAGGTAGTCGTCCATGCCGGAAGCGAGGCAGTTCTCCCGGTCGCGCGTCAGGGCACCCGCGGTCATGGCGACGATGCGGACTCGCCGGAGCGCTCGCTCCTGCTCGCGCGCACGAATTATTTGGGTAGCTTCTTGGCCGCCCATTTCTGGCATGTGGCAGTCCATCAAAATGACATCGAATGATCCACGCTCCCACGCCGCCACTGCCTCCACGCCGCTGATCGTTACCTCGACCGTGCAACCGAATTTTTGCAACCATGCCAAGGCCAGCCGCTGGTTCACAAGGTTGTCTTCCACCAGCAGCACGTTCAATGGCTGCACTCCACTGTCCACCGCCACCGGGGCCGGAGTCACCTGCTTTTCAAAGCTCACGTCGAACCAAAACATCGAACCTTGGCCTAGTTCGCTTTCGACGCCAATTTCTCCGCCCATCAACTTGACGAGCTTCCGGCAAATGGCCAATCCCAGCCCGGTGCCACCAAATTTGCGCGTGGTCGAGCCATCGGCCTGTGTGAACGGCTCAAACAACTTCTGCTGCGCCTCGGCCGTCAAGCCGATGCCGGTGTCGCTCACGGAGAAGCGTGCCTCGATCTTATCGGCCGTCTCGTCCCGCCTTGAGATCATGATGGAGATCCGGCCCTTTTCGGTGAACTTGATGGCGTTGCTGGCGAGATTCAGCAGAACTTGCCGCAGCCGATGCGGATCGCCGCGCAACGCAGGTGACAGGGCGGGATCGATCCCGCAGTGCAGACCGAGGCCCTTGCTGTGTGCGCGTTCGCTCAACAGCGCCACAGCGGCCCGCACCGTCTGCGGCAGATTAAATTCCACCGACTCCAGCGACAGCTTGCCCGCCTCGATCTTTGAAAAGTCGAGAATGTCATTGAGGATGCTCAACAGAGCATCGGCGCTCTCCTTGACAGTCTGGGCCTGGTCGCGTTGTTCGGAGGTCAGCTCGGTGTCGAGCAACAGGCTGGTCATGCCGATAATGCCATTCATCGGGGTGCGAATCTCGTGGCTCATCATGGCGAGGAATTCACTCTTCGCCTTGCTACCGGCTACTGCGGCGGAGGCGAGTTCGTTCGCGCGTTTCGTTTCGTCGAGAAGGCACTGATTGGCTGCGGCGAGTTCGACGTTGGTGGTGTGCAGCGCGGCCGTCCGTTCATGCACCATGCGTTCGAGCTCTTCCAATTTGCACTTGGCTTGCTGGTAGAGATGCCACTTCTCAGTGAGGGCATTGGCAAGCTGCAGAACTTCAATGTTGTCGAAAGGCTTCTTGAGAATGACCAGCCGATCCGAGGGGCCGAGCCGGTTTAGCATTTCGTCCAGAGAATAGTCTGAATACGCTGTGCAAAGGACGACCTGGAGATCGGGGCACTGTTCCCAAATCTTTAAGGTCGTCTCGACACCATCCCAGCCGGGCGGCATGCGCACATCGACAAACGCCATGGCGTAGGGCCGGCCTTCGGCCACCGCCTCACCGACAAGCGCCAGGCCTTCTGTGCCTTGCGAGGCCGAGTCGATTTCAAAGGCGGGTTGGTTCTTTCGCTTGGAGGAACCATCGAACAGTGCTGACTCAAGTTGATCCAGTTTCGGTACAGCATCACTGCCGTCCGTAAAGATTTTCCGGAAATCCTTGTGAATCGACGGATTGTCATCAATTACTAGAATCCGGCGATTGGGAATATTTAAATCGGGAAGGCGCATGGTTTCAGGCGGCGAGTTTCTTTTGAGTTTGCAGCGGTAGCTCTACGGTGAACGTCGCCCCTCGGCCCGAACCTTCGCTGACTACCGACAGCGAACCACCCATTTCCTTAGCCGCGTTGGCACCGCTGTGCAGGCCGAAGCCGTGGCCATCCTTCTTCGTCGTGAAGCCGTGGTTGAACACTCGTGTCAGGTTCTCCGGGGGGATGCCCACGCCGTTGTCCGACACGGAAATGCGGACGTGCTCGCCGGTGCCCGCCACACGCAGGGTCAGTATTTTCTCCTCGCGTCCCGATTCATCGCACGCCTGCTTGGCGTTGCGCACGAGGTTGACCAGGATTTGCAGAACCTTGTGCTTGTCCACCGTGAGGGGCGGCACTTCGGCGAATTCGCGCACGACCTGGATGTCATGGCGCATGAGTGAACTGGCGTTCATGCGCAACGTATCCTCCAGCAACTCAGCTATGTTCACTGTTTCCGTGACTCCAGACACTGTCGCGTAGCTCTGCTGCATGTCGACCACGTCCTTGATGTGCTCGATGTACTTCTGAAGATTCGCCAGTTCCTTGAGCAACGTGGTCTGTTCGTTACCGAGATATTCCGCGAGCGTGGCCAAGAACGCTGGAACCTGTTTGCCCTTGGGATCGGTGGTGATGAACGCGCCGAGATCCGTCTCGTGCTCACGCAACATCGTCACGACCCTGGCAAGGCTGGTGCAGCGGGACTTCTTCACCTTCTCGGCGACGAGCGTGGCCGAGACATTGACGCTGTTAAGCACATTGCCCACGTTGTGCAGAACGCCCGTGGCTACTTCCGCCATGCCGGCTTTACGGGAAGTGTCGATGAGCTGCAAGTTCATCTTCGCAGCCTCAGCCTCGACGCGCTTGCGCTCCGTGATGTCGGTCCGGATGGCCATGTAGCCTTTCGGCTTGCCGCTTCCGTCCAACATGGGACCAATCGTGGTATCCACCCAATAGATGCGCCCGCTCTTGGCACGATTTTTAATTTCGCCCCGCCAGACTTCGCCGTTGGCGATCGTGCGCCACAAATCGCGGAAGAAAGAGGCAGGGTGTTCATCCGATTTGAGAATGCGGTGGTTTTGCCCGATCAACTCCTCACAGCTGTATTCGGAAATCTGGCAGAGGTTGTCGTTCACGTAAGTGATCGTCCCATGCTGATCCGTCCGTGCGATAATGCATGCGCGGTCGAGCACCGCATCGATGGCAGCGAGCGAGCGTAGCAACTCCTTGAGCTTTTTCTCGGCTACTTCTCTCTCGGCTACTTCTGCTTCCAATTCGGAAGTGCGCTCACGCACGCGCGACTCCAGATGACGGTTGGCCGAGCGCAACGCCCAAAGTGTGTAACCAAGGCCAGCCAGCAGCACGAAGCCGAGCACATAGAGAAAAACGCGATACTGCTGCGTCTGCTGCAACGCCTTGGCCACTTGAGTTTCGTACGCTTGAAAGAGCTTCTCGATGCTGGCCGCCGTCGGCAGCGCCAGAAGCTGGCGCGTCAATACGTCCAATTCACTGTTGCCTGCAACGATGTTCTGCGCATGCCGCACAACACTGAGAACAAACACGGATTCCAGATGCTGTGGATGACTGGCCGCCCACTGCTTGAGTTGCAACAACCGGGCCGGAGCGTCCGCCGGAAGTTCGTCCGGACTGGACAAACGCATCAACGTCAGCCGGGTGACGCCGCCGACAACATCCTGCAATTCGCGATCGGCGCTGCTTTCTTGCAGGCGCGTGGCCAGTTCATCCAGCGCGCCTGGCAGGTAACGGCGCGAGTTGGCCAGCATGGCGTTCTGCGACTTGAACCGCTCGAAAAGTTTCTTCCGCTCCTGCGCGAGCACGGCGTATTGCACGCGTGCTTGTTCGATGGTGGTGCGATCTGCGGAACGAATGAAAGTCGGCGTCTGATGCAAGCCCTCCACAAGCCGCGTCAGTTCCTCCTCCTGCGTCTGGAAGTCGTCGTAGTTATCCATCAGCGCGAAGCGCGCCTCCAGTAC
Organism: Verrucomicrobiota bacterium; assembly: GCA_016195385.1. Taxonomy (GTDB): domain Bacteria; phylum Verrucomicrobiota; class Verrucomicrobiia; order Limisphaerales; family JACPZS01; genus JACPZS01. The sequence continues at coordinate 29,420 of JACPZS010000247.1, forward strand.
CCCTTCCTTGAAAGTCGTGTCCAGATGCTTGAGCCGCCACAAGGCCGTCTGAAACCGCTCATGCTCGTGGTCGCGGAATTTCCCCACCTTGAAGCAAAGGAAAGCGAGCGCGCCAATGAGCGCGACGGCGGCAGTGATGGCGGAGAGCTTCTTCATTGAAGGAGTTTGCCATTGTACTCACCGGTGAGCGATTTGAGGAACATGACAACCTGTTCGAGGTCTTTCGGCGGAAGCGCGCGACCGAGTTGATACTTCGCCATGACCGTCACGGCTTCCTCCAACGTCTTCGCAGAACCATCGTGGAAGTAAGGCCCGGTCAACGCGATGTTCCGCAGGCTGGCGACCTTGAACTTATATTTGTCGTCTTCGTCGCCCGTCACATTGAACCGGCCCAGATCCGTCTTGGTCACGTTGCCGCGGTCGCCGAAGTAATCGCCCATGACACCAAGCGGCTGAAACATGTTGCCGCCCACGTTCACGCCCTGATGACAACTAATGCAGCCGTAGCCCTTGAACTTTCGGTAGCCTTCTTTCTCGTCATCTGTCAACGCTTTGTCATCACCGCGCAGATATTGATCGAAGCGCGCATTCGGCGTAATGAGCGATCGCTCAAACTCGGCGATGGCGTCTTTCACGTTCTTGCGCTGAACACCGTCGAGATAAATTGCCTTGAACGCCGTGGCGTAATCAGACGAGCGCTGGAGCTTCGCCAGCATGTCTTCCCAGGTTGCGCCCATTTCCGCGGGTGCCTGAGTCGGGCCTTCCACCTGTTCTTCCAGAGTTTCGGCACGACCGTCCCAGAACTGTTTGAAATTCAGGGCGCAGTTGAAAACCGTCGGCGCGTTGATGGGGCCTTCTGCACCTTTGATACCCACGGAGCGGGCACGTTGATCCGTCCCACCTTTGCTCAATTCATGACAAGTCGCGCACGAAACTGTGTTGTCCTTCGATAGCATCGGTTCGTGGAACAGCCTATTGCCGAGCGCGACCTTGCGAGCATCAAGCTTAACCGTCAGCGGAATGGGTCGGATCGGTTCACGCATCTTGGGTGCCATGAACGCATTCGTTGTGACCGGATCAGCCGCGCCGTTGAAGGTAAGGCAGACACCGACCGTGAGGCCTGCCAGCCAGGTGACGCTTGGTAATGGATGCTGTATGGAGAGACGAGTGTTCATGATGTATGCGTTGAGATTTGAATTGGCAGTTCGAGCGTGAAAGTGGCACCACAACCGGACCCGTCGCTGTGGACGGTGAGGCTGCCGCCCATTTGCTTTGCGGCGAGCGCGCCACTATGCAGGCCAAAGCCGTGGCCATCCTTACGCGTCGTGAATCCGTGATTGAAAATGAGGAACAGGTTTTCCGGCGGAATGCCCACACCATTGTCCGCGACCACGATTTTGACTCGGTCGTTTCCGTTTGCGATGCGCACGGTCAGCCGTTTGTCGACAGGGCCGCCTTCGTCGCAGGCGTATTTGGCGTTGCGGATAAGGTTGACGAGAATTTGCAACACCTTGTGCTTCTCGACAGTGATGGGGGGCACTTCCTCGAACTCACGGGTCGCCTGTACGTGATGGCGATCCAGCGCGCTCCCGTTCATGCGCAAGGCGTCTTCCACCAGATCGCGGACCTGGACAACTTCGGTGACGCCGGAAACTTTTGCGTAGGTCTGCTGCATCGCAACGATGTCCTTAATATGCTCGACGTTCTTCTGGAGATCCCCAATCTCTTGGAGGAGCGCGGTCCGCTCACCGTCGAGGTGCTCGGCAAGCGTGGCGAGAAAGGCGGGAATTTGTTTTCCTTTGATGTCAGTAGTGATGAACGCGCCGAGGTCGGACTCGTGTTCGCGCAGCAACGCCACCACCTTGGCCAGGCTGGCGCTCCTGGATTTCCTGACGTTGTCGGCGACCAGCGTGGCCGAGACGTTCACGCTGTTGAGCACATTGCCGACGTTGTGCAGAACGCCCGTCGCGACCTCGGCCATGCCCGCCTGGCGGGAGACTTCAAGCAACTCCTTATGCGCCTTGGCCAGCAAAGTTTCAGAATGCTTGCGCTCCGTGATGTCCTCGGCGATGCCCAGCAGGAACTCCGCCTCTCTCTCGCCATTCAAGATGGGAACCTTGGTCACTTGGAGTGTCCGGATTCCCTTGTGGCGGGTCTGGAGTTGTTCCTCGGGGATTTCGAGTTTTTGCCCACTGGTGAGAACCTGGCGATCAATCGCTATGAATTTCTCCGCGTCCTCGCTCGGGAAGAAATCGTAATCATTCTTCCCAACCATCTCCTGGTTGGAGAACCCGGTGAGCTTCTCGCCAGCCTTGTTCCACAGGATGAAACGAAGATCTTTTGCATCCTTGATGAACACGGAGATAGGTAGGTTTTCAATCACCGAATGCAAAAACGCCTTGGAGCGTTGGAGTTCCTCTTCGGCGCGCTTGCGCTCGGTGATGTCATTTATGATGGCAAGGAAGACACGTTCGGTCCCCGAGGCCACCAGTTGCAGGCAAACTTCCACCGAGTAATCCGTGCCGTCGGCGCGGCGGTGAAACGTTTGGAAGACATGCTTGGGAGTGGTGCCATCCACCAGCGGCCCGACCATTCGTCGGAACGAGGCCTCCGTGAATTCGGGCTTCAAATCCAACGGCGTAAGCTTCGCGATCTGCTCCGTCGTGTAGCCGAGGTTCTGCCGAGCGCTGCGGTTCACATAGTTGAAGCGTAGGCTTTCAGGGTCGAACACATACACTTCGTTCAGACTCGCCTCGAGGAAGTCCACCAGCCGTGCCCGTTGCTCGTCGGCCTTCTTGCGCGCGGTGATGTCGCTGATGGTCACGACGGCCATCAGCGACTTGCCGTCGGCGTCGTGGACGAGGCTGCCGCCGTAGCTGAAGACGCGCTCCCAGCCGGCGGCGGGGCGGCGGACGCGCACATCGAGGTCGCGCAGGTTTTCCCCGCGCAGGACGCGCGAGAGCGGCCATTGCTCCACGGACAGCGCCGCGCCGTTCATGTCCGAAAGCTCGAACATGCCGGCGAATTCAGACACATGGCGGCGAGTCTCATCGAGGCTGGCGAAGCCGTGCATCGCCAGCGCCGCGCGGTTGAAGTGCAGCAGTTGGCCGTCGAGATCGGAAACCGCCACGCCTTCGGCGAGGTTTTCGACAATCGTCTGCAACTGCGCCTCGTTTTTGCGCAACGCTTCCTCGGCCTGCCGGCGCTCGGCATTTTCCTGCACCGCCTCGGCGCGGGCGCGATCAATCGCCCGCACCTGGCCGCCGATGCCGCGCGAGATCATCCATGCCAGCCAGAGGAACAGCGCCGAGCAGCCGCCGCCCACGTAAAGCATCTGCTGCCAGCCCGCCGCCAGACTCCCTTCCATCTGCTGCGTCAGCGCGGTGGTGCGCGCCTGCGCGGACTGCGCGAAGCCGGCGCTGGCCGCCTCGATGTCGTGGAAGAGCGACGCGAGTTCCAGTTTCATTTTCTCCCGCTCGCGGCGCAGCCTCAGCGCGTCGTGCCGGAGGGTGAAGAGGCCGCCGTTGGTGGCGGTGCCGGAGATGGCGGCCTGGAGACGCTCGGCGGCCGCCGGCGTGAGCGAGCCGGCGGCGGCGTTCGTGCCGAAGCTCGTGATGGTGCGGCTCAGGCGGTCGAGGACGGGCTTGAGTTTGTTGTCCTTGAGATCGGCGAGGCTGTCGAGCTGCTCCTCGCCGCCGAGCAGTTCCACGAGCCGCGCGCATTCGGCGAGCACGCCCTTGAAATCATTCACGCCCTGGCTTTGCTCCCGGCCCTGCTCCTCCAGGATGGCGCGCGCGAGCTGCGGAGAAGTGTCATTCGTCGTCGTGCGCCAGCGGCGGTGCTTGATGGCGTCGTCAAGGCGGCGGCGGCCTTCGAGCGCCTCGACCGCGCCGCGCAGTTGCGTGATGAGCGCGCGGACCTGGCCGAGCGTGCGCTGCCGGCTCACGTCCTGCCAGACCGGGTCATAACTCGCGCGCCATTCCTGCCCGCGCCGCGAGACATCAGCGAGCCGCCCGATGAGCGGGGCGAACTGTTCGGACATTGGACGGGCACCGGAATAGGACTGGTCCGGCTGATCCGCGATGAACTCGATGAGGCCGGGAACGGCTTGCGCGCGGTTGGTGAGCGAAAGGGTTTCGTCCAGCATGGCCTGGAGTTCGACGCGGCTCGCGACGGCGCGCTGGCGAAGCTGATCCGAGGCGCCGTTCAACTGCTCCTGCTCGGCGGTGGCCAGCCCGCGCTCCGTGCGGACGCGGGCGAGCGTCCAGCCAATGATCCCGATGGTGATCACGACCATGAGCAGGCCCAAGCCGGTCAAGGCCCGGACAAGACGGACGATGCGCTGGCCTTGCTGTGGACGGTTCATGGCTGGGTTTCCTTCGCGGCGAGTTGTTTGATGGTGGTCCAGGAGAACGGCACGAACGCGCCGTCCTTCAAAATCGTCGGCCAGATGGCGTGGCTGGCCTGATGATCCGTCGGGCCGAGTTTCAGTTTTTTGCCCAGGCCGGGATCGAATTCATCCAGTCCCTCCAGCGCCGCGACCACGCCTTCGCGCGTGGACGGGCCGGGAATTTTTTCCAGCGCCAGCAACAGAACGCGCATCGCTATGTAACCTTCGAGCGCACCGAAGCCGGGTTTCGCCGTCGCGTCGAACGCCTTCAGATCAGCAAGGTATTCTTCGACGATGGGCACCGCCGCGTCGAGCGGATGCGGGACGACTTGGGTGACGATGACGCGCGCGGGAAGCTTTCCAAGCTCCGTCGCCAGCGACTGGCTGCCGACGAAGGAGACGTTCAGAAACGTCGCCTTGAGTTCCGCCTCGTGGGCGAGCCGGATAAACTTCGCGCACGGCGCGTAGGCGCCGACCATCACGACCGCGCGCGGTTCGTGCGGCGCATAGAGCAGGCTGGCCAGCGCGTTCTCGACGGCCAGCGTGTTGCGCTCGTAACGGACGTGGAGCACGGCGTTCTCGTTGGTAAGGCCGTGCCGCTTCAAGGCCGCGAGTGTTCCCGCGTAGCCCGCGTCACCGTATGCATCGCGCTGCGTGAAGACCGCGATGTCCTCGATGCGCAGCCCCGCGCCGTTGATCAGCGCATCGACCATCGCGCCCGTTTCCTCCGCGTAGCTCGCGCGGAAGTTGATCACATAACGGTCGGGCGGATTCTTGCGCAGCACGCCCGCGCCGGTGAACGGAGCGTAGAGCAGCGTCTTGGTTTCGTTGGCGATGGGGATGGCCGCGACGGCCGTGGGCGTGCCGACGTTGCCGATGACCGCGAGGACGTTCTCCTTCTCGATCAACTGCCGCATGTTCGGCGCGGTGCGGGCCGGCTCGTAGCCGTCATCCAGCGCGATGAGGCGAAGGCGGCGGCCGTGGATGCCCCCGGCGCGGTTGGCGCGTTCGAGTCCGGCGAGCACGCCCTGACGCATGTCCAGGCCGAGGTTGGCGGCGGGTCCGCTCAACACGGTGGACATGCCCAGCACGATTTCATCCGGCGAGTTGGTGGTTGCCCCGCTTGCGGACAGAGCGCCTGCGCCGATCGCGAGCAGTCCGAACCAGCATAACGCTCCGTACCGTGATTTAGGAATCAGTTGCATGATTTGTTCCAGTTGGTTGGGTTTCGACATGGCATTTATCCAATGAGAGGTCGGGAGCCATCAAAAGACATACTTCACGCCGAGGGAAACCAGGTGGCGTTTGGCTTCGCGACCCGCAGTATTTGGAATCAAACTTTCGATTTGATCGTAGGTGTAACTCAACTCGGCGGCCAGATGCTTGCTCAACGCGTAAGTGGCCGAGGCATTGCCGCTGTACCACCATTCATCGCGCTTGACGGGCAGTTCAAAGTTCCAGTTGAGCGCGCGCGCGCCGAGTGAGGCAGAAAACTTGTCGTTGAACTTGTGCCGCCAGCTTACTTCGTAGGTGGAATCTTCATAGACGCTCTTCCCGCCATAACCAGGCTGTTCAAAACGCTTGGCGATTAGCGTGATGGTCTCGGCTTTTGCTGGTGTCAGCGTTGCCGTGAAATCAAGGAACACTTTTGTCTTATGCCGGTCAAAGCCGGCCGCAATATTTGGTCCAAAGGAGCGGTAGTCCGGTCCTATCATCAGACTCCACTTCAGCCACTTGGCCGGCTTGCCTTCGATCCCAGCCAGAAACCGCTCGTAAGTGTTCCCATACTCGATTGGACTGGTCAGGACTGTGGATTGCTCCTGTGAACCGTGCCGATACCCCAGCACTATGCAGGCGTCCTTGAAAGCCTTGTAACCGACGTCCAGGCCACCGTTGACGTCACTGCGGTCTGCGTAATTCTGGTAACCCGCAGCGGCGCTCTGCACCGTGTGAAAATCATGCACGTACACCGAAGCGACGGGGCGCAAGAACCAATTGCCGACCGAGTGCTGAAGTTTGAAACTTTCCCGGTAGATCGCAGCGGCTCGGCGATCGCGCAAGGGCACTCCACCCAGTGCAGGAGCGCCACCTGGCCCGGTGAAAGTGAGGCTCTGATGATTACCTTCGATCCACGTGATCCCGTTAAGCAACTCCCAGGTTGTATCTTTAACCTTCCCGCCGAGATTGAACGTCCCTCGGTGTGCCACGTACTCTTCGGAGGAGGCCGAGTGATAGATGGCGATTTCCGTGCTGTAGCTCAAGGAGAGCGTGAACGTCGGAGTGGGCGTCCATTGGCCAGCTATGTTTGGTGTCACCAGCGTGACGAAAGAAGATTGGTTGGCCAGCGGAGTTACACTTTGCATGTAGAGGTTGCCATCATACGTCTCCTTGAGGCTCAGGCTTGCGCTGGACGTCCATTCGTTTGCCTTGGGCGGGTTACTACCCGGACTTGCACCAATGAAGCTTTGCTGTGCACTCGCCGATTGCAGGCTGAGGATCAGCAGTCCCAGCGTGAAAATTTGTCCACCCGATGGCCAACGCCAGCCTTTGCCAAAGATCGCTGCCGCTCGATTTGAGTGAGCATAACAAGCTGCTCGTTGAGAGAGTAAAGCGGACGAACGAATGACTCTCGCACGGTTTTGAAAGTTCATTTTTATGACGGTCGCTTTGCGGGGGCGAGAGGAGCGCGCAAGTCGTGCTCCACCGCGCGCGGTTCGTTCACGCCCGAGTTCAAGTTCGGTTGGGAAGTCGGGAAGTCGATGAGGTGGGCGATCCATAAGTTGGCCTAGTGTTGAGTTCGCTCTATTCCAATGAGCCGGCGCAGTGCTGCGGGAATCGCGGTGTAGCGTAGTATCATCGCTTGTTCGGTAGTAAGCATGGAGGGTGGCGTCAGCGCCGGAATAGGATCGTATTCGCGCAGGGTATTTGTCTCCGCCGATGTCCGGAAAATCTCCCCCAACGGCGGGTTTGTCGCCGAACCTCCCTCAGATAAGCCGCTGCTGGGAGAGAGCGTAAAGATATTCAGAGAAATGCTCATACGTCTCTCAACGTGGCCGGGCGATGCCTTCGACAACGCCGGGCTGTCCGGTTCTGGCATGGGTGCCGACCTCTTGACTCCACTGTTGTTTTGATCGCCTGATCGTTTTCATCGCGTTGTGCTCCCGGAAAAGCAAAAGGCACAATCAGAACACTCCGAAGAATGTTTCGATTGTGCCTTCTGCTGCCGGGCCTAAGTGCCCGTCCGTGAAAGCTGGCCTGCGACCACGTCGCAAGATCCACTGCGCTTTACCATCGGCGGAATAAGCGAACACTTTAGGGAAAATCTTGCTCAAGGATGCGGGCCGCCAATTCCGTTCTGCGAAGACTGGCGGCACACAAGCCACCGCCTCTCCCTTAGCAGACCGTTCAAAAAGAGGAAATTAGTTTGAACAAAACCAGATTGGCCAGGATCTGATTTTGAACTTATGGCACTGGGAAAACGCACCGCCCAACAAACCGAACTGTTCGTGCCCGTCGCGCAACTGCCCCAGTCGCCCGCGCACCCCTTCTACGCCAAACTCAACGGGCTGCTGGCCGAGTCGGCGTTTGATCCTTTCGTGGAGCAGTTGTGCGAGCCGTACTGTAAGGAGGGCGGACGACCCTCCATCCCGCCGGGCACGTATTTTCGGATGCTCTTCATCGGCTATTTCGAAGGCATCGACAGCCAGCGCGGCATCGCCTGGCGCTGCGCCGACAGCCGTTCCTTGCGCGAGTTCCTCGGGGCCGAACTCACGGACGCGACGCCGGCGCACAACTCCATGACGGTCATCCGCCAGCACCTGCCCGCGCGCGTGTTTGAGAGCGTCTTTGAGCACGTGCTGGGCGTGCTGGACGGGCAAGGATTGCTGCGGGCCAAAACCCTGGGCATCGACTCGACCACGCTGGAGGCCAACGCCGCGATGCGCTCCATCGTGCGCAAGGCCGATGGCAAGAATTGGAAGGAATTTCTGCGCACGCTGGCCCAGGCCGAAGGAATCGAGCATCCCACGGACGAAGACCTGCGCCGGCTGGATCGCAAACGCCAGGACAAGAAAGTATCCAATGAAGAATGGGCGAACCCGCACGACCCGGACGCGCGCATTGCCCGGATGAAGGATGGGCGCACGCATCTGGCCTACAAGGCCGAGCACGCGGTGGACTTGGAGAGCACGGCGATTGTGGCCGCGCACGTCACCACCGCCGAGCGCGGGGACACGGCGACGGGCGAAGAGACCTTGATCCTGGCCCAGGTGCATCTGGTGCGCAGCGGGAGCCAAGCTGAGATCAAAGAGGTGGCGCAGGACAAAGGCTATCACGACAACGAAGCGCTGGCGCGGATCGCGGCCTGGGGCGTGCGCACCTACGTGCCGGAGCGAAAACAAAAGAGCCGGGTGTGGACGGACAAGCCGGCCGAGTTCGAGGCGGCCTTTCGGGCCAACCGGCGGCGGGTGCGGGGCGACAAGGGACGGCGCTTGAACCGCTGGCGCAGCGAGAAGTGCGAACGCAGTTTTGCCCACGTGTGCGAGACGGGCGGCGGGCGCACTTTTCATCCTGGGGCTGTGCCTGACGCCTGGCATCACCAGGCCGGAGCTGAGTCCATCCGCGGGGCCGATCCTATGCTGGGGCCTTATGGTGCTGCTTCTGTCCGCCGGGGCCGTTGGGATATTTCACCATCGCTCTCTCCGGCTTGGCGAAACTGCTGCTTTTTGAACGGGCTGTTAGACAACCCTCCCAGTAAACCAACTCCAGAGGCACTTGTCGTTTTGTAAAGGATACCAGACCCTTGTTATGCGCCTGCAACCGCGCTCGCAAATCTCGGGTCAGGCCAACATAAAACTGACCATCTTTGGTCGAGCGCAAAACGTACACATAACAATACGTTGCCATGTTCTATTTATCTCACGGGGTGAACCCGCAAACGCAGTCCTTCCATCAATCACGCGCAGCCCTGAGCCATAAAGCAGCCGCGCCAGCCATCCGTAGCGCGCCGGCATCGCTGCCAGCAGTCGCTTGACCTCCGCCAACGCCAGCACCACGGGCAGCCGCGCCGGGCGGGTCGGCCGCTCAAACTCCTCGATTTGCCCCAGCGGACGGTGCAAAACCTGCGCGTTGAGCGCCTGATTCTGCGTCGCCGCCGCCACGTTGTTCTCCGCCGCCAGATGCGTCAGAAACGCGTGGACTTCGGCCTCCCCCAGCTCGCGCGGATGCCACTTGCCGTGGAAAACAATAAACTGCCGAATCCAGTTCCAGTGCGTCTCCTCCGTCCGCTCCGAGTAATGATGAAACCGCATCACCTCGTGCAGTTGCTCGCGCAACTTCGCCTTGGGGTTGGACACGATTTTTTCTTTAAGAGTCTGTCTGAAAAATCGGGAGAAGATGCAAAGCATCTTGGAGGCGGGCAAAAAACAGCGGGTCAGCGAAGAAAACGGCGAGAATGACTTGACTTGAGCGGCCGTAAG
>JACPZS010000248.1 GCA_016195385.1 Verrucomicrobiota bacterium
GCCGCGCATCGCTTCGGTGACGGCCTGTTTGATCTGCACCAGCGTGTCGCCGGGCTTTGTCCAGAAGCGCTGAATCATTTTTCCGCGATGCTCAATTTCGATGAACGCCCGCCCCGTATCGTAGCCCGTGCCCCACAGCGCCACGAAATCCTGCCCCGGCTCGCGCGACCATTCCGGCGCAGCCAGCAAATGGGGAATTTTGATCGCGAGTTTGTTCACGCCGGGATCAAGCACCTGAATCGGCAACCGTGCGGTGACTTTTTTGCCGAATCGATCCTTGGTTTCCAGCATCGCGCGATATGTGCCCACGCCGAGCGGAAATGAAAGCACCGATTCGCCTTTCGCGTCCGTGGCAAAATTCTTTTCGGTCGCGACTTCACCCAGTTCCCAATTGTTCGGGTTCGACAAATCCGCCTCGGGCTTGTCTCCGGCTTCCACATCGCCGCGCCAATAGCCTTCGTTCAACGGCGCTCGCTGAACTCGCGCCGGTTCTTTGAGCCGATAAATTTTCACCGAGCCTTCCGCAGCTTGCGGCTCGCCATCGAGGGTGGTCGTGAGAATTTTCAACTCGACCGGCTTCGTCGCGATTTGCCAATCGTCCGCGCTGAGATTTGCGGTCAGCGCGGCGAAGCCGACGTTTACGCTGCGATTCGCCGAGCGCGTCTCACCCGTCGTGTCCGTCACGTCCGCGTAAACCGAAAAGGTGAACGACGCCTCATCTTTTTCCGAAACCGCAGGGTCCGGCTTCGCAAAGAATTCGACCTGGAACGCGCCGTCAGCGCTGGTCGTCGCCGTGCCGTGCGCAATTTCCTGACTGGCTTGCGTGCGCGGCGAACGCCACGAATACCAGCCCCACCAATACGGCCAGCGCACCTCGCGTACGACGCGCCATTTCACTTTCGCGCCATCGACTGCCGCGCCGGTGTAGCTTTCGGCTTTGCCGGATACAGCCACTTTTTCGTTCAGCTTCGCGGCGACTTTCGGCGCATCGAGTGTCACCTGGAATTTCGGCCGCTTGTATTCCTCGACGTTGAAGCGCGCCGCGAACTGCGGTTGACCGGCAACGTAAATCTGCATCGTGCCCATGACGCGATCACGCGGCGCGGTAAAGCTGCCGCTGAACGAACCGAAGTCGTTGCAAACATGCTCCGCCTTGCTGATTTCCTTCCCGTTCGGATCGGCAAACACCACCGAGACACGCCGGCCCGCAATGGTTTCGTAGTTGTCCTTCTCCGTGTCCACGCGCACGGCGATGCCTTTGTATTGAACCGTCTGGCCGGGTCGATAAATCGCGCGGTCGGTGAAGAAGATGGTTTGGTCGCGTGGAGTCGGCACGTTCGGAATCCAGGAAGCGTATTCCTGTTGCGAGGCGAGTTCACGGCCGTTGTGGCGCGCGCGCAGCAGCAGGCCGCGGCTTTGCACGGTTGTCAGCGTGAAAAATCCCAGTTCATCAGAACGCGTCGTCGGCACAGCCATGCGATTGCCGTTGTTGTCCAGGTGCCAACCGGCAACCTCCGCGCCGCTGATCGGCTCGCCGGAATTCGCTTCGAGCACGAAGCCCTCGATGACGCCGTTGCGTGGACGCACGACCATCGCGAGTTCGCTCACCCATACGTCGGTGAACGTGATCTGGTTGTTCTGGTCGGAAAAAGTTTGATCGTGGCTTGCTATGATGAAATAAAAGCCCGGCTTCAAATCGCCCGGTGCCGGAAGCGACGCGGTGCGGCCCTTGAAATCCGGCGTGGGCGCGAGCACCGACGACCATTCGCGCGTTGGTTTCTTTTCGAGCAGTTCCTTGCGCTCGGCGTCGTTGAGCGACTCCGGACGGCTGTGGCGTTTGTCGAGGAACGTCGTCCAGTCGTACGCAACGGCGCGAAAAAAAACATTGCTGACGTTGCGGTAGTGAACGGTGATGTTCGGCCAGGGCGCATTCCAGACGCGCTCGGTGGTGATGCTGGCGGACCTGGCTTCAATCTCGGCGATCAAGTTGTGGCACATTTTGCCGCCGGCACTTTGCGGAAATTTTTTCTCCGCTCGTTGCGCCAACTCACGCGCCGCCACTAAATCGCCTTCGCTCTGAATCACCCGCGCCAAGTGATGAAGCGCCAGCGAAGACAACTCGTGCTCGGCCCATTTGGCCGCGAACGCCGTTAGCGCCGCCTTGTAGCGCGCGGCTTTGTCCTCTCCGAACGCGGCGTTGTAGGCCCACTGGAGGCGAGAGAGATCGGTGTCAGCCAGCGCGCTTTTCTCTACGTCGTTGCGATGAAACGCGAGCAGATCGCGATAGATAAAGAGCGCCTTCTCCACCGGCGATTCGTCCGCGCGTCGTTCGATTTTGCCGGCTAGAAATTCATCCACCGAGCCGAACACCGGCACGACGCCATAGACTGGCTTGTCCGCAAACAACTCAAAGGCGTCCTCCGGCTTCGCAGCCGCCTGCTCGCCGCTCGTGTAAAATTTGAGTGCTTCGTGCGCGATGAAGTCGTAGAGCGTCGGGCGATACGAATCGGGCACCGTGCCTTTTGGCAACAACTCGTCAAACTGCGCGATGGGGATTTTCTTGAGCGTGTCCGCCGCCGCGAGCGCTTTGCCGAACTGCTTGTCGATCTCCGTAAACAAGCGCGGCAAATCCCACGTCGTGAAATCTTTTCCCGGCGCGGTCGCCGTCTGCGTGCGGCGCATGAATCGCCAGCGGTTGTTCTGAAAATAATGCCAGTACCATGTCGCCGAGATCGTATCCAGCAATGGCACCAGTTCCTTCGGTGCCTTGGCGATCTCCACTTCCATGCGCGTGATCTTTTCTTCCGCTTTGTTGCCTTGGATATTTCCCTCCAGCACGATCTTCCGCGCGATGGCCTTCGCTGCTTCGCCCCACGCCTTGTCCTTGATCGCTCCGGTGATGATCGGCTGGAGATTGGTGATGGCCGTTTGCGGCAGGCCTTTGTTGATGGCCTCCTCGACGGCTTTCCATTCGGCGGCGCGCGAAGCACCAAAGGAATTCAGCACCAGGCCGCAAACAACCAGGACAGTGAGAAAAAGTGTTTTCATCGCTTTCATGTTATCAGACCAGACCGTTGGACGGAAATGAAGTTCCTCCGCTCCTGCTTTTTGTTTTGGCGGCACGCACGCACGAGGAAACCGCCGCTCCCGACTCCGAAAGTTTTGCTGAAACTTTGTGTGCCCCCGGCGTGTGTTTGAGCTACGATGCCCCTGAAATTTGCAGGGAAACGAAATGACCGACACGCTCCAGTTTGAGGCGTTCATGAAAGCATACCAGGACATGGTGTATGGCACGGCCGTGCGGCTCCTCGGCAACGCAGCCGAAGCCGAGGACATTTCGCAGGAAGTTTTTTTGAAGGCGTACGACCGCTTCGGCGAACTGGGTTCAAGTCCGACCGCCGGCGGCTGGCTCAAGACGGTCACGCGCAATTTGTGTTTGAACCATCTCTCGCGCTATCGCGCCCGCTGGCGCTTTTTTTCCGAGATGATTTCGCCGGATGAGGACGACGCGGCCATGGTCGATTTTCCCGCGCCGCAGCAAGACGAACATATTTTCGATGCCGACGCACGCCGCCAACTGCTGGAGAAAGCCTTGCAGAAATTGCCCGCAGCGCAGCGCGTCCCGCTTGTGCTCTTCCACTTCGAGGAACTCGGCTACGAGGAAATCGCCGCGCGCCTAGGCGTGTCGCTGGGCAAAGTGAAGACTGATATTTTTCGCGCCCGCGAGGCGCTGCGGAAGAAACTGAAACTCGACCTCGAAGGCGAACTGACCGCCACCGCCGCGACGATGATGACGCCCTTGACTGGAACGCGGCAACCCACCTCGCTGCCAACAACGAACCAAAAACAAATTTATGGAACGCTTTAACGAACAAGAACTCGCCGAATGTATCGCCCGCGAGTTGCGCCAGCTTCCGCCGCCCAAAGCGCCGGAAACACTCGCGCCGCGTGTGCGCGCCGCGCTCGCCGCGCGCGCCCACCAGCCGTGGTGGAAGAAATCGTGGGCGCACTGGCCCTTCAGCTTGCGCGTAATTTTCTTCGCCGCATCGCTGGCGATTGCGGGTGGATTGATCTACGCCGGACTTTGGTTCACGCCAGACGTGTCACTCGCACCGATGCAGACGCGGTTGGAAAGCTACTTCGATTTTCTCGCGCCAATCTGGCAGATCGCCAGCGCGCTGGGCATCGCGTTCGCATCGGTTGTTCACTCGGGCGGGCAACTCTTGCTCTGGAGCGTCGGCGGCACCGTGACAGTGATGTACCTGACTTGCGTCGGGCTGGGCACGCTTTGCTATCGCGTAGCGCTAAACAAAATTTGAAAGGCCAAACATGAAACGAAACATTCACGTCAGAAAATTGGCCGGGCTGCTCGTCGCCGCCAGCATCACCGCCTTAACCACTCTCAGCCTGTTTGCACAAACGACGACCGAGCCGAAAACCGCCGAGCCTCCTCAAGGCAAAGTCGAACTTTCCATCGGAGCCGAGGGCGGGCGCGTGCAGGCGCAAGGAGGTGACGACTTAGGCGACCCGGCCAAGGAAAACGGCAAAGTCCAAATCTCGATTGGGACTGAAGGTGTTCGTGTGCGAGCGAATTCAAATGCGGAAAATGGCGCGACCGTAGCCGAACCAGCTGTAGAAACGGACACGCTGGAGGTTAAGCCGAGATTGCGCCGACATCGCCGACAGCACAACGGGGCAGAAGTTCCCCAAGTGGCGATTGGCAAGGACATCATTATCAAAGCTGGCGAGCGCGTGCCGGGGGTCGTGGTGATTAATGGATCGGCAACCATCGACGGCGACGTGGACGACGTCGTGGTCTGTATTAACAGCGAAGCCAAGATTAACGGGAAAATTATGGGTGAACTGGTGTCGATCATTTCGACTGTAGAGCTGGGGCCGCAGTCGGAGATCAACGGTGAAACCACCGTGGTTGGGGAACAAATCATCAAAGCTCCCGGCGCAAAAATCCACGGCCGGATGAACGTCGTGGATTTGAGCGGCGTCATTCCGACGCGTGCCTGGATCAATCACAACTTGGTGAATGGGATATTTCTACGCCCGCTACCGCCCACCGTGAAATGGGCTTGGGGCGTCACGCTGATCGCCTTCGCGCTCAATTTCATCCTCGCGCTGCTGCTCGCGCGCCCGGTGCAGGTCTGCGCGGAGACGTTGATCGCGCGGCCGATTCGTTCGTTCTTCTTCGGATTGCTGCTCCTCATCCTGTCGGTCCCGTTCGCGCTCGTGTTGATCCCGACGTTTATCGGCCCGCCTTTGCTGCTCTGTTCCATCATCGGCGCGCTGGTGCTCGGTCGCGTCGTTGTTTATCGCGCCGCGGGTGGACAGCTCGGCAAACAACTGGGGCTCCCGGCGCTGGAACTGCCGCTCACGGCGTTTCTGGTCGGCACGTTGATTTTTTACGCGGGTTACATGATTCCGATTTTTGGCTGGGTGCTCTGGCTGATCGTGATGCCACTGGGTGCCGGTGCGGTTGTGCTGTCGGCGTTGGGAGTTTTTCGGCGGGAGGGGCAAAGGACAAAATCAACGCCGGCGATGCCATACAGCCCGCCGCCCGCCGCGACGGCGGCATCTGCATTCGCGATGGGAGCCAGCGCCGCGGCAGCGCCAGCAAATCCACCATTTCCGACAATTCCAACAGAAACCGCCACCGCATCCGTCACTCCGCCGTTGATTTCGCCGCCGACTTCCGGACCGGGCGTTGCTGCCGCTGAGTTGAGTTCGCTGCCCCGCGTCGGTTTCTGGCCGCGGCTGGGAGCGACGTTTCTCGATAGTGTTTTGCTCTTTGTTTTGCACCTGATCTTAGCAGAGTTCAGACTCCATCATGGGCCGGTATTCCTTTTCACTGTGCTGGCGGCTTACAATGCCGGCATGTGGTTCTGGAAAGGAACAACATTCGGCGGGATTGTGTTTGGCCTGAAAGTGGTGCGACTCGACGGACGGCCGTTGGACTGGCCTATCGTGCTTGTGCGGGCGTTTTCCGCCTTCCTTTCGCTGGCGGTTTTTGGCCTCGGCTTTTTCTGGGCCAGTTGGAGTGCAGAGCGCCAATCGTGGCACGACATCATCGCCGGCACCACGATTGTGAAGCTGCCCAAATCCGAATCATTGATTTGAGGCGAAACGAATTTGAGCGAACAAAGTCTGAAATGCGCCGCTGCGAAAAAGAAACCGGCGGCCCGCTTTCGCGGACCGCCAGCTAACAACTCATTTCGAAGGACGCTGGTTTGACGCCAGCGTTATCCGGCAGATTAAGAGCGGAGGGTTGCTCTGGCCATGATGACCAGAGGCGTGGCTTGATACTCGGTTTGGTTACCGAAATTCGGTATTGAGTTCATGCCTTCCAAATTAGCAGATGCCATACCAAGGGCTTCACTGAGAGAAATCCTGGATTCAGGCCCATCTGCGCGGATGAAAGCCCGGCTATTGTCGAATTTTTGGGCAGTCGTGTCGCATAATTGGACACAGGTGCTGGTGAACCGGCATTCACACGGTCCAATCGAGTCAGGCCGTCAGCGCAAAATACCAATTTCCTTTCCCGCCGGGATCAATACTATCGCGGCTCGAAAAATGAACGTGTTGAATTCCATTGCTCGCAGAACATTTGTCGCGCGCTGGACTTGGTTCGGGTTCCTGCTCGGTTGTCTTTTTATCGGCGCCTCGGGATGCTCGATCAAAAAAATGGGCGTGAACAAACTCGGCGACGCGCTCGCCGGCGGCGGAACGGCGTTTACTTCCGACGATGATCCGGAACTCGTCAAAGCTGCGGTTCCGTTCAGTTTGAAATTAATGGAAAGCCTGCTCAACGAAAGCCCGCGCCATCGCGGCCTGCTCTTCGCGACGGCGAGCGGGTTCACTCAGTATGCCTACGCCTTCGTCCAGCAAGACGCGGATGAACTGGAGGACAAGGATCTCGAAGCCGCCACCGCGATGCGCGCCCGCGCAAAACGCCTCTTCATCCGCGCTCGCAACTATGGCTTGCGCGGTCTTTCCCTCAGGCAACCGGACTTTGAAAAGGCACTGCGCACGAATCCCAAATCGGCCGTGCGCTTCACAAAGAAAGTCGATGTGCCTTTGCTTTATTGGACGGCGGCTTCGTGGGCGGCGGCAATTTCGCTCTCGAAGGACAATCCGCAACTCGTCTCGGAACAGCCCATCATCGAGGCATTGATCGACCGCGCGCTCGAACTCGATGAAAGTTTCAGCCACGGCGCGATTCACTCGTTCCTCATCACTTACGAAATGAGCCGCCAGGGCGCGGCTGGCGATCCCGTGGCGCGCGCGAAGCGGCATCTGGACCGGGCGTTGGAGCTTTCTGGAGGAAATGAAGCCTCGCCATTGATCGCGTACGCGGAAACGGTGTCGGTGGGCAGGCAGAACGTGAAAGAATTCGACGCGCTTTTGCAACGTGCTCTCGCGATCGACGCGGACGCGCATCCAGAATCGAAACTCGTGAACCTCGTGATGCAGCGCCGCGCCCGCTGGCTCGTGACGCAGCGCGAAAAGCTTTTTTTGGTGACAGAGAAATAAGCCGCCAACCAAACTCCCTGCCATGTTGATGCAACCCATTTCGCGCCGCTTGTTTTTCCGATTGGCGCTGGCCGCCATTTTCCTGGCGTTCGTGGCGTCCAGCCGTTCCGTTGTGCAAGCGGCGGAAAAAAAATTGACCATCAAGCTCGCCACGCTTGCGCCCACCGGCACGTCGTATCACAAGAGCCTGCTCGCGATGCGCGAGAAATGGAAACAGGCGACCGACAGCGCGGTGGATTTGAACGTCTATGCGGATGGCAAGCTGGGCGGCGAGAGCGACATGGTCAATTTGATGGGCATCAATTCCGTGCAAGCTGCGCTGCTCACCGCCGTCGGCATGGCCGAGATCGAGCCGGCCGTCACCGGCTTGCAAAGCATGCCGATGATGTTTCACAACCTCGCGGAAGTCGATTACGTCGGCGAAAAGATGCAGCCGATGCTCGAAAAGCGGCTGCTCGCAAAAGGCTTCGTCGTGCTCTTTTGGGTGGACTCGGGCTGGGTGCGTTTTTTTTCCAAGAGACCACTACAGACGCCCGACGACTTGCGCAAAATGAAATTGTTCAGTTGGGCCGGCAACACCGCGCAGGTTGAAATCTACAAGGAAGGCCGCTTCAATCCCGTCGCGATCGAGACCGCGGACATTTTGCCGAGCCTGCAAACGGGCCTGATTGATGCCGTGCCCATGCCGCCGTTCTTTGCGCTCGCCGGGCAGATGGACAGCCGCGCGCCGCACATGCTCGAATTAAACTGGGCGCCGCTCGTGGGCGCGGCAGTCGTCACCAAAAAAGCCTGGGAAAAAATTCCCGAAAGCGCGCGCGCGGCGCTGCTGAAAAGTTCCGCCGAAGCGGGCAAGGAAATCAAGGCCCGGGGACGGGCGGAGAGCGATGAATCGGTCGCCGCGATGCAGAAGCGCGGGTTGACGGTTCACAAAGTGGCGCCGGAAGTCGAACTCGAATGGCGCAAAGCGGCCGAGACCTTGAACCCGCTGATCCGCGGCAAGATCGTTCCGCCGGAAATTTTCGATGAAGTGCAACGCTTGCTCAAAGAATTCCGCGCCGGACGCAAATAGACACGTGCCGATTGAACTCGAATCGCCGCGAACTCCTGGCGCGACAACTGACTTCCACGCGGCATGAACTTCGAGATCCCGTCCACGACGGCCAGTGAAAATCGGCCACCCCGGCAGCGCTTACTCCGCAGTGTCGAAAATTCGCTGATCATTTTCGCGCTAGCGTTGATGGTTCTGCTGCCCATCGCCGAAATCGTTCTGCGAAAATTCTTCCACTCCGGCATCGCTGCTTCTTCAACGCTCGTGCAGCACCTGACGCTGCTCGTGGGCATGATCGGCGGCGCGATTGCCGCGCGCGAAAGACGCTTGTTGTCGCTTTCGACAGCGATAAGTTTTTTCCGAGGCGGTTGGAGGACTTTCGCGGAAATTTTCAGCGGCGCAATCGCGGCCGCCATCTGCGTGTTTCTTTGCGCGGCCAGCATCGAGTTCGTCACCGGCAGCAAACGGCTCGGCAAAGTTCTCGCCTACGGAATTCCCGTCTGGACGATTCAGTCTTTTCTCGTGCTCGGCTTCGCGATCATCGCGGCCCGACTGGTGTGGCATGCTTCCAACCGCTGGGCTGGACGGCTCGCAACATTGCTGCTGGCCGGTGGAATTGTCGCCATCGCTTTCTGGTCGTCGGTGCCACCGGAAAAAATGCGCGCGCCGGCATTGTTAGTGTTGCTCGGTGCAACCGTCCTGGGCGCGCCGGTGTTCACAACGCTCGGCGGCACAGCGGTGATCTTGTTGTGGAGTTCAGGCGAGACGATCGCGTCGGTGCCACTGAATCACTACCGGCTCACCACGAATCCCACGCTGCCGAGCTTGCCGTTGTTCACGCTCGCCGGATATTTTCTGGCCGAAGGCGGCGCAGCGAGACGGCTGGTGAATTTGTTCCAAGCCCTCGTCGGCAACGTACGCGGCGGCCCGGCGATCGTGACCACGCTGGTGTGCGCATTCTTCACATCGTTCACCGGCGCATCCGGCGTGACGATCCTCGCGCTCGGCGGCGTGCTCATGCCGGTGTTGGCGGCGGCGCGCTACTCGGAACGCAACGCGCTCGGTCTGCTCACGGGCGCGGGTTCGCTCGGCATGTTGTTCCCGCCGTGCCTGCCGCCAATTCTTTACGCGGTGATTGCGAGCAGTGGCGGTGCCGTGAGCATCAGCATGGAAGACATGTTCAAAGGTGGCTTCCTCCCTGGACTGCTGCTAGTCGCGATGACCGCCGCGTGGGGAATCAAACAAGGAAAACACAGCGATGAAATCAATCGCACACCCTTTAACGGGCGCGTCGCGCTCGCCGCCGCGTGGACGGCGAAATGGGAGATACTCGTTCCGGTCGTTGCGTTGACAGCGCTATTCGGCGGCTTCGCCACGCCGGTCGAGGCGGCGGCGCTCACGGCGTTGTACGCTTTTTTTGTGAACGTCGTCATCTGCCGCGATTTGAAAATGGTGAAAGACGTGCCGCGCGTGATGACCGAGTGCGGCCTGCTCATGGGCGGCGTGCTTTTGATTCTCGGTGTCGCGCTGGGCTTCACACATTATCTGATCGACGCGCAAATCCCGGATGCCGCCGTCGCATGGGCGACCGGGACGATCAAATCGAAATGGCTCTTCCTGCTCGCGCTAAACTGCGTGCTGCTCGTCGTCGGCGGGGTCGTTGAAATCTACGCGGCGATTGTTGTCGTCGTGCCGATCCTCGTCCCGCTGGGCGCGGCGTTCAACATCGACCCGGTGCATCTGGGGATTATTTTTCTCGCGAACATGGAACTCGGTTTCATCGCGCCGCCCGTCGGTTTGAATTTGTTGCTCGCCTCCTATCGCTTCAACAAGTCTATGACGGAGGTGACGCGTGCTTCCTTTCCCATGCTCGTCGTAATGATTGTGGGCGTGCTGCTGATCACTTATGTGCCTTGGCTGACGACGTGGCTGCCGCAGTTGTTCAAGCACTGAAATTGAAGGCCGCGAATGAACCAAGCTGAACGCAGCGGACGAAACAATTGCGGGAGCGAGATGCTGCGAATCGCGACACTTCTGGAATTTGGAGGAAGTCGTCGCTTTGATTGATGCAAATTCAAATTGATACACTACCAGGAATCACCGCAGGTTGCGCTCGGACGTTTATGGCGGGGGGCAGTGTCACAACGAAGAGAAATAATGCGTGATGAATAGGTTTCTTCATAACGATTGAAGGCTTTCGTCTTGGACGGTTCACTTGATGTCGCCAAAGCTCACTTGCTCCGGCGCGCTCGGCTCGTCGAGAATCTGAATCGTGGTGGCGGGGCCGAGATCGGGACTCTCCCACGAGCGCAGCACCCAGACGATTTTTTTATCGGGCGCGAATTCCACCGCCTGCACCGGCGGACTGGTCCGGTCCAGCTTCCCGCTCCATTCGTTGAACCAATTGTTCACGAGCGTGTTTCCGTTCGGCAAACGCCACGCCATTTGCAGACTGGGCATTTTGTAATCCGGCGAGTCGGTGGACGGCGTGAGCGTGGCGACCGTCTCGCCCCGCAGCGTCAATTCGCGGATGGACGGACGATCCACGACGAGGAAGTTTCCGTTCTTCAACGGCGTGACGCCCCACGGATTGGGGGCCGGGAACGAGCGCACTTCCTTGCCGTTCGCGTCGTACTCGCAAACTTTCTTCGCATCCATGTGCGCGAGTAGCAGCGTGCCGCGATCGGTGATACGCCCGTGGCGGAACTGTCCATGAACGCCCTTGGGATTTCCGACGGGCACTTGAAATTCCTTTTTCGTTTCGCCGGTCTTGATGTTCACCACCTTCACCAGCGCCGGGTCGCCGTTCTGGACATAGAGCACATGCTCGTTGCCGATGGGCATGGCCGTGTGGATCTCGGTGCCCTTGGGCGCGTCCACGTTCCACAGCACCTTCTTCTCTGGCGAAATGAGCTTCACCGCGAATTGATGCGCAAGCAGCAGGTTGCCGTTCGAGAGAAGCACCGCGTCGCTGATTTCACCACGGCCTGCTGGATCGTCATACGACCAGACCACCTGACCTTTCCGGACGATGAACGCACGGCGCTGCTTCGACTCGCCGGCATAAAGAAAGTCGTGCTGCGCCAATCCTTTCCCTGGCAAGACCTGCGGCGAGACGACGTCGCTTTCCGCGGCTTTGGATTGATCCGACACGAGCGGGGAGAAACTCAACGCGAAGGTGAGAACAATGATCGGATTTTGGTTCATAAACTTTGTGCGTGAGTCGGGAATTGCATCGGCCAAGGCAATTTTCCAAGCTGCCAGATTCTCTCGTCCCGATCAGTTTTTGATTTCCTTCGCCGCAGCATCGGACGCCGCTTTCCCCGGATGCCGGAAGGAACGCTCCACCGCATCATTCGGATCGGTGGCGACGGGCTGATCGCGCCAGAGCCAGCGCATCATTTCCGGGAAAATCGCGCCGCCCATTTTCTGGCCGTGGTTGTTCATCCCCCACGCGTAGTTCACTTCGTAGCCCTTCGCGGTCAGCGCCTTCATCAGGCGCACGTTCTGGTAGAACCAGTCGCCGTTGGGATTGCCGGGGCGGCGGTTGTCGTTGCGGCCGTCCTGCATGAAAATCCGGATGGGCTTCTTCTCACTTTCCGCGACCAGTTCAGGATAAATGTATTCGCCGCGAATGCTGGTGAAGCTGCCGACGAATGTGATGACTTTCCGAAAATCATTCGGGCGAAACCACGCCACGGCGAAGGCGGCGCATCCGCCGGAACTGGAACCCATGATGCCGTGCAGGTCGGGATCGGGCGAGACGTTGAACTCCTTCTTCAACGCCGGCATCAGTTCCTCGACGATGACGCGACCGTATTTGTCCGTCGGCGGATTGTATTCGTCGGCGCGGTTCGACGTGCGGTCACCCCAGTCGCGCGGGTTCGGCTCCGGCTGGTCGGGGCGGCGGCCGGGATTGATGAACACGCCGAGCATGACGGGGATTTCGCGGCGGAAGATCAGGTTGTCCAAAACATTCTGCGCCTGCACGTCGCCCGGCTCGGCCTTCATCGCCTGCCCGTCGTTGAAAACCATCACCGCGGTCGGCTGGGACGGGTCGTATTGCGCCGGGACATAAACCCAGTAGGTGTGTTGCGTGCCGGGGAAAACGTTGCTCGGAATCACTTTCGCCTCGGTGAACTTCCCCTTCGGCACGCCGTCCCTCGGCATGGAGTCCGGCCCGAGCGTGTAGAAGACATCGTTCGAGTTCGCCGGGCCGCGATTGCCCTGGCGCGGCGGTGTGTTTGTCACCGACGCGGCCGTCTGCCCTCCATCGCGCTTCCACACGCTCGAAGTGCGCTGGTCGCCGGGCTGGCTGGTAAATTCTTGCGGACGCTCGGCGCCAGGCGCTCCGAAGCAAGCTTTGAACGTGTCGCCATCCAGTTCGTAGATCCCAAGCTGCTTGCTCCCTTTGGTGACTCCATCGAGCATCTCGTAGTCGATGGCCTTGGGTTTCCTGGAGGGGTCGATGGAGACCTTCGCTTTGATGAAGAGCTGTCCTCCCGCGGTGACGGTGATTTCATCTCCCTTGCAGACACGTTTCATCTGCTTGAGCATTTCTTCGGGCATCGGCTGGCCGTCCGCGGAGCCGGACACCATGGACCATTCGCCCTGCAACTGGGCCATGTCTTTCTTGATGGCTGAATTGTCTTCAGCTGCGGGGAGTGAAATTGCCGTGCAGGCGAGTCCGATCAGAAACGCATTTCGCATTGTTTTCATTGGCGTGTTTGCGTGGGTTGTTTGGGATGAATGTGAGCCGAGAATGAATCCCAACGGGATTCCGGCGCAAAGCCCAAGGTTGCGAGGCACGAGCTACCTTGGGAAACCGTGATTGAGAAATCATCAACCGCAACGCGGTTGCGGCGTCGTTGCGAGGAACGGGACGCAACCGCGTTGCGGTTGGGGCGCTTGCCTTCGCGAAACCCAGGGTAGCTCGTGCCTCGCAACCCTGGGCTGGAGGACACAATCCCGTTGGGATTGGCGGAGAGCCCGGAGGCAACTAAGCCATTGGCGCTATTTGATTTCATCAATAAGGAGTCCGTAGCTCGAAGAATGCTCACGAGCTCTCAGCAAAGAAGCATTCGGAAAAGCGGCTGCGACGGAGCGAAGCTCTGGAACTACCGACGAGGGAAACCGCATTCCAATGACAATTTCGCGAACCGCCTCGGGTTCAAATCTGAAAAGGCACACAGGAAATGGTTGTCGTTCGATACGATCATCTGCTTCCGATAACACCCGAACCATCCACCATTCTTTTTCGTATGCCCATTGTTCAGATTTTGTCTGAAACCATACTGGCGATGAGGTGTCACTGAGTTCCACACAAGGGCGTTGAGACACATAATCTACTCGCCGCAGAAACCCGAATTCGTCCTGCGCGCTTCTCCGTTTGGAAAAGAATTTGTGGTCAGAATCGAACCCGACAAGAAATCCTTGATGATTGTCTGTATAATGCCCCCACATCAAAAGTGAATCTCTCAGTTCGCTCAGGCACAATACTCCCACCTTCTGATTTAGAATGCCGTCTATCGCGCCAGACACCTTTGGGAGCAGTTCCGCCTCCAACATCCGATACACGTTTGGCAACTGCTCCTTCTGGGCAAGCAAAGCCTGCTTCAACGCAGCCTGTGGCAGTGATTGAACCAGGGCACCGTACTTGGAAAGTTCCTGTTCAACGAGTTGATCGAAATTGGCTGCCACATACTCTCGAACTGCACCCTCTGAATTGACAGTTGCGATCTGAGGCCGGAACTCGAACGAATCGTTGAAGTCCCCCGGCTGAGTAAACCTTATCAGTCTTCGCTTTAAAACATCCAATCGTGAAGGCGGGAGATACTTGTAGAGGATCATTCTCACCACCAAGATTCATACATCTCCCAACTTCCCTGTCGAATCGCCGAAGTTGCCCATGTTTTGCGCGCCCATCTTCTCGGCCAGGCTCAGGAACAGGTTGGTCATAGGCTTCGAGCCGGGCTGGACGTAGCGGCCGGGCGTCAACGCGCCGCCGCCATTGCGCCAGAGCGAATAACAGCGTGGCGGGTTCAGGTGAGCCGGCAGTTTCATGTCACCTCGATCAGGAAAGCTTCTTCTGGGCCGCTTCGGGCGCGTTCACTTTTGTCGTGCCCACTTCCTTGATTTCCGTGGTCGTGGTGCGAGCGGCATCGAATTCATTGCCGTTGAATTCCATCCTGGCTTCGACCTTCGTCTCAAACTTTACGAGTGATCCGTCCTTGATCCAAAACTTCACCGAACCCTTGGGATTCTTCGGTTCCCCAAATCGGAACTGTTTCTTGGCACCGTCTTCCGTCATCTCAGCAGAATAGGCGTCTCCCTCTTTCTTCAATTCTTTGGCCGCCGCGACCAGATCGGCGACCTGTGCGCCGGGCGTCTTCATCTGCTTCACCATCATGCTGAAGAACCGGGCCGGCCCTTCGGCATTCTCCAACTCAGAAGCGAGCTTCCAATTGCCTTCCATGTCGGTGATGGCCGCTTTGTCGCCTTTCTTGACGGCTTCGGTGAGGTTGTCGCCGAAGCTCATGGTGATGTAGGTAAAGCCGTCCTTCTCCGTCTTGCCTTCGGTCGGGCCGGGTTTGAACGGGGCGCTGTCCGGCACCACGACAGTTGTTTTCCAAGTGTAGTTTGCCTGGTCGCCAAGTTTCTTGGCGGCGGCGGTAACATCGTCTTTGGGGCTGGGTTCAGCGGCAAACAAGGTCGCCGGGATCAGGAGCGCAAACGCGAGATGCAGGTTTCGTTTCATAATATGTTGTGTTGGTTTAGAACTAGTGCTAGCAGGGTTTGCTGGAAAAAACGAAGAACTATTTGATTGTGCTCGGAGGAGTTGGAGCGTTTTCGAGTTTCGGAGTTGGATTGGGAGATCCGCCGGCTGGGAAACTGCTTCCGCGTTGCGGCTTGCTCAAAGACTCGGCAACGTCTCTCGTCGCTTTGGTTTCCACGCCGGGTTTTTGCAGGAACCCGAGGTCGCGAAACCAATCGATGTAGCGATCCTGCCAGGTGCCAAAGGGAATGCCGTTGCGATACGTCAAACCGCCGCTCATACGGCTGCCGTCACTCAGCGTGTCGCCCGGATGCCGGCCATTTCCGTAGATGTGCATCTCCACATTGGGAATGCCGGCTTGCAGCATCGCGGTGAAATACTCGGTCGCCCAAATCGCGTGGATGCGATCGCCCGCACCAGCGCAAGTAATGAACGCGGGTGGCGTGTTGTGTGGGACCGGCGGCGTCGCGTTGCGGACAAACGGCGTGGGGCCAGGGTAAATAATTCCGACAAAGTCCGGACGCGAAGTGATCCCCGCCAGGGGATCCGTGGGAGCGTTGTTTGTCTTGTCAAAATCTTCGAAGAAGATCGCGGCTGGCGCCGCCAACTCGGCCCCCGCCGAGAACCCCATGATGCCGATCTTGTTCGGATCGATGTTCCAGTCTTTGGCGTGCGCACGGACGAGACGAATCGCCTGCAACGCGTCGTTGACCGCGTCGGTCTTCGCGTTGTAGCCGTCTTTGCGCAGACGGTTTCGCAGGATGATCGCGTTGACCCCGTAGTTAAAAAAATAGGGAACGAAATCCGCGCCCTCCGTGCCGACGTTGAGCGTGTTGTGCCCGCCGCCCGCCGCGAGAATGACCGCCGCGCCCGTGTTGATGCCACCCTCGACCGTATGCACCTCGATGGATGGGTTGTGGATGTTGGTGATCCAACTAATGCGGCCTGGCACTGTCTTGCTCAGGTTGTAGTACTCTGCCTCACGCACACGCTCCGCCTTCAGGAACGGCGATCCGGGTGGATACAGTGGCACGACCACGCCGCCTTGGAGAATCGGCTGCGGCGCGTAGGGCGCGTCGTTGGTTGGCCCAGCTTTTGGCACACCGAGCGGAGCGGGAATTGGAGTCAGCCCAGTTCGCGGGCTGGGCAAATTATCCTGAGCGGCAGCGGCCAAGACCAACGAGCCGCAAAAAAACAAAACCACCACTCCGCACACGGACTTGGTAACACCCATTCTGAGTGGAGTCTCGTGGTTCATCAGTTTTACGACGTTGCCAATCGGCGAACGATTACACAAGACCAATGGGACGACGAGTGGCCTGCGCGAACCTGCGCACAATCTGATCTGCGCCTAGCCCGCCAGTTTCTCCAGCCGCTTGACCTCCCGCTTCACCAACACCGAAACGCGGTGCTTGGTGAGATACACACGGGCGACGCTGATGCCAAGGGTTAGCGCGACATCACCCGGTGGCCAGCCTTTCACGGCGTAAAGATCAAACACTTGGAATTGCCGCTCGTCGATTCGCTCACGTACCAGTTGCAACGCCCGCTCCAAAAGATTTTTCTCCCAGGCCGCGTCCCATTCCGAACCGAACTCGGGCACGGCCGGATCAGCGATCCGCTCAATCGTCGCCGTGCTCGCCGTGTCGTCGGGTGGAAACGCGGGCGTCCCGCCTGTTCTCGGCGGCGACTCGGCAGCGAATCCTGCCGCTCGCCGCCGTTTCCTGATCTGATCCTGAATGCGCCAGCGCGTCAGATTGAGCAGCCAGGTTTTGAAACGACAAACCTTTGGGTCATACGTGAATTCGGGCAGCCGCCGCGCCACGCCGATGGCTGTTTCCTGCACAACTTCCTCCGCCTCGTCCGCCGTTAATCCGGCCTTCGTCGCGAAGAAACGGATCAGCCCACCGTAAATTTTGTAAAACTCCTGCCAGCTTTGCGTGTCGTCGCCGGACTTGAGCCGGTGCAACAAGCTCGGTCGAGTTTCCAGAGACGTGCCGTGTGGAGGGTTCAAGGTCGATGCCATTCTACATGGTTAAACGAGGCGGGGAGGAGAATCTTTCAGACAAACATTTCCCCGAAAAAAATTCTGGAACCGCGCGTTTAATTCATGGTGAAAAGTAAACCCATCTTTGGCTGCGTTTCGGCAGTTCAACTCAATAAATTTCGTCATGCGTGCCTGCGGCTTCCAGCAGAATCGCTTTCTGGCCCTTGTGCTTGACGAACTGGAAGACGATCCTCAAATCATAGCCAGCGGAGCAGGCCCACGAGGCGGAAAATTGTCCCTTCAATTTGTGGGCTTTCAGTCTTGGATCGAAAGCGTCCTTGGCCAGTAATTCCAAAGTGATTTGCAAGTCTTCCGCCAGAACCGGGTTCTTGCGTGTGAGCCGTCGGGCCGACCGCAAAAAGGCGTTCGTGGGCAGGAGAGCGCGCTTCACGCAATGATCTGCCGGATTATTTCGTCGGGGGACGCAGGCCGGCAACGTCCCGCGCTGAACTCCTTGCGCGCCGCTTTAACCGTCCTCACCAGTTCGGCCCGCCGTTGCTCATGCAACCGCCGCTGCATAATGGACAGCAAATCCTCTTGCTCATCCAGCGAAAGAGTTTCGACCGATTCCATGACGTCCGCGAAAGTTTTCATGGCTTCCAAACTAACCGCATCGCCACGCGCAAACAAGTTTCGTTTTGTCCGCTCCTCTTTATCGGAACTCAAACCTTCCTGCTCTCGCAAAATTTTTCTGAAAGAAGTTCTGGAATCGTGCGTTTAACCCCTCGCATAACATGAATCTGAAAGTCTCCAACCTTCGCCGCCCTGTGCTCATTCCAATTACGTCTCTGCGGCTTGGGTCAACGTTCTCGATTCGTGCCGCCGAAGCCGCTGTCGGTCTCGTTGGAAGCTCCACCGGTCTGGCGGAAGCCTCCGGCGGCGCGGACGAAACAATCGTCGGCATGGTTGAGCCAGCCATCGGTGCGAACGGTCGTTCCATCCGCACGGATGGGAACCTGCGCCGCGCGGTTCGTCATCTCATCCGGGCCGACCGGCATCCCAGCGGCGTGGTTGGGTCGGCCGTCCGCACGGTTGGTAGTGCTATCCGCACGGACAGCCACACCATCCGTGCGGATGGCCAGCTCATCCGTGGCCCGGCAAACCCTCATCAAACCGTCTGAAACCTCCACAAAATCCCTGAAAACCCATAAATTATGGCTAAAAACGACTTTGTTCCCAATGGCGACGGCGATTTCCTGGACTGGCACGACCAGCTCCTCTCCGCCGCCAACACCGTCGGCCCCGGCGTGGGCATGACACCCGCCGACTTGGCCACCCTCGCTGCGGACAACGCCAGTCTTCACACCCCCACCGCCGCTGTCTCCCCTGTGGACAAAGCCGCCCCGCAGGCCGCCAACACCAAGCAGACCGCCCGCCGCGACGCCGAGAAACACGCCCGCCTCATCGCCAAACGCGCCAAACTCGACCCCAACTACCTCGCCGCCACCGGCGAGCAGCTCGGCATCGAAGGCCCCGAAGACAGCACCGACATGACCCAAGCCAAACCCAAGCTCTCCCTCACCGCCCTGCCGCACGGCTGCGCCGAGATCGGCTTCAACAAACTCAAGGCCGACGGCGTGCGGATTTACGGCCAGCGCGAGGCCGAAACGGATTGGTTATTTCTGGCGCGGGAGAATTTCTCGCCCTATATCGACAACCGTCCATTGCTGGTGGCGGGCAAACCGGAACTGCGCCGCTACAAAGCCATCTTCGTCGTGGGCCGCGACGAAATCGGCCTGGAAAGCGACGTGGTCGAAATCGCCTGCCGACCGTGATGTATCGCCGGGAGGGCCGCTGTCTTCAGTGGCCCAAATTTGCTCTCGCCGCGATCTTTCGCTAACCAGCCACATGAAAATCTTTCCACGCCTCGCACCGAAAAGATCACGGTCGTTGCGGACAACATCTCTCCCAATCTCCGCTGGGAGGGCGAGGCTCCAGATGAGCCGTGGCATTAAGACACGGATTGTACCGATGGCCACGGATTCAATCCGTGCAAATCCGAGTCACCCGTGTCCATTTGGTTTTCCGCCGGAGCACAAAAAAGTTTTATGAACTCAACTCGAACCAGGGATAGCAAAACGAAAGGCTTCACTCTCATCGAACTGCTCGTCGTTATCGCCATCATCGCGATTCTGGCGGGGATGCTCCTGCCTGCGCTCAGTCGCGCGAAGCAGAAGGCGCAGGGCATTCAGTGTCTGAATAATCTCAAACAACTTGGCCTCTCGTGGACGATGTATTGCGACGACAACAATGATGTCGTTCCTCCGAACGAGGGACTTTCAACTTCTGACTCGCCATACGATACCAACCGACGTTGGGTCACCGGCATTTTAACTTTCAACCAGCCGTCACCCGACAACACCAACACTTTGCTACTGGCGAAAGGTCACTTGTGGAAATACCACGAATCGGCCGCCATCTGGAAATGTCCCGGCGACCGATCAACTTCCAAGCACGGCGGACGTCTTGTCCCGCGGGTTCGGAGCGTTTCGATGAACGGTTATGTGAGCGGCCCTCTGCCTCCGCCGGACAACGTGCCGTACGATGGGATCGGCTACCTTCGGGATTTCCGAAGGATGTCGGACTTTGTCTCTCCCGGGCCCAGCCGCACGTGGGTCATCATCGAGGAGCGCGCCGATAGCATAGAGAACGGCATGTTTGGTTTGCAGTATTTCGGCATCGACCCGATACAGCCGGCACAACTCGAGTTTGTTGAGTATCCCGCCAGTTACCACAATCGCGCCGGCAACCTGCACTTTGCCGACGGCCATGTTGAATCACACCGCTGGTTGGACCCGCGCACAATGCCGCCAATGGGGAACCTGCCCCTTCCGAAGAGCACGCCGAGTCCTGGCAACAAGGACCTCATCTGGCTGCTCGAACGAGCCACGGCAAAGAAATAGTCCCATGGTACGACTGCGTTTAGGGTGAATATGAAAACTCGATTCCCAATCTTCCGAATACTTGTTCTAACCAGCTTCATGGCCGCAGCGATGGCACAGGAGGTGTCGATTCCCGATGCCGCCCTGAAGTCTGCCATTTGGCAAAGCTTGGGAAAGACACCGCCGGTGGGAACGTTGACCGTGCCGGATATGTTAAGCCTGACCAACTTGATTGCCTCTGCGTTCGGCGTGAACAGTCTGGAAGGGCTGGGTGAAGCGCATAACTTGACCACGATTAGACTCTTTGCCAATCAACTCACCACTTTCACCTTGCCGGCGGGCCTGACTCATTTGGCCACGCTTCACCTCTCGTATAATCAAATTAGCAACATCACGTTTTCAGGAGAGTTTACGAACCTGACCACCCTTGACCTCAGAGGTAATCAAATTACCAACCTGACGCTGCCGTCAGGATTGGCGAATCTGACCACACTTGACCTAAGTTACAATCAACTCACCAGCCTCACGTTACCTGCGGGGCTGACAAGTTTGACCACGCTCCGCCTCTATGGCAATCAACTCACTAATCTGACAGTGTCATCGGGGTTGATAAGTCTGACCTCACTTGAGCTTTCTGGGAGTGCATTAAACGATTTCTCATTTCTGAGTGAAATGCCAGGCTTGAGTATGCTCGGCCTCATTGTCAACGGATTCACCAGCTTCAACTTACCTGGAGGACTGACAAACCTGACGACGCTCTCTCTCAACGGCGATCTCCTCGCTACCTTGACCGTGCCGGCCGGCCTTACGAGTCTGACCACGCTTTATTTCTACAACAATCGGATAACCAACTTCTCGTTTTTGAGTGAACTTCCAAGCTTGAATACGCTCGGTCTCACCGTCAACGGACTCACCACTTTCGACTTACCTGGAGGGCTGACGAATCTAACCTCGCTCTATCTTAACGGCAATCTCCTTTCCGGATTGACCTTACCCGAAGGCCTTGCGCGCTTGACCGCGATTGATCTGAGCTACAGCGAACTCACCAGCTTCACTCTGGCTGGAGCGGTTTCGCATTTAACCACACTCAACCTCGCCAACAATTCTCTCACCAACCTCACGCTGCCTCTCGGACTGGCGAACTTGAGCACGCTTGACCTCTCCCGCAACGAACTCACCAGTTTAACTTTGCCAGCCGACCTGACGAGTTTGACCACGCTTGACCTCAATCACAATCAACTTACCAGACTTACTTTGCCCGACGGGCTGACGAATCTGACGACGCTCATCCTCAGCGACAATCCGTTTTCAAGTTTTACCGTGTCCACCGATCTGCCGCGCTTGACTACGCTTGTTTTGAATCATTTCTGGAAAAATCCTGGCACGCTGACCAGCTTCACCTTGGTCGGAGCATTTCCACGGTTGGCCACGCTCGACCTGGCCAACAACTCCCTCATCAATGTCACCTTGCCTGTGGGGTTGACGAATTTGACTACGCTTGACCTCACCGGCAATCAACTCACAAACCTCACCTTGCCGGCTGGGCTGACGAGTTTGATGTCCCTTGATCTCCGTTCATATATTTCTGATTACAGCCAAAACCGCAATCAATTCACCAGCCTCACTTTGCCACCGGATCTCAGAAGTTTGACCGGCTTTGGCCTCTTTGCTAACCAGCTTACGACTCTCGTTATGTCGGAGCAACTGGCGACCACAGGCTTGGCCGACGCAGTTGCGGACCTACGCAGCCAGGGCGTGGCCGTTTTCACTTATCCGCTGTCAATAAGCTTGGCCACAGGCCGCCAAACGGTGGCCGGTGCTTTTGAGTTCACGCTCACTGGGCCGCCCGGTGCCTATACCTTCCTCAGTTCTCCCGACCTGTTCGCCTGGAGTAAACTCGCCACGGTCACCAACACGCGCGGTAGAGTGATTTTTACCGACGCGGATGCGATTCAACTACCACAACAGTTTTACCGCGTCATCAGCCCGTAACCCCAGTCGGAGAGATTGGTCTAGTCGAAGTCAGCAGCAGCGCACACGTCTCGTGCCTTCGCACTCGAACTCTCCTTACGGTACGCGCGCGGACGCTCCTTGGCCGTGCTGCGGAAACCGATTCTCCAGGCCCATCCGTTTCAGCACGGCTTTGAAACGCGGGTCCGGCCAGAGCGCCGAGTAATGTGGATTCACCGTAATCGTTACCAACTCGGGCTGTCGTTCGTCACAGACTTTGTCCAGCCAGGCGAAGGCGTGATCAAGATCGCCCAGGCCGGTGTAGGCCTCGACCCAGTCCATAGGCGCCACCCAATAAGAGGCGGGCTTACGTTTCTCCAAATTTGCCAGCAAGAGGCGGAAATGGCCTTCGGTGCCGCCATCGCGATAGGCTTCATATTCTTCCTGAAAGGACACGCGCTTGTCTTTGTTCAGCGTGCCCCAGCGTTCCCATTCCTGGAGAGCTTCTTCGTGCTTGCCCATCGTCCACAAGACTTCATAGAGCTTATAGTGAGGGATTGGTAGATTGGGATTCAAGCTGATGGCTTGGCGAAGCAGTTCCACCGCGCGCTCGTTTTGTTGGGCGTAATAGAGACAAACCGCAAAATCACCCCTCATGACCGCATTACCCGGATCTGCCGTCAGCGCGAATAGGCCGTGTTCCGAAGCTTCACGATGTCGCCCCATCAGGGCGAGAAAGAAGGCGTAGTTCATGTGTGCCCCGGCATCCTGTGGTTTCAGTTTCAGCGCACGCAGCAAGAGGCGCTCGGCTTGATCCCAGTCCCACTCGAAATAAGCCTTGCTCCACGCGAGCGCGTGAAGGGCGGGCTGTAGAGTATCGTCAATGGCCAGCGCCGCGGTGGCCGCCTGGATCGCTTGGGGCTGGCAGTCCTTCGGCGGCCGTTGCTGGCGTTCGGCGAGCCGCCCATAAGCCTGCGCCTTGTAGGCCAGGGCCAGGGCGAACTTCGGATCACGGGCCAGCGCCTGGTAGAAGTAATCAATGGACTTGATTTGGCTACCGATCGGCCCGGCATCCAGGCTGGTTTTGCCCTGGCGGAATAAGGCATAAGCTTCCCGGTCTTTCGTGCCGGAGTTTTCAAAAGAGTCGGCGGTGCCATTTTCGGTTGAGGTTTTCGTACGCGTGAGTTCGTTTCGGAGAAACAGAGCGGCGAGACCAACGAGGCTGACGACCACAGCGGCTTTCCAAGTCCATGACCAGCCGCGTTCGACTGCGCGCCGCTTCTTTACAGACTTGCCTCGCTGGAGCAACGCGAAGTCAGCGTTCATTTCCTCGGCGGATTGATACCGCCGCGCCGGATCTTTGGCGCAGGCTTTGAGGACGATTTCGTTGAACTCGACGACGGCGGCGCGATCCGGCCACGCGCGCAGGTCTTCGGGCAGTTCGGCGAAGCGGCGGCGGTCCAGGCCGGTGCTGATTTCGTAGAGCAGCTTGCCCAGGCTGAAGATGTCGGCCTGCGGCGTGCCCGGTCCTTCCGGCGCGAGGTAGCCTTCGGTGCCGACGATGGATTGCGTGTCGCCCGCTTCGGTGACCAGGCCAATGTCGCCGAGCTTCGCCACGCCGTTCACGAAAATTACGTTGGAAGGTTTGATGTCGCGATGCACGAGGCCGTGCTGGTGCAAGTGCGCCAGCGCGGTCGTGAGTGAGAGGCCGATCTGGATGCAGTCCGGGATGGGGAGGCGGCCGTGTTGTTCGAGTTCATGGCGGAGGGTGCGGGGAGCGTAAGCGTTCTCTTTCAGGGAAGGTAAGGCTCCTGACGAACCCTGATCTTCCGATTCGACGGCTCGCGAGGACGCTCGCCATCCCGCATCGTCCGCCAATTCCATGACGTAGTAGAAATATCCAGCTTCGTCGTTCTTGCCCACGTGCAGGATGGCGAGCTGGCTGGGGTGGGAACGGGAAATCGGCTCGAAGCGTTGGATGCCTTCAAACTCGCGCTCGAAGGGACGCGCGTCGTTGAACCGGCTGCAACGAATAATTTTCACCGCGCGCAGTTCGCCAAGCACACTGCGAGCGAGCCACACTTCGCCGTAACTGCCGCCACCAATGCGCCGCAACAATTCGTGGTCGGAGATGCGCGGTGGTTCGCCGATGACCGCGCCGCCGGACTTGCTGTCAGTTATTTCTCCCACAATTCAATCCGGAGCGTATCACGCCGCAACGGGCATTCGAGTAGAAATTTCGGCGCTCCCCGTTCCAGATGCGTAGCCCGGCCCGCTCACGGCAGCATGACGATTCGGTAAAAGCGAGTTGTAACGCCGCTTCCGCTCGCATCGCTCAAGGACATCACGCCGCCGGTTCCGGTAATCGGACTAATCAGCGTGCCCCAACTTCCGCTGTTCAGCGTGTCGTTGCTTTCAAGCCGATAAATTTTCCCCGCGACAGAATTGAAGCTGATGGTCGCGCCCGAGCCGGTTTCCACCACCACAGGAGCACTCAGCACGCTCGCGGCATTTTGCGGATCGGTGCCGGCCTTGAACTCCGCCAGATTCGACTGGCCATCGCCGTCCGCATCCAGGCTCGCGTCGTTGGCGGCGGCGGCGTTCAAACCATGCGCGGTCTCGTAGGCGTCCGGCAAACCGTCGCCATCGCTGTCGGTCGTAGCCACCGTGGCGTCGGCCGAAAATTCGGAAGTGTTTCCGGCCGGATCCGTCGCCGTCGCGCTGACGAGGTAGCCGGCGGGAACGCACGGGGCGACGGTGATTGAAAAAGTCGCATTGCCGCTGCCATCCGTCGTCACATCCGTCTTCGCGCCGAGAAAAAACTGGCCCTCCCCGTACCCGGAACCATCCGCTGCCGGGCTCGCGAAGAATTCGACGCGAAACGTCGTGGACGCCTGGCCATTCAAGGTGCCTTGAATGCGCGTGCCAGTGGCAAGCAACGCGGGGGCGGGAGTCAGCACGGGATGATTTTGGAGATTGTTCGGGCCGGCGTGCGGGCCACCACTTGTGTTACTCGTGACGCCGTCGCCGGCCAGATCGATTCCCAGCCAGCCGTTGTTGTTTATCGAATTGCCAAGTATTGAATTGTTAATGGTCGTCACATCGTAAACGGCCACGCCCGCATTCACATTGTTCGCGATGATGTTTCCGGCTCCGTCGCTCGTGCCTCCGATGAAATTCGCCTGTGGCCCGTTATAGAGTGCGACGCCCGACCAGACGTTGCCGGCGGCGACGCTCACCAGGTTGAGACCGATGCTGTTGCCTTGAACCAGGTTCGCATCTGAGCCGGCGCCGTTCACTACCACGCCGTAGTTCGCGTTGGCGGAGATGTAATTGCGTGCGCCGCCCGTCGTGCCGCCAATCACGTTGGAAGCCGCGCCCCCGTTGATGTCCACACCAGACCAGCCATTGCCAATCGCGATTAAACCGGTGAAATCCAAGCCGATGAAGTTTCCGGACACGCTGTTGCCGGTCGTGCCGGCACCTCCGATGGCCACTCCTTGATTGAGGTTTCCGGAAATCACGTTGCGCATCCCGGCCGCTGTCCCACCAACCGTGTTCGCTTGCGCACCGCTAAAAATTCCCACGCCCGCGTAACTGTTCGCCAGCGCAGTGGCACCAGTGGGATCGACGCCAATGAAATTGCCCTGCACCGCGTTCGCGCTAGTGCCTGAGCCACTGAACGTGATACCGTAGTTCAAGTTGCCAGAAATAATGTTGCGGCTGGCGGCCGACAAGCCGCCAATCGTGTTGCTGGTCGCCGCGCCGAAAACGTCCACGCCGGACCAGGTGTTACCGACCGCAGCCGTGCCGGCTGCGGTCAGGCCGATGAAGTTGCCGGCGATCAAATTGCCACTCGTCCCCGCGTCGCTGATCGTCACTCCTTGCGTGCCGTTGCCGGAGATAATGTTCCGGGCACCAGCCGCCGTGCCGCCGATGATGGTGCTGTGCGCGCCGTTGAAAATGCTGACACCGGACCAACCGTTGGCAATTGCGCCCGTCCCGGACGGATTCAAACCAATGTAATTTCCTTGTACCAGATTGCCATCCGATCCAGCGCCGCTGATGCCAACGCCTTGGAGCGTGTTTCCCGAGATTGTGTTGCGCGCTCCGGCGGAAGTGCCGCCGATGGTGTTGGCCGACGCGCCGCCGAAAATATCCACGCCAGCCCAAGCGTTCGGGATGGCCACCGTTCCGGCTGGATTCAACCCGATTAAATTTCCCTGCACCCGGTTGCCGCTCGTGCCTGCGTCGCTGATGGTCAAGCCTTGGAGCAGGTTGCCGGAAATCACATTGCCCGCCCCGGCAACAGTTCCGCCGATGGTGTTGTTTTGCGCGCCGCCGAAAATCGCGATACCTGAGTAAGTGTTCGGCAGGCTCGCGGTGCCCATCGCATTGAGGCCAATGTAATTTCCCTGGATGACATTGTTCATCGTGCCAGCGCCGCCGATCAAAATGCCTTGCGTCGTGTTGCCGGAGATCACGTTGCGATCCGAAACCGTGGTGCCACCGATTCGATTCCAGTTGGCTCCGTTGTCAATGGCTACTCCGCCATACGCATTTGTAATCGCCGCACTGCCACTGGCGCTGGTGCCGACGAAGCAGCCCGCCACCACGTTGTTCGTGGCCGTGGCCCCGGTAATATGCACGCCGTAGGAAGTGCAGCCATTGATCACGAGACTTTTCGCCGTGCAGTTGGCTTCAGTCATTTTCACGCCGTCGATATAGTTTTCCGCCGGCGAACCATCGAGGGCGATTTCGGGTCCGCTCGGGTTTGTGTCGCCGCTGAAAGTGGTTTGCGTCGTGCCGTCAATCGTCGTGCTCCCGCCGAGCCGGGTCAGTTGGTCGCTCAATTGAATGGTGAACCATGTGCCGTTGTAGCCGGGATCATTGGTTGGAATGTGAAAGAGGATTGTCGTGCCCGGATGATCAATGCCGTAATAAATCGAGGTGCGCAGGCTGCCGGGGCCGCTGTCCTTCGTATTGGTCACCGTGGCGCTGGGAAGCGTCGCTGGAACACCGTACGCCGCAGCCATGCCCGTCCGATCGTCGGTACTCAACGTGCGATCCCAGTTTTGCTGGCCCATGATGTTTAAGAACTGCGCGTAAGCCGGTTGGGGCCGGATGGTATCAAGCGTGGTTGGATCGATGGAAATGGCATTCCGCGAGTAGTGCATCACGGAATAGAAATCGTACGCGCCCTGGTTGGTGGAAGGCAGTTTGATGAAGTTGGGAAGCTGACCCGGCTGCACGTTCGCGGACAGAATGACGACGTAGGTGTCGCGATCCGAGCGCTGGTGCTCGTGGATTAAACCGAGCGTGTGGCCGATTTCGTGTCCGAGCGTGCCGCGATTCCATCCGCCGATGTTGATAAACTGCTGCCCGCCGACGTGACCGACCGTGGAGTTTCCGCCGCTGCACGATGGGCAATTCTGGAGCGTCACGTAATCGGATTCAGTCGTGCGCGGAATGAATTGGATATTCGCGAACGAAGCCCATTCCGCCGCCGCGTCGAGAAATGCTTTCTGATGGGGTGCCGTCACCGCCGGATCAAACGTGTACGGAATCACACCACCCGGCCAGAGATTGATGGGGCTTTGAAAGGCGCTGGCGGGAATCGGGCCAATGGAATTGGGCGCGACGGGTTTCGCCAGATGATCCCGCCAGGCTTTCAGCATTGAAACCTTGAACCACATGTCCCCGACGGGCACGAGGCTTGCGCCCGGCGGGGCTGCGGCAAGAATCTGACCCAGCACAGCGACATCCGGATCCGGACTGGCCCCGTGAGCGAGCGTCGAAAACAGGACGAAGCCAGTCACCAAAAACGCGGCACCGCTTTGGAGCATCAGCAGGCGAACTCGGTTCATGCGAATACCAGCGTGCCACGCCGCGCCGAATTTGCAAAACTTTTGCCTGTCTGCCGTCGTAGGCTCTGCTGACCGTGGCGGTTATCTTCGCAGCAACCGCAGTGATCCCAGTTCGAACCAAACGTCACCTTGCTTCGCTCGCAGTTCGCAAACGATCTCCATGTCGGCCTGATCCTCCGCCACTTCAAAATCAAAGGTCGTCGCAGCCCAATTCATGTCTCCCGATATTTTCCGGCTGAATTTGCGGCGGGAAATCCGCAAACCGGCGCCAGCTTTGGCGTCCTGTTCATCGAGCACGACGCCCTGCTGCCTAACTCGTCCCTCCAGCCGGTACTGGCCGCGCTCGAGCAAAGCCCGCGTGCGCCAGGAGGCGGCGCAACTTTCTTGCGCGCGGATGTGCAGCAAGTCCTGGCCGTCCACTTTTTCTTGCGTCAGGCGGGCGTTGCCGAGA
>JACPZS010000249.1 GCA_016195385.1 Verrucomicrobiota bacterium
AACTGCTGGTTCGCTTCCGTGCCGGCACCAGCCGCACACGGCAGCAAGCGGTGCTCGACTCCGTGATGCCAGACGGCGAATCGATTCGGCGATTGTCTGGACGAACCCCGGCCCGCCAACTCCAGACGGCGGCGGGTTCGTTCTTCGATCACGTCGTGGTCGTAAAGTTGCCGGAGAGCGCGAACGTAAACGCCGCGTTGAAGCGTCTTCAGAAAACTCCCGACGTGCTCTACGCGGAGCCGAACTACCGGCTCAAGATTTTTCAAGCCGAATCGCCGCAAGTCATCCCGGACGATTTCAGCTTTCCGCAGCAATGGAACCTGGATCAATCTCCGGCGACGAATGCCGCCGGCCGCGCGGACATCCATGCGCCCGAAGCGTGGAAACTCGGCACGGGTGTCCGCAGCATCAAAGTCGCAGTCATCGATACGGGGATCGATTTTTTTCATCCAGATCTCGCGGCCAACATCTGGACAAACGTCCGCGAGTTGGCGGGCAACGGCCTCGACGACGACAACAACGGCTACATCGATGATGTGCATGGTTACGATTTCGTCAGCGACGACAGCGATCCGCTCGACGATAACAATCACGGCACGCATGTCGCCGGCATCATCGGCGCAGCGGGCAATAACCGCATCGGCGTCGCCGGCGTGTGCTGGCAGGTGAGTTTGATCGCGCTCAAAGCCTTTGATGAAAACGGGGATGGTGACACGGACAAAATCATCGAGGCGATTCATTACGCCGTCGCGAATGGCGCGCGAATTATCAATGCAAGTTGGGGCACGAAGACGCGGAGCCTGGCGCTCGGCGAAGCAATTCAAGCGGCGCACAACGCGGGAATCGTTTTTATCGCGGCGGCAGGCAATGAAAACACCGACGCGCTCACGTATCCCGCAGCGTTTGCTCACGTCCTCGCCGTGGCCGCGACGAGTGAGGAAAATCAACGAACACACTTCTCCAACTACGGTTCCCACATTTCGCTGGGCGCGCCGGGTGTGGACATCCTCTCGACGATTCCGAACAACAGTTACGAGTTCTCCAGCGGCACATCAATGTCCGCGCCGCACGTCGCCGGGGTGGCGGCGCTCATCCTCGCCCGCCACCCCGATTTCACCAACGAGCAGATCGAAAGCATTCTCCGCAACACGGCTGATCCGATCACGACTGACCAATTCATTGGCAGCGGGCGGCTGAACGCCTATCGCGCGCTGCAAGTGAACGCGCCGCTGCCGGTGGTGAACCTTGCATTGCCGAATTTTTTGTTCGGGACGACGAATCTGGTTGGCACCGCAGCGGGAAATGATTTCGCCGGTTACACGCTCGCCTACGGCAACGGATCAAATCCGACGAACTGGATCGAGTTTCACGTGGCGACGAATCCGGTCGAAAACGGAAACTTGCTCGCGGATTTTTACACGGCGGCGATCAACGAAGGCGTTTATACGTTTCGTTTGACCGCTACGAATTTGCTGGGCCAGACCGCCACGACCCTCGCGGTCACGCAGGTGCGCAATGCTTACATCGCTTTCCCGCTGAACAACGACGTGCTGCGCGCTGGCGATCCGATCCGCATTCTCGGCTCGGTGCGCGGCCACGGCCGCACGTTTACCGTGCAGCACGGCCACGGCTGGCAGCCGCGCGCGTGGTTCGACGACGGCATCACGCTGGCCAACGCGGGCAACGGCGAGATTTCCGATTCGCTGCTGGCGACGTGGGACACGCGGCTCGTGCCGACGAATGATTTTCAAACCTTGAAGTTGACCGTCCAAAGCGCCGGTCAAGTCGTCGCGGAATTTTTCACACACATGATTTATCTCGACGGCCAGCTCAAGACTGGCTGGCCGCAGTATCTGCCGGTCGTGGGTGATTATCCGATCGAGGACTGGCGCGATCTTAAAGTGGCGGATGTCGATAACGACGGCCGCCAGGAATTGATTCTGGTCGATCATGGCAACTCGGTTGGCCAGCCCGCGCGGCTGCTCGTGTTCAACAGCGACGGCAGCCTGCGTTGGTCGCGCGATCTGGCGAGCGGCGAACCGTACTCGGACATTCCCGTCGTGGGCGACATCGATGGCGACGGGTTCCCGGAAATATTTGTCGATGTCGGAGCGAAGGGCGAATTGTTCGGCTTCCATCACGACGGCACGCCGCTGGTCGGCAACTGGCCAGTGCATCTCGAAGCGACGAGCCTGGGAAAAGTTCTCGCGGATTTGGACGGTGACGGTTTCAAAGAATTGATTGGTTACTCGCAAAACACCACGACGATCAATGGAATCAACCGGCGACAACTCGTCGTCATTGATCACACGGGAATGGTGATTCGCAAATGGTCGCTGGCGGATTGCGACGCTCATCCCAACACCGAGAAAATTTTTCCCGCCGTCGGCAACTTGGATGAAAATCCAGATTTGGAAATTGTGGTTCGTTACGATTGCTCCTCCATCGCGGCGTTTTCGCTGCGGAATCCAACGCGGCCAATCTGGGTCGCGGCCACCGACGGCACGGTGTTGGCGTCGCCGGTCATTGGCGATTTGTATCACAGCGGCTCGAACCAGGTGATCGTTGGCGCGTCGAAAGATTTTGGCGGCTATCAAGGCGGGCTGTACGTCTTCGACAACCAGGGTCGGCGGCGTCCAGGCTGGCCGGTGCTGGTGGACGAGTCTTTCAGCGCTGCGCCCGCGCTAGCGGACTTCGATGGCGACGGCACGCTGGAGATTTGCATTCCCAGTTGGTCGTCCAAAAAAATCCACCTCGTTCACGGCTATGGATTTGAAGCGTTCGGCTGGCCGGTCGGGCCGCTGACGCGCTCCGCCGTCAAGACCAGCGTGGTTATCGGTGACGTGAATGGCGACGGGTTTGTCGATGTCGTGCTTGGTTCGCCGGGAAATTTGCGCAACGCGATCTCGCTCGGGGACACGTCCACGATCGGCGGTGTGAAAGCGTGGGGCTTCGATGGCCGACCAATTTCGTTCGCCGCAAACGCGAACATTCCCGTGCTCGTCATGGAAGGTTCGGGCGGCAGTTCGTTCCTCAAGGCCGCGCCGATCATTTTGACCGATTTGGATGGGAACGGAAAACTCAACGTCGTCGCCTCGTCCGTGCAGGACACGGCCTACTCGCCGGGTTTTCCGCCTGCGATAAGAAAAAACCGCAGCAGCCTCTACGTCTGGGAACTCGCCGCGCCGTTCAAGCGCGAGAAAATGCCGTGGCCGACATTCCAGGGAAATTCACAAAACACCGGCTACTACGAGCCGCCCAGGCATGTCAATGAACCGCCGGTGGTCGGCGAAATTCCGGACCAGACGGTGAAAGCCGGGAAGGATTTTTTCCCGATTGAATTGGATCGTTACGTCGATGATCCCGACAATTCTACCAAGGAAATTTCGTGGCGCGTGACGGGCGCGAACCAGTTGCGCGTGTCGATCGGCACGGATCGCGTCGCCAAAGTCTTCGCACCGGATCCGAATTGGATCGGCACAGAGCCGCTGCAATTCATCGCGCGTGATCCAAGTGGACTCGAAAGCGCGCGCGCCGCGGTGTTTACCGTGAAGCTGGACTACAATCCGCCTGAAGCGATTGCCGACGCCGTCGTTACTGCGGAAGATGCGTCAATTGAAATCGACACGTTGGCCAACGACACGAACCCGGCGGCGGGCGCATTGCGCATTTTGAACTTCAGCCGGCCGCAGTTCGGCAGCGCGGAACTTTCGGAGCAAGGCAAATTGATCTTCACGCCCGCGCCCGATTTCAACGGCCTCGACACGTTGACTTACACGGTGGGGGATGGAAAAGGCGGGCTGGCCATCGGCGGAGTCACGGTTCAAGTGACGCCGGTCAACGACCCGCCGGTCGCCGTGCTCGATCAAATCATCACGCTGGAAGACACGCCGGTGACGTTCGACCCGCTCGCCAACGATTACGACGTGGAGAGCGATCCGATCACGCTCGTGGATTTCGGCCAGCCCAA
This sequence comes from Verrucomicrobiota bacterium, assembly GCA_016195385.1. Classification (GTDB taxonomy): domain Bacteria; phylum Verrucomicrobiota; class Verrucomicrobiia; order Limisphaerales; family JACPZS01; genus JACPZS01. The sequence goes on from JACPZS010000249.1 coordinate 3,971, forward strand.
AAACGGCACGGTGACCAGGAACGCCGACCAGAGTTTTCTTTACACGCCGAAGCACAATTTTAGTGGCGTCGATTCGTTTCCTTACACGATTACGGATGGACACGCCGCGTTCGGCACGAACAACGTCACGATTCTGGTCCAGCCGGTGGAGGATCCGCCGGTGGCCCAGGATCAAACTTTCACATTCAACAAAAACTTGACGCAATCAATCCCGTTCCTGGCCGACGACCCGGACGGAGAAACGCTTACTTACAGCATCGTCAAAGGGCCGGACATCGGCACGCTGTTCGCTTATCCGGCGGTTGCGACTTATTTTCCGACCAACGGTTTCACTGGCACGACGACGTTTACTTACGTTGCGATCGACGGCAAACGGACGAGCGACGTCGCCACGGTGACGCTGAAAATTCTCGACGCGAACAACGTGCCGGTCGCGGTGAGCCAGTCATTGACCAACAAAGTCGATCAAGCACTGCCGATGACTTTGAGCGCGGACGATCCCGACCCGGAGGATTTGAGTTTTCAAATCGTGAAGTTGCCTGCGCACGGTACATTGACGGGCGGCGGGAGCAACTTCGTTTATCGACCGGAGCCGGGTTTTGTCGGTGGTGACGAATTCACTTTCCTGGCGTCGGACGGCAAATCCAACAGCGCCGAGGCGACCGTCGCGATTACGCTCACCGACGTGAACACGGCACCCCTTGCGCACTCATTCACCAGCACAACCCTGATGAACACGCCGACGAATATCATCTTGCGGGCGGCCGACGGCGAATCGAATCCGCTGACATTTCGGGTGGTTTCGCCGACGTTCAATGGTCAGTTGCGTGGCCCGGTGACGAATCTGGTTTACACACCGAATACGAACTTCATCGGCTCGGATCGATTGAGTTTCATTGCCAACGACGGTGAATTAGACAGTGACGAAGCCACGGTTTACATCATTGTCGCCTCGCCGAATCATCCGCCGGTGGCGCTGGATCAGACCTTCGCGATCGCCAAGAACACGACGCTGCAAATCGCGCTCGCCGTGACGGATCTCGACGGCGACGCGCTCGTTTGTCCGATCTTGAAAGGCCCGCAGAACGGCTGGGTGTCGGGAGTTGGCGCGAATCTCATCTACACGCCGAGGACTGATTTTACCGGCACGGACAGCTTCACTTACAAAGCCTGGGACGGGCAGGCTTACGGCAACAAAGTCACCGAGACCATCAACGTGCAGTCAGCCATCGAGACTACGCCGCCGGAATGGGAATCCGTCGAGGCGTTGCCCGGTGGGCAGTTGAAGTTGCTGCTCCAAGCGCAACCCGGCCGCACCATTTCAATTCAGGCGTCAACGAACCTGCTCGATTGGAGTGCGCTCACGACGGCGACGGTGGAGGGAAAACCCTTTTCTTTTGTGGATACCAATGCAGTGGAATTTCGGCGGCGTTTTTATCGCGCGATTCAATTCTGAGATGGCTGGAGTTGATCCAACTTTCGCTGGCAAAACGGCTTAACAATTCCGTGCGCGTGCCGATTTATAGGCAAGCTTGACGGTCGGAAATCGCTCCGTTACGTTGCGGCGCATCTCGGGTAGAAAATTTTTATGCACAATTCGTTGACTCCTTATGTGGTGGAGCAAACTGGCCGTGGCGAGCGCTCCATGGACATTTATTCCCGGCTGCTCGTGGATCGCATCCTTTTTCTCGGATTGCCGGTGGACGACAACGTGGCCAATGTGGTCATCGCCCAACTCCTTTTCATGCAGATGACCGATCCCAAAAAAGACATCCATCTTTACATCAATTCCCCCGGCGGCAGCGTCACGGCAGGTCTGGCAATTTACGACACGATGCAGTTTCTCACATGCGACGTGAACACCTATTGCATCGGCCAGGCGGCGAGCATGGGGGCCGTGCTGCTGTGCGGCGGAACCAAGGGCAAGCGGTATGCGTTGCCGAACTCGAACATCATGATTCACCAAGTGCTCGGCGGCGCGGAAGGGCCGGCGAGCGATGTCGAGATTCGCGTGAAATACATGCTCAAGCTCAAGCAACGCTTGAACGGCATCATCGCGCGGCACACCGGCAAGCCGGTGGAGCAGGTTGAGAAGGATTGCGACCGCGATAATTTCATGAGCGCAGAAGAAGCGAAGGCGTACGGGCTGGTGGATGAAGTCGTGAAGTCGCGCAAAGAAATTCCCGGTTTGGACAAACCAGTTGAAACAACATAGGAGCGCCCATCGTCGCTGGAGATTTCCCAGTCCGATGAGGCGTTTGAAAAGGCAGCAACAATTGTCGATAGCAAACACGAAACACGCATGGCCCGACCATCCAATTTGACCCTCTGCAGCTTCTGCGGCAAATCCCATTCGGAAGTCAAAAAATTGATCCAGGGACCCGGGGTTTACATTTGCGACAGTTGCATCATCGTCTGCAAAAACGTCCTCGACAAGGAACTGGCGGTGCAGACCAAGCAGCCGGCACCCAAAAAACTCAATCTTTCCAAGCCGGCGCAAATCAAGGCGCTGCTCGACCAATACTGCATCGGCCAGGAGCAC
>JACPZS010000252.1 GCA_016195385.1 Verrucomicrobiota bacterium
AATCGAAGCAACCACGGATCCAGACTATTTGGAGCAATCACGGTCACAGTAATAAATGCCGCCACGAGAGAAACGGCAAACGCAGAGCCGAGAATTCGCAAAATCCTAAAAAGGATCTTCTGGCGTTTGCCGGGGATTAGCTCGTCCAAAAACCCCCAACCACCGGGCGGAATGTGAGCAAATTTTCTCCGGCCGAGCCAAAACACAATCGTCGCCAGCGCCATGAAAATTCCCGGTGTCCCGAACGCCACGCGCGGGCCGAAATGCTCCAGCAGATACGGAACGGCAATGGTGGCGACGGCCGAGCCGGAGTTGATCGCAAAATAAAACCAACTGAAAACTTTCGGCAAAAGGTGCTGGTTGGACGGGCCGAATTGATCGCCGACGTTCGCCGAGACGCACGGTTTGATGCCGCCCGCGCCGAGGGCGATCAAGCACAAGCCAGCCGCCAAGCCGGCGCGCGTGTCATTGAACGCCAGCGTAAGATGACCGAGGCAATAAACGACGGAGAGCAAAAGTATCGTGCGGTACTTTCCCAAAAATGCGTCGGCCAGGATCGCTCCCAGCGCAGGCAGGAAATACATCCACACGACGAACGAGTGGTACCACACGTTTGCCTGCTCGCCCGTCAGGCGATCCGGCGAGCCATCCGCTCTGAGCATGTAATGCGTCATGAACAGCACGAGGATCGAGTTCATGCCGTAAAAGCTGAACCGCTCGGCGGCTTCGTTGCCCACGATGTACGGCACGCCCGGCGGCATGCCCGTCATTTTCGGCGGGGCAGTCAGGTAAGCGGATTTGGCCATGCAGGTTGGTAAAGTAAATTGGGTGGATTGTCGGCGATACAAACCGATTTGTTCGACTGGCGGTAGCGCTTCACCGGGGCGGCGTGAAAACCCCGGACAGTGTAGTGAAAAAACCGGCTGTGCATTGCGGAGAATTATTTTTTGCCGCGCGGGTGGAAAGTAAAAACTCCATTTCCGGCCGGGGCACTTCCGCCCCGAAACCGCGCTTCATTTAATCTCCCAATCGCCGATAGACGATGCAGAAACGAGTTTCTTTGGATGCTATGAAGCGGATTCTATTTGTGGACGACGATCCCGAATTCCTGGCCGCGTTGCGCGCGTTGTTCGTTGGGGCGCAGCCCGGTTGGGAATTCGAATTTGCCGCCGGCGGCGAGGCGGCCTGGGAACTCGCCGCCCAAAAGCCCTTCGACGCCATCGTCGCCGACCTCGCGATGCCGGGCATGGATGGCGCGCAATTGCTGACGAAGGTGCTGAACCGGCTGCCGCGCACGGTGCGGATTCTTTTGTCGGGCCAGGACGACCGCGAATCAGCCGTCAAGCTGCTGGGCGTCGCGCATCGTTACCTCGCCAAACCGTGCGACGCGGCCGAGCTGCGAGACACGCTCGCGCGCGCCTTCGCCTTGAGCGAGACGCTCGCCAACGAGCAGCTTCAACAGCTCACTTCGCAAATCAAATCGCTGCCGAGCCTGCCTGACCTCTACGTAAACCTGCTCAACGAACTGCGCCGCCACGATCCTTCGCTGCCGAAAATCGTGCAGATCATTTCGCAGGACTTCGGCATGTGTACGAAGCTCCTCCAGCTCGTCAACTCCGCCGCTTTCGGTCTGCACCAGCCATTGAACGGCGTGGAAGACGCCGTGACCTACCTCGGCGTCGAAACCATCAAGGGCCTCGTGCTCACGCTCCAGATCTTCTCGCTCTTCCAGCGCGTGCGCATCAAGGATTTTTCCTACGAAGATCTTTGGACACACAGTTGGACGACCGGCATGTGGGCCAAGCGGATCGTCGTGGCAGAAACCCGTAATCATGTCCAGGCTGAGCAGGCGTTCGTCGCCGGCCTGCTGCATGATGTGGGCAAACTCGTGCTCGCGTCTGCGCTGCCGGAACAATTTCAAACGGCGGTCTCCCTCCAGCGCTCGCAAAAGCTCCCGCTTCGCCTCGCCGAACAAATCACCTTCCACACCACTCACGCTGAAGTCGGCGCGTATCTGCTGGGACTGTGGGGCATTCCCGCCCCCGTCGTCGAAGCCATCGCCTGGCATCATCAACCACAAAAAGATCCGAGTGGCAACTTCTCCATCGTCACCGCCGTCCATGTGGCCAGCGGATTGGAGCACGAACACAACGGCGTTGTGTTCCGCGAGCACCCCGACTTGAACCAGGATTACCTGCACGCCATCGGCGTCAGTGAGCGCCAGGGCTTTTGGCACGAAGGAATCTGGGATTCGTCGCAGGGATAATCGGCTCCCTAATTCGAGTCACATCGCGCGCTGCATTCTTCGACAGGGAGCGCGGATTTTTTTATCCGCGTCAAAACTTACGAATCGAACTTCGCTTCCATTCGTCATCCCGATTCATGTGCAAATACCAGCGTCCGCGTTGGAGATTGAATCCCGCCCGGCGGTGTCTATCATCCGCCCGTTCCTGAAAAGCAAACTGCTTCGATTATGAAACAGATTCTCACGGGTGCGGTTTGGTTCATCGTGGTTCTCCTCGGCGCAGGAGCCTACGCAACGCTGGCCTTCAAACGAGGCGAGCCGATCAACTCCGGCTACATCCTCGTGGCCGCGCTTTGCACCTACGCCGTCGGCTACCGCTTCTACTCAAAGTGGATCGCCGCCCGCATCCTCGCGCTCGATGACCGCCGCGCCACGCCCTGCGAAGTCCACGACGATGGCAAGGACTTCGTGAAGACGAACAAGTGGATCGTCTTCGGGCATCACTTCGCGGCCATCAGCGGCCCCGGCCCGCTCGTCGGCCCGGTACTCGCGGCGCAGTTTGGTTACTTGCCGGGCACACTCTGGATCTTAATCGGCGTCGTGCTCGGCGGAGCGGTGCAGGACTTCGTAATTCTCTTCGCGTCCATGCGGCGCGACGGCAAGTCGCTCGCGCAGATGGTCCGCGACGAACTGAACACCGCGGCGGGCGTCATCGGCGTCATCGCGATTCTCTCCATCATGGTCATCCTGCTCGCCGTGCTCGCGCTGGTGGTTGTGAACGCGCTGGCCGATTCGCCGTGGGGCGTTTTCACCGTCGCGGCCACCATTCCCATCGCGCTGTTTCTGGGCGGCTACCTGCGCTGGATTCGTGCGGGCAAGGTGCTCGAAGGCTCCCTCATCGGCGTCGCCCTGCTGCTGCTCGCGGTGTGGGGCGGATCGTTCGTGAGTGAACACGCGACGCTCAAGACGATGTTCAAGTGGAGCGCGCCAACGCTGGCCTGGTCGGTCATCGGCTACGCCTTCGCCGCCAGCGTGCTGCCGGTGTGGCTGCTGCTCGCGCCGCGCGATTACCTCAGCACCTTTATGAAGCTCGGCACCATCTTCCTGCTCGCGCTCGGTGTGCTGGTGGTGCTCCCGAAATTGCAGATGCCGGCGTTGACGCAGTTCATCGACGGCTCCGGGCCGGTCGTGCCGGGCAAGCTGTTTCCGTTCTGCTTCATCACCATCGCATGCGGGGCCATCAGCGGATTTCACACGCTCATCAGCAGGGGCATCACACCGAAGATCATCACGCGCGAAAGCTACGCGCGGCCCGTCGGCTACGGAGCGATGTGCCTCGAATCGCTCGTGGCCATCATGGCGATGATCGCCGCCTGCACGCTCGACCCCGGCGTGTATCTCGCCATGAACATCAAGGGTTCTCCCGCCCAAGTTGTCACGACGGTGAATAGTCTCGGCATGACGGCAATCACCTCCGCAGAAATCGACTACTCCGATTCCAAAGGATCATCAGGACACAACATAACCGTACCCGTTGATGAGTTGGCGGCGACCCAACGGCGGTTGAACTTAGTTGGCAGCAACGTGTTTTGGGTCACTTTCAAGGAAGGACCAGTGACTGTTTCCCAAGAGCGCATGGCCCAACTCGCGAGCGAAGTGAAAGAGGAAACGCTCTACGGACGCACCGGCGGCGCGGCCACGCTCGCCGTCGGCATGGCGAATTTGTTTTCCAAGGTCGTCGGCCAGAAGTGGCTTGGCATTTGGTACCACTTCGCGCTCATGTTCGAGGCGCTGTTCATCCTGACCACGCTCGACGCCGGCACGCGCGTCGGGCGCTATCTTTTGCAGGACGCGCTCGGCCATGTTTGGAAGCCGCTCGGCAACGTGCGCAGCCTGACAGCGAATCTGTTCGCCAGCGCGCTCGTCGTCGGCGCGTGGGGATATTTTCTCGTCGCGGCTGTGTACGATCCCGACGGCGGCATCAAGGCGCTCTGGCCCATCTTCGGCATCGCGAACCAACTGCTCGCCGCCACTGCGCTCTGCCTGGCAACGACGGTGATTCTGAAGATGAGCCTCGGAGCGCCGGCTTCCAGCACGGCGCGAGGAACAGACGCTCCGCTGCGCTCGCCCGCCTTCGCCCTCGTCACGCTCATTCCGTTGCTCTGGCTGCTCGCCGTCACCGGCACGGCGGCGGTGCAGAAGATTTGGCATCCGGATCCTAAGATTGGATTTCTAGCGGGAGCGCGAGCGGAACGAGACAAGTTCTCAACGATGGTCACCGATGCGAAGTCCACGGATGATAGCGCAAAAGTAGATGCCTTCACAAAACAACTTCCAACACTCCAACGAAAATGTGATCGGCAAATGTTTAATTTAAGACTCGACGCCGCTGTCACCGCTTTCTTTCTCGCGCTCGTGGCCGGGATTGTTCTCCTGAGCCTGCGCGAATGGATTCTGCTCCTTGCGCGCCGCAAGCTCGCCGTGCTGCGCGAGACAGCCCCGACCTGGCTGCCCGATTACGCCGTGACAGAATCGAAACCGTTGAACGTCTTCAGCATGATCGCGCTCGCTCTTGCGCTGGCGAAGGAACTCTCGGGCGAAGCAGCGATGGAACGCGCTCGAGTTGCGTCGAACGCTTGCTTGTGTGCGGCGAAGTGCGTGAATCAGGATCCGATTAGAATCGATTTACTCGGCGGAGGACGCATTAAGCCGGAGTGTTCGAGTGACGCCGAACTCTACGTTCGTGTCAGCGAAGCACGCTTCGATGGCATTCGCCGGTGCTGTTGATCGACCAATTTCGACGGCCGAACTGACGAAAGTTGGAGCGTAGTAGTTAGCTATCTCAGTTTGCACGCCGCCGACTCGCGATAAGAACAATCAGAATCGAAGTGATCAGCCCGGCTAGAAATGGTGCTCCAACACCCAGAACTTCCCAAGCGGAATACTCCGATGGATTTGCACCGCGCCAAACAGGCAGCCAGTAGAGGCAGTACGAAATCACGAACGGCACACATACGATACTCATCCAACGGAGGACTGCTGGTCGTAATCGACATTGCGGCCAAGCCAGTAACGCCGAACAAGCCGCTACTAGCAGTGTTACGTTGCCGAGTGAATTTAGGAGAAGTAGCATAACCACAGTTAACTTTTCTTAGATTGCACGACTTCCCTTCGGCAGCCGCTTGCGTGTACCGGTGCACAAAGCTCGAAGTATGGCGCACCGAACACCATGATCGTTCCGCCGCCGAAGAAGTCGAGGAAGCATTTTTGTTCGAGGCGAGAGGTAGGCCGATGCTGATGAGATGCCGCAACTGCAATCAACTTTAGGAAAGGCGGTTCGCAGTGCGTGCGGTCAGGTAGCGGCGCGCTGGCGGGCGAGACGTTGACGAAGGAACCAGATGCTCGCGATGAGGAGGAGCACGACAATTATGTAATCGGCCTTGTGCGAATACTTCTGCACGACGGGCCAGTGTTCGCGCAATTTCATGCCAAGCAAGAGGAGGAAGGAATTCCACGCCGTCGCACCAATGAATGTTACCGCAAGGAACGGCAGCAGGGGCATCTTCCCCATACCCGCCGGAATGGAGACGAAGTGCCGCACGACGGGAATGAACCGGCTGATGAACACGGTCCACACGCCGGCCCGCCGGTGAAAGAACGCTTCGGTGCGCTCCAAGTCACGCACGTTGAGGAAGAGATATTTGCCGACCCGCAGCACGAGCGGTCTCCCACCGAAGAAACCCATCAGGTATGAGAGCAGCGAGCCGAGAATTGAGCCGAGGCTCGTCGCGCCAACCGAGGCCCAGAGGTTCCACTTGCCATCGGCGACCTGAAAGCCGACGAACGGCATCACCGCCTCGCTGGGGATCGGCGCGATCATGCTTTCCAACGTCATCAGCAACGTCGCGCCCGTGTAACCGGTGGTGTCGAGAATCTTCACTGCCCAGCCGGAGATGAACTCTGTAATCATAAAACGGCGCGCATGATGCCAATCACACGCAAGGAGACAAAGCTTAGAATTTGGACGAACAAGCCACGGAGGCGCGCGCAGGACTATCCGCGCTCACATAAGTTTCGAGTTTGGTTTCGAGTTTGCCGAAAAAGTCCGCCGCAATGTTTCGTGCCATGCGGCGGATTTTGCTAGCGCACAAATCCACGCTTCAAGCTAGTCACCGTTGGTTGGCGCCGCCAATGGCGCTTTCGTTGAAGCGGTGTTTCCAAACCGAGGAAAGCCAGGAGCGCCGCGCGGCGGACGCTAATTGCTCAACACACGATTCGTCCGAAACAGATCCGTGACTGCCCAAAGATTCAACGGGTAGAGCAGTCCCCGATATTTGATGAATCGCGCGGAACCATCGGCAAACGTGTAGTTGGAGCCGCCGCCTTTTTCACCTTTGCGCGTGACCGAGTGGCGACCGCGCTCGATCTCGGTCTTCTCGTTGCCGCCGTTCTCGAAGAGATCCATGTAGTAATTGTCCGATTCGGTTTTCTTTTCACCGAAGACGATCGTGACGCTCGGCTGCGGGATCGCCGTGTCGAGAATCGACTTGCCGATGAACGCATTCATGTCGAACGAAGTAATGACTTTGGGCGGCACAAAATAATCGTTCCAACCGTTGATGATGTAGCTGCGGGTGGCGCTGTCCGGCGGGAAATTTTTGTCGCGCGTCTGCGCCGGATTGATCTTCTGCGGATCGTCCGGGCATTTGAGAATCTGAAAATTCTGGTAGCTCGGATAAAGTTGAGTGGGCCAGCGACGCGAGTCCTGGCGCGGCGGGAACAGGCCGCTGTTGTCGTGCGCGTAGAGGACGAGTGACAGTCCGAGTTGGCGCGCGTTGTTCAGGCAACTGGTTCGTTTGGCGCTCTCCTTGGCGCGGCCCAGCGCGGGCAACAACATGCCGGCCAGGATCGCGATGATGGCGATGACAACGAGAAGTTCGATGAGTGTGAATGCGACGGAGCGAATACGCGCAGTGGGTTCCGCAGCGCTTTTGGGCTTCGACTTTAGCGCGTGAAATCGTGGTGACATGCGACCAGCCTAGCCAATCTTCCGTGCGACGAAAGGGAAAAACCCTCGCAACCAAGTCGTGAATCTTTTCGTGACTTTCGCCGCCCGCAGGCTGATTTCTGATGCAAACTATCGAATCAGTTTTATGCTCCGTATTGTCTGATGCAGCCGTTCCAATTCCATCCGGCCGTCGCGCGGTGGTTCACCGGCAAGTTCGGTTCGCCCACGGAACCGCAGGCGCGCGGCTGGCCGGCGATTCAATCCGGTCAGCACACGTTGATCGCCGCGCCCACCGGCTCCGGCAAAACGCTCGCCGCGTTTCTGGCCGCGCTGGATGATTTGTTTCGCGCCGGCCTGAGCGGAAAACTCCCTGACGAAACCCGCGTGGTTTACGTCTCGCCGCTCAAGGCGTTGAGCAACGACATCCACAAAAATCTCGAAGAACCGCTCGTGGGCATTCGCGCGGCGCTGGTGGCCAGCGAGAGCAAACTGGTCAACGTGCGCGCGGCGGTGCGGACAGGCGACACGTCCGCGTCGCAGCGACAAGCCATTGCAAAGAAGCCACCGCACATTTTGGTGACGACCCCCGAATCACTTTACCTGCTGCTGACTTCGCTTTCTGGCCGCCGGATGTTGAGCACGGTGCGCACGCTGATCGTCGATGAAATTCACGCGGTGGTGGGCAATCGCCGCGGGTCGCATCTCGCGCTCTCGATGGAACGCCTCGCGGCGCTCGTCAAAAAACCGCTGCAACGCATCGGGCTTTCCGCGACGCAAAAACCAATCGAGGAAGTCGCGCGCTTTTTGGTCGGAAGCTGCAATGCTTCCGGCACAAACGTAAGTTGGTTCAACCAGCTCGATCTCCTAGATCGAGAAAATGTCAGTGAAGCAACGCCGGCAAATGTTTTGCTAGACACTCCGGCAAAAGAAAATTTCTCCCAGCCTGCCTGCGCGATCATCGACGCCGGTCATTCGCGCGAAATGGATCTCGCCATCGAATTGCCCGGCTCGCCGCTCGAAGCCGTGATGTCGAACGAAGTCTGGGCGGAAGTTTATTTGCGGATCGCGGAGTTTATCGAGGCGCACCGCACAACGCTCGTCTTCGTCAACACGCGCCGGCTCGCGGAACGCGTCACGCATCAACTCACCGAGCGGCTTGGCAAGGATTGCGTCATGTCGCATCACGGCAGTCTTTCGACGAAGCTGCGGCTGGACGCGGAAAATCGGTTGAAGCGCGGTGAATTGAAGGCGCTCGTGGCCACCGCATCGCTCGAATTGGGCATCGACATCGGCGCGGTCGATCTTGTTTGTCAAATCGGCCCGACGCGCTCCATCGCCACTTTTCTCCAACGCGTCGGTCGCGCGGAACACAAACGCGGTGGCTTGCCCAAGGGCCGGCTTTTTCCATTGAGCCGCGATGAGCTGGCGGAATGCGTCGCGCTGCTGCGCAGCGTCCGCGGCGGCGAACTGGATCGCTTGGTGATGCCGGAGAAGCCGCTTGATGTTTTGGCACAGCAAATCGTTGCGTGCGTGGCGTGCGAAGATTGCGACGAGGAAACGATCTTCGAACGGGTGCGCGCGGCGTATCCATATCGCCATCTGACACGCGCGGAATTTGACGACGTGTTGCGGATGCTCGCCGATGGCTTCAGCACGAAACGCGGGCGGCGCGGCGCGCTGGTTCATCACGACACCGTGAACCATCGTGTGCGCGGGCGGCGTGGGGCGCGATTGCTGGCGCTGCAATCCGGCGGCGCGATTCCGGACACGGCGGATTATCGGGTGGTCGTCGATCCGACGGAAACTTTCATCGGCACCGTCAACGAAGATTTCGCCATCGAAAGCTCGGCGGGCGATATTTTCCAACTCGGCAACGCGTCGTGGAAAATTCTTCAAGTGAATTCCGGCCAGGTGCGCGTGCAGGACGCGCAAGGCCAGCCGCCGACAATACCGTTCTGGCTCGGCGAAGCGCCGGGGCGCACGCGTGAATTGTCGTCGGCAGTTTCAAAATTGCGCGAGGATTTTGAAAAGCAAATTCAACGCGAGCCGGTGCCAATCCATCCACGCTTGCAAGAAACAGATCAACGCGGAGTGTGTCAGGCCCAGCCGGAAGATGGAGCGCCGAGCATTGCTCGGCAAGAAGAACGCATGCTCGCCGCTGCCGAGCGATGCTCGGCGCTCCAAGTCCAAGGAGCAGGTCAAACCGAGGCGGATTCATCAGCGGGCCCGGTTCCGGCGCATCTTGCCGATTGGCTGGTGAATGAATTGTCAGTTCCCCAATCCGCCGCCACCCAACTCGCCGACTACTTCAACCAAGTTTACAAAGTCCTCGGCGTCGTGCCGTCGCAGCGTCGCCTCGTGATGGAGCGGTTCTTCGATGAATCGGGTGGAATGCAACTCGTGCTGCACGCGCCGTTTGGCATCCGCATCAATCGCGCGTGGGGACTCGCGTTGCGCAAACGTTTTTGCCGCTCGTTCAATTTTGAATTGCAGGCCGCCGCCACGGATGACGCCATTGTCATCTCGCTCGGCACGCAGCATTCTTTTCCGCTCGAAGAAGTTTTCCGCTACCTGAATTCCAAAACCGTCCGCGACCTGCTCGTGCAGGCGCTGCTGGATGCGCCGATGTTTCCGATTCGCTGGCGCTGGAATGCCACCCGCGCGCTGGCGCTGCCACGTATGCGCGGCGGCCGCCGCACGCCCGCGCCGCTGCAGCGCATGGAATCGGAGAATCTGCTCGCGGCGGTTTTCCCCGATCAACTCGCCTGTCTCGAACATATCGTCGGCGATCGCGAAATTCCCGATCACCCGCTCGTGTTCCAGACGATTGAAGATTGTCTGACCGAAGCAATGGACATCGAGGGTTTGATCGAAGTTCTCCAGCGAATTGAAAGTAACGAAATCGAGTGCATCGCGCGCGACCTGCCGGAGCCGTCGCCGCTCGCGCACGAAATTCTGCACGCCAAACCCTACGCGTTTCTCGACAACGCGCCGCTGGAGGAACGGCGGACGCAAGCCGTCATCACGCGGCGCGCGGGCGAAACTTCCAGCGACGCCGGCCTGGGGATTTTGGATTCCGCCGCCATCGATCACGTCGGCGCCGAAGCCTGGCCGGCCGCGGCGAACGCCGATGAACTGCACGAAGCATTGCTCTTGTTGGGTTTGATGAGCGCGGAAGAAATTCAACGGACCACGAGCGGCAGCCAGGTTTTTCTCGAAACACTTGTCGCGCAAAAACGGGCGGCGCAGTTTGCAGTGGCTTCAAATGCAGCAATGCCAGCGCGCGAGTTGTGGGTCGCCGCCGAACGGTTGCCAATGCTGCAAGCGATTTTCCCCGACTGCAAAATTGCTCCCGCGATCACGCCGCCGGAATCCGAACGCCGTCGTGAATGGGAGCGCGCCGACGCGATGCGCGAACTGGTGCGCGGCCGGATGGAAGTGCTCGGCCCGGTGACCGCCGCAACGCTCGTGGAATTTTTCGAGTTGAAGGCAACAGAGATCGACGCGGCGCTGCTGGCGTTGGAGGCTGAAGGTTTTGTTTTGCGCGGGCGTTTTCACGCGGAAGCGATGGAACTCGAATGGTGCGACCGGCGGTTGCTCGCGCGGATTCACCGGCTCACCTTGAACCGGCTGCGCGCGGAGATTCAGCCGGTGTCGCTCGCGGAGTTCCAGCGGTTCCTGCTGGCGTGGCAACGCGTCGGCGTCGAATACCGCGCCGAAGGGCCGGAGGGCGTCGAAGCCGTGCTGGACTTGCTGGACGGCTACGAGCTGCCGGCGGCGGCGTGGGAGCCGGACGTGCTGGCGTTGCGCGTGAAAGAATACACGCCGGCGTGGCTGGATCGATTGTGCTTCACGGGCCGCATCGGTTGGGGCCGGCTGACACCGCCGCAAAATCAAAAAGCCCGGGCGTTCTCGCCACTGCGATCGAGTCCAGTTTCGCTGTTCACGCGCGAAAAATTGCCGCACTGGCTGGAACTTTCCGCCTCGGTTCCGGCCGCGGAGTTTTCGCCCGACACTGGACTGGTGTTCAACGCGCTCAAGCAGCACGGCGCTTTGTTCTTCGCTGAGATTGTGCGCCACACACGGCTGTTGCCGTCCCGCGTCGAACAAGCGCTCGGCGAATTATCAGCACAGGGCTGGGTGACCGCGGACAGTTTTGAAGGGATGCGCGCCTTGCTCATTCCGTCGGAAAAACGTGCGCCGCACGCGAACGTGGAGCGACAACGCCGGCACAAAACCGTGACGAGCATCGAGTTCGCCGGCCGTTGGTCGCTGCTACGAGCCGCTATGAGCGAAGATGCGCTCGCGGTAAGCGGTGACAGGAATGGAGCCGGCTCGAAGGGAAGCCTGCCAGCGGCGGCGGCAACGAGCGACGCGGCGCTCGAAACATTCGCGCGCGTGCTGCTGCGGCGTTACGGCGTCATGTTCCGCCGTTTGCTGGAGCGCGAATCGTTGAACGCGTCGTGGTTTGAGTTGGGCCGGGTTTATCGCCGTCTGGAGGCGCGCGGCGAAATTCGCGGTGGGCACTTCGTCGCCGGAGTGAGTGGCGAACAATTCGCGTTGCCGGAGGCGATTGGCCTGTTGCGCGGGCTGCGCAAAAAAGCGCCGAAGAATGAATTGTTGTCGATTAGCGCGGCCGATCCCTTGAATCTCGCCGGCATCCTGACGCCGGGGCCGCGCATCACGAGCATTTCGGCGAATCGGATTTTGTTGCGCGACGGTCTGCCCATCGCAGCGCTGGAGGCCGGCGAAATCATCAAATTGGAGCGCGACGACGCCACCTCGGATCGCGTCATCGAGATGTTGCTACGCGTCGGCAACATGGCAGTTTCGCTCCGTCCGTATTATGCGTGAAGCATAGCCGGAAAAGCCGGGTTCGCACACAAAAACCGGAGTGGATTCGCGAGCGTGGCCTTGACACGTCACGCCAATCCCGGACGATGTCGGCGTCTTCACCTGGCTTATGATAAGTTTGCTTTCAAAATGGCCCTTCAACTCGGCAGGAAATTTTTTACTTCCCTGGCTGCTCCTCGGTTATGCGGCATCCGTCGCAGCGATCGAAAAGGAGCGCGAATTTCAAATCGGCATCGCCAAGATTGACATCACGCCAGCTTACCCGATTCGTCTGACCGGTTACGCGTCACGCAAAACGGAGTCGGAAGGTGTCGAACAAAAATTGTGGGCGAAGGCGCTCGCCATTGGCGGCGACCGCGAAGGCGCGGTGGTTTTGCTGACGGTCGATAATTGCGGCGTCTGCGCGAACGTCACCGAGGAAGTCGCCGCGCGGCTCAAGAAAAAAACCGGCATCGCGCGCGAACGCTTCGCCGTCTGCTCGTCACACACGCACACGGGGCCGTGCATCGTTGGATTCGCGCCGAACATTTTCGCGATGGCGATTCCCGACGACCAACTTGCGACCATCGCACGTTACACGACCGAACTGACCGACAAGCTCGAACAAGTCGCACTCGCCGCTTTGAAGGATCGTCGCCCCGGCAAACTTGCGTGGGGACAGACGACCGCTGGCTTCGCTGCGAATCGCCGCACTGCTGGTGGACCGACTGATCATGCCGTGCCCGTTTTGCGCGCGACGGATCGCAATGGAGTGCTGCGCGCCATCGTCGCGAATTACGCCTGTCATTGCACGACGCTCGGCGGCGAGTTCAACCAACTTTGTCCGGATTGGGCGGGCTTCGCGCAACTCGAACTGGAGCGCGCACATCCGGGCGCGGTGGCATTGGTCACGATTGGTTGCGGTGCCGATGCAAACCCGCAACCACGCGGCGGCGCGGACTTCGGACTCGCGTTCTCGCAGCAACACGGCCAGTCGCTTGCGACACAAGTCTCCGCGCTGTTGACGCAGCCGCTGACGCCATTGCGCGAGAAACCGATCTGCCGCACGAAGCGCATCGAACTCCCGTTTCAGCCGCACTTCACGCGCGAGCAATGGGAACAGCGTGCCACGAACAGCGCCATCGTCGGCTATCACGCGCAGAAATATCTGGTGCGGCTGGATCGTGGCGAAAAGCTGCCGGCCACACTGCCGTATCTCGTGCAGACGTGGACATTCGGCGACGGACTCGCGATGGTATTTCTCTGCGGCGAAGTCGTCGTGGATTATTCACTGCGCCTGAAACGCGAGTTCGATGCGCAGCGGCTTTGGATCAACGCCTACGCGAACGACGTGCCGTGTTACATCCCGTCCAAGCGCATTCTACGCGAAGGCGGTTACGAAGCCGAGTCTTCGCTTTGGTATTACGACCGTCCGCAACAGCTCGCGCCCGAGACGGAGGATCTGATCGTGCGAACAGTGCATGAGCTTTTGCCAAAAAAGTTTGAGGCCGATCAAAGCCGTTCCGAATTTCCGCCGCCGAAATCGCCGACAGAAGCGCTCGCGTCCATCCGCACTAAGCCGGGATTGGAAGTGGAACTCGTCGTCGCCGAGCCGCTCATTGTCGATCCAGTCGCGATTGATTGGGGCGCGGATGGAAGACTGTGGGTCGTCGAGATGAGGGATTAT
>JACPZS010000253.1 GCA_016195385.1 Verrucomicrobiota bacterium
GACGAAAGCTCCAGTCGGAGCAGCCCAGCGGAGTGACTGCCGATCAAAAACCCGCACGGCGCAGCGACCAGAAATGGATTTAGCCATGACCAAAAAACAATTCCGGCAAAATCACCCGGTTTTGCAGCGGCCTGTTAGAGAGAAGCTCCGAAATGCTGGGAACGAGTAATCCGACCAGAACAAAACAGTGTCGCTAAAATATGCGCAGCGGACTTCTAGATGGCCCACGGCCACGAACCCACCAACCGGGACAATGTCTATACCGGACTTCGGCTCGCGAATGTAAGCCGTGAGTTTTTCGTATCTTTGGTGAATCCCATCAATGCCGAGGCTGCGACAGAGCGACTTGAAGCCGAGAACGTCGAACATTGCGATCATTTGTTCACGCCTCTTCATTGTGAAGCGAACTGCCCGCGCCAGCAGGTCATTTGCTATTCCCTTTCCCACGAAACACCGACTTCAGCCACGAGGACGAATGTCGGACAGCTAGTTGGATGGTTTCTTTCCCAAAGCTGCCGATCAACACTGCCATGAGGCAAACTGTGACCAAGGCGAATATGACGTTTCCGTAGCGGGAAAACTGACTGAACTTCTCTAGTAAAGCGAACGTCGCGAATCCCGAACCGAGAATTAGCAAGATGCAGAACAAACCAATTACGAGGGGAGAAAACTTCCGGGATAATCTTTCGTGCGTTGGTGATGCCGCTCCAGCTTGGCGAATTCCGTGGGCGTTTGAGGAAACCTCACCAACTTGAGGTGGCAACTGTTGAAGCAATGCTTGAAGTATTGCTGATTGCGATTGAAGAAACACTTCTTTGTCGTAAGCGAACACTCTCGCGTAACGGGAAGCCGTCTTTTGAAGCCCAGGATAATCCTGAGCGTAGGCTGTCAGCATGATTATAGGCAAATCAGGCGCTTTGCCTTTGAGAAGATCAAGGAGTGCAAGGCCACCCTGATCAAAAACCGGGCGTCTCATCCTTACATCAATCAATGCAAGGGCATATTCATCTGTTTTAAGTTTCGATAACTCTCGTTCGGCTCTCGTGTAACTTTCAAAAGTCACCACTTCATCGAATCCTGCCTCGGCAAGTGCAGCAGTAAGGCGCTGCATCCACGATGGCTCGTTTTCAATGAGGATGACCTTTTGTTTCATTTTTAACTCTTTTCTCTTAGCGGAATTCGCCAAGAAAATACTCTGTCTTCGCCATGGATTTCCGAAACAACCGAAATCCCAATTCGTCGAGCCACAATATTTGCAAGATTGAAGAGCATCTCATCCAGTTCAAGTCTTGAACCGCTTCGCAGGCACAGATTGCAAGCGACAAAAGTCTCTTGTCCCCTGTATTCGATTTCAATGTGCGGCCTCGCTTGGCGACCCACAGCCAAAAGGCTCAACTCCAGCATCATTCTAAGAAACTGATTATACGCATGCAAACCAACCGCCAAGGAACGATCATGGAGTCCGGTCATACGAAAATCACATTGGAATCGAAATAGTCCTTCAAACGTTGTGTGCAACTCACGGAAATCTGCCTCGGTCATCAGCCGTTCTTTGTCTATACGCGACGATTCAGGACGCAAGAAGATCTCAAAATCTTGATAGGCTTCTCGCACTTGCCTCGCTGCGCGATTCAAAGCTTCCACAGCCTCCTTTGACTGTCTGACGGCCGGTATTTCTAGGCAATGCCGAATCATATATTCAGCAGAGTGTGTTGGCGTCTTGATATGATGAAGAAGAAATCCGATGATTTGCGGATAAGCGAGCGATTGCGCAAAATCTTGCCGTATTTTTGCGAAGTCATGAATCTTTTGAGCGCAGAACGGGCAGAACGGTTCGTGTTGCGGCATTTCTTTTGCGGTGCTCATGGGGTTAACAGGTTGCCTATGCCTTCGCGTAAACCTCCGCCCCTTTCTCAACGAACTCGCGGGATTTTTCTTCCATTCCCTTTTTCAACGCCTCTTCTTCGGCGATGCCTTGCTTCGCTGCATATTTCCGCACGTCTTCCGTTATCTTCATGCGGCAAGCGTAGTGAAATAAACGTCGGCTGCAAAGGTGAGAATTACACCCGGCGAGTCGCCGAACGCGGCAGGCGAGACGCCCGCGCTACCTTTGCAGAAGAAGTTTAGCTTCCAGTTCGGCGATGCGTTGTTTCAACGGAGCAACCGCAACGTCCACTTCGGCGGCGGTGTATCTCGGCGTGATGTATTGCGGACAGTTCCAATCAAAGGAAACGACCTCGATTAAGAATAGCCGCTCCACGATGCGTTGGACTTCCGGCTCGGCGAGTTGCGCGACGAGTTCGGGATGCTGTCGCGCATCTTCGACGCGGGCGTGACCGAGAATCTTCAGCCGCGTGCGTTGTGGGTAGTCCATCAGGAACAGCGTCACCCGGTCCGTCACTGCGAGGTTGCCAGTGGAAAGCAGTTGTCGGTTGCCCTTGTAGTCAGCGAAGGCGAGCGAGGTCGGATTGATGACCCGGAGAAATCCGGGATTGCCACCGCGATGTTGAACGTAAGGCCAGCCCGTTTCACTGACGGTCGCCATGTAAAAACTGTCGCGCGATTGGATGAAAGCCGTCTCGTCTTCCGTGAGCGCGTCGCGTTCCGGTGCGCCCTCAATGCGCTGCGATTTTCCATAGTAATGTGCCTGCGCTTTACGCACGGAATCCGTGAAGACAAGTTCGTGAAATTTGTCGGCCATGACTCAAAAGAATGGAGCGGGGAGTTGGATTGAGTCAACTCCCCGTCCAGGCATTGGCTTCTCTTACTTCCCGTTCTTCTTCACCAAGTCAGGCCAATTCTTGTTGGCCTTGGCCACGTTGGCATCAAAGTCAGCATTGAACTTTTTCAGGATGTCGGCGTTCAGGTTGAGATACAATTTCTCGTTGCGCACTTGCCAAGTGTTGATGTCCACGGGGAACAACTTGCCAAGGCCGACTCCATAAGCACAAAACCCGCCGCACTGCGGAGCATACTTTTCCGGTTTTGCCGTGAACAAAGCCTTGTGCTCCTCTGTGGCGAAAAAGTAAGTCGCGCCCTGATATTCGGCAGTGATGAATGGCGAGCCGTTCACCGGCTTGGCATCGGTGAAGAAGGCAACTGTGTCGTAACCGCTCACGGCAGCCTTGCTCGCCCCGGAAACGTTGACGAGATCGCCAGCATAGGCGGAGACGGACAGAAGCGCGACGGCTGCGATGGATTTGATTATGTTTTTCATTTTCGTATTTATTTCGTTGGTTTTTGTTTAATTCGCAGAACGCAAGGAATGCATCTTGAGAAAATTGTTTTTCGTTGCGCCGCGAAAGCTTGCCCGCAGACCGAGCGCCACATCAGCCATTCGCTGTTGACCTCAATTGTTCGTCCACGAACGGCGAGCAGTTTTTCAGAGTGACGCCTCGCGTCTTGAAGCCAGTCAGCACCGCGACGCCGTCAGCGTCCGCGAACGTCACGTCGGTCAAATCCAGTTTTAACGCCCGACCCTCACTCAAATGCGTTTCACAAACCTGACGCAACTCGCCGACCCAAGGACCGACAACGCGGCCTTCGAGTTTGAGTGTGACCGAATGATTGGCTTTTCCGGCCTGAGAAATTTTCAACATAAGTTACGAGGTGAGATTTTAGAAATTGACCCGAGCGTCCGAGGATTTTTCTGTCGGCTCGGCTGACCACCAGCCGTCGAGATGTTCGCGCAGTTGTTTTCGCGCGCGGTGCAGCATCACCCAAAGATTACTCTCGGAGATGTTCAGGCGCTCGCAGACTTCGCGGTTCGGACGCTCCTCGATTTGGTAAAGTTGGAACACCTGGGCGATGCGTGGCGGCAGCTTGCCGAGCGCCAGTTCCAGACTTGTGCGGAATTCGTCCAGCTCAATCCGGCGGCTGGGCAATTGAGTTTCCGCCGCCACGTCGTGCAGCCATAGCGCGGATTCTTCCCAGGACTCCCCGTCGTTCATCGGCGTTGGATCGTGGCGCACCGCGCGCTCGCGGCAGGTCTTGCGCAGATGGTCGTAAATCTTGTGGCGCAGAATTCCCACCAACCATGTCCGCGCGGAGGATTTGCCGCCGAAACTGTTTTGAGCTTTGACCGCCGCCAGAAACGTGTCCTGAACGAGGTCTTCGGCGGTGTTCGCGTCGCGCACCTGGCCGACGGCGAAGTTGAAAAGGTAATCAGCGTGAGCGTCCACCCAATCGCTGCCAAGAGCCGGCGTGCTCTCAACGTTTGTCATCAATTCGGTTTCGTTTTTCATAGTGACTGCCCCTTTCGCAACGGCTGTGCCACGAAACCGCAGTCCAGCGCGAACCGCTGAAAGCCCCTGTAAAATCAGGGTGTTTTGATTCTCGCGGCGAAGCCACGCCGTCAGCCCTCGAAATTACGGCCACGACATTTCGCGGCAGGCCGCGATGGAGCGTGGCCCGCTCCTGGGGCGAGAGTTTTCGCCGGCCCTTGGTCGGTACAGAACTGTGGATTGTCAGCAACTTCTCCTTAGCGGTGTGCTGCCCGGACTGTAAGGAACACCGTCCATTCCCGACGAACCCGGTGTTGAAAACGACACCTATGAAATTGAACCAGCCTCTTTTGCGGACTGCCCTCCTGGTCGCTGCTCTTACCAATGCTTCCATTCTCACTCTACGTGCCGGTCACGCGCCGCGAGCGGTGTTGCCCGATGCCGTCGTGGACTTGCGGACGAGGGAAGGCGTCGCGCGGGTGAACGCGCAGTGGCGATACAGCGATACGACCATCCGTGAGATCGAGCACCGTGACGTCGACGCAGATTTGAAAGCCAGCGGGCCGAAGAATCATACGTTCGATTTTTCGCCCGATGCCCGCGCTGCTGATTTCGACGACAGCAAGTGGGAAGGTATTGCCGCCGATTCGCTCGAAGGCCGGCGCGGTCATGGACGGCTTTCGTTCAACTGGTATCGCATCAACGTCACCGTCCCGGAGAAGGTTGCCAGCTTCGATACAAAAGGTTCGACCGTGGTATTTGAAATCGTCGTGGACGATTACGCGGAAGTTTGGGTGAACGGCAAACTCGGCAACGTGCTTGGGCAAGCGGGCGGTTCGGTGGTCGCCGGTTGGAACGCTCCGAATCGCGTCGTGCTCACGCGAAATGCGATTCCCGGCGAGAAATTTCAGATCGCCGTGTTTGGCATCAACGGTCCGGTCTCGACGCACCCCGACACTTACATCTGGGTGCGAAGTGCGACATTGGATTTTTACAAGCCGGGCAAGTTGAGCAAGACCCGCGAGGTGAAATCAGAAGTGGTCAAGAAGGATGCGGCGCTTGATTCAATTATTCCGGCGAACACAAAACTCGAAAAGCTCGCCGACGGTTTCGCCTTCACCGAAGGACCGGTTTGGATTGATGCCCGGAATCCGGCGATTGCTCCAGATTCAGACGCGGGTTTTCTGCTGTTCAGCGATCCGAACAACAACACGATCTATCGCATGACGCCGGAGGGCGACGTGTCGGTCTATCTCACGAAGTCCGGCTACACCGGCGAGAACATCGGCGAATACCGTCAACCCGGATCGAATGGACTCACGACGGATGAACAAGGGCGGCTTACGATTTGCCAGCACGGCAATCGCCGGGTGGTTCGCATCGAGAAGAACGGCCTCACCACGGTGCTCGCCGATCGTTTCAACGGCAAACGCCTTAACTCGCCGAACGATCTCGTCTATCGCAGCGACGGCGCGTTGTTTTTTACCGACCCGCCCTTTGGTTTGCCGAAGTTCGGCGACGACCCACGCCGTGAACAGCCGCACTCCGGCGTTTATTCGGTGAAGGACGGCAAGGTCCAACTGGTCAGCACGGACTTCACCGGTCCGAACGGGCTGGCATTTTCGCCGGACGAAAAATTCCTCTATGTCGGCGACTGGAACACAAAGAAGGCCGTGGTGAATCGCTATCCCGTGAACGCCGACGCCACGCTTGGCAAAGGCGAGTTGTTCTTTGATCTCACGACAGCGGGCGCAGAGAACGCGATTGACGGCATCAAAGTTGATCGCGCTGGGAATGTTTATGTCAGCGGGCCAGGCGGATTGTGGATTCTCTCACCCGAAGGCAAACATCTCGGAACGCTGCACGGCCCGGAGCATCCGCACAACATGGCTTGGGGCGACACTGACAAACGCACGCTCTATCTTGCCGCACAGACCGGCATTTACCGCATCCGGCTCAATGTCCCAGGTGCGTCAGCCTTTGCGAAATAGTTTAGTTGTAAGGAAACTGTCTCTACTCCCGACATCTAAGCATGAACACAATTACTGAATCCATTCCAACGGTCTTCAATCCTGAAACGGCGTTCGCCCTCTCCCTTCAAAGCGCCGACGATAAATTCAATCGCGCGGATGATGCTTTCACTCCCCGTCGGTTCACGCTGGCGACGGATGATAGGTTAGCGGGGCACGGCATTCCGGAGTCGGCGCTCCATGATTGAAGATTGCTGCAATTCAACAAATCAAACCTGACCCATTTGCATGAATCAATCACGCCATCTCGAAAAACTCGAACACTTCAAAGCCTACAACCCGACTGCGGCGGAATTACGCAGAGCCTCGGCACGCGAAGTCGAGGAAGCTGAAACGCTGACGCGCCGCCAACGTGTCGTCTGCCTGGTTTGTTGCCTCATTGCCGCCGCAATCATGATCGAAACCTTGTTCTTCAAGTTTACGGGCGCGGCAGAGTCGAAATACATCTTTCAGAAAATGGGGACAGAGCCGTGGATGCGCTGGGTGCAGGGCCTCTGGGAATTAACCGCCTCAATCGGTCTGCTTCTACCGCGATTGAGATGGGCAGGCGGCATCCTCACCACCGGCGCGATGACGGCGGCCATTCTTAGTCACATGACCTGGCTGGGGTACTCGATTCAGGGCGATCATGGACTGCTCTTCGGCATGGCGTTGGTAACGTTCACTTGCGGCTTCACGGTCATGTGGACGTATCGGCATCACATTCCTGGTTACGTTCCGGCCACGATGTATTGATCCGAAGACAAAACGGGATTTCAAATGCTGATTGCGCTGAAAAAACATTGGCCAGAATACCTCATGGAAGCAGCGGGCTTGGGCATCTTCATGGTGTCGGCGAGTGTCTTTACGATTTTGCTTTATCATCCGGCGTCACCGGCGCTTCGGGTTCTCGCTGAAGAATTCCCAAGGCGCGTCTTGATGGGGCTGGCAATGGGGCTGACCGCCATCGGCATCATCTACTCGTCGTGTGGCAAACAATCGGGCGCTCACCTGAATCCGGCAGTGACACTGACATTTTTCCGGCTGGGCAAGGTCGCGCCGTGGGATGCCATGTTTTACGTCATCGCGCAATTCGCAGGCGGCATAGCGGGCGTCGCGCTGGTCGCAGCGGTTGCAGGGAAGTTGCTGGCCCATCCGTCCGTCAACTACGTTGCCACGTTGCCAGGTTCGGGAGGGACAGGTGCGGCGTTTCTCGGCGAGGTCGTCATCGCGCTTATCTTGATGTCCGTCGTGCTCGTCGTCTCGAATAAGCAAAAACTCGCGTGCTTCACCGGATTGTTTGCCGGCGCGTGCGTCGCGGCGTTCATCACGTTTGAAGCGCCCATCTCCGGCATGAGCATGAACCCGGCACGCACCTTTGGCAGCGCCTTGTTGCCGCACCTTTGGGATTCGTTGTGGATTTACTTTCTCGCGCCGCCGCTGGGGATGTTGGCTGCCGCCGCCGTGTATTTGCGCCTGAAGCACGCGGTTGGCTGCGCCAAACTCCATCATCAAAACAACCTTCGCTGCATTTTTTGCGAATATCAGGCCTCAAAGCAGAAGGCGATTCAACTGGCTAAATCAGTGGAGATGGGTCTGCCCCTCGTTTGAGAGGGCCGGGGCGAGGTGCTTCAACCGCTGATGAACGCTGATTCACAGGGCTGAAAGCCCGAAAGATGATAGCCCAGGGCAACGCCCTGGGTTAATCGTCAAAAAAGATTTCAAGCCCTGTAAGGGCGGCAGAAGATTTCAAACCACGAGTGACCCACGCCGATCAGCAGGTGCAATTGTTGCACGGACACCGGAGCGGAATTCCAAACAATCGCTTTCAATGCCGTCACTGAAGATGACTCCGTGTTCGGGCATCTGTGATTCGATGAGCAGTGGTTGTTTGGTGGTGACACGGCCAAAGACCAAGCCCGCCTGCGTCGTCTTGCTGGGAAATGGTTCGCGCACGGTGAAGCAAAGGTAGTCGGCATCCCACGCGAATTCGCTTTTGGGTGCAAGCTTCGGCGCACGGCCAGTTTGTTTCGCCGCGTCCGTGCCGAGGCTTTGCACGATGCCTGCCGCGCCTGCCAGCAGGCTCTTGAACCATCCCGTCGAACCGACGCCGGTGGAAACAATCACGCCGCTTGATGAATGATTCTCCGATTTGCCGCCCGCAGTGATTTTATACCGCGCCGAAATATGTGAGCGCGGGCCGACGAAAATGTCATTCACAGCGTAGAGTTTTTCTCCGGTGTTCAAGGTCACCTGCGCCATCGTCACGGATTTGGCGGCGCGTTTTTTCAGCAGGACTTCGGGAATAACTTTCACGAGATCGGGCAAACGAAACGGCAGGAGTTGTCCGTCCCAGCGCGCAGGATCGGGGTTCACTCCGACGACTGGCTGGCCGCTGAGATACTTCACCGTGTTCGCTACAAGGCCATCCTGTCCCAGCACAATCACGATGTCTTCCGGCCCGAAGCAAAAGTTCGGCAGGAATGAGCGGTCAATCATTTGCACCCGGCCAAGCGCGCCGAGCGTTTGCTGCGCGGTTCGCACGGCGTTGATGTAATGTTCGTCCTCGCGTTCGTAGTCGGAAAAATCCTGCCCCAGATGGCTGACGTAAAATTTCGCCTGCGTCCGCGTGTTGAAGCGGCGCTTCAATTCCGCCACGCGCGTCGGGCGCGTGACGAGAATGATTTTGTTTTCCGTCAGCCGTTGCATAGCGCGGGATTATTTTTTGTTCATCAGTTCGCGCAGCAAGTCGGGTGAAATGTTCAACTCACCAATCTTGTCCGCCCGCCCAGCCAACTCTTGAAACGCTACGGCAATCAACTGCTCCGGCTTCATGCCCACGCTCGCGAGTGCTTGCAACACGCGTGCGTCCACTGAACTGATAGCCTGCATCGAAGTCGAAACGGCGTAAGCCCGCGCGTCGGCTTCGGTTTTCGCATTCGTGGCCGCGAGCGCAACGAGCGCCTTGCGTTTGTCTTCCAGCAACACTTTCGCCGCCATGTCGGCCTGCGTGATTTGATGCTGCTTTTCCTGCACGGCGCGCTCGGCGTCCATCTGCGTTTCGCGGATTTGACGCTTCTTGGTTTCGATGGCGATCTCGGTGTTCAACTCGTTCTCTTTGATCGCGCGTTCCTGTTCGACCGCCGAATTTCTCCGGGCGTAAATCGCCTCGTCCGCTTCCTTCAGCAATTGTTCGCGCGTCTCGGCTTCCAAAGCCCGCGCGGTTTCCGGCGTCGGCTTGATGGCGAGAATGTTCAATCCAAGAATTTCCAAACCGAGTTGCGCCACTTCACCCGACGCCGCCAAACCTTTTCGCACTGCCTGCACCAACGCATCCGACGCGCGGATGGCCTCACGGAGCGGGAGCTTTTGAAGTTCCGCCCGCGCCAGCACGTTCACCGCATTGATGACGCGCTGCGGCAATTTTTGAGGGTCGTCCGAGACGTAGCCTTGCCCGCGCGCGTTCAGCGTGAAGTTCATCAGGCCCGCCACCTTCTTGGCGTCAGCCACGCGATAGGTGACTTGGCCCTGAATCGTCACAGCCTGAAAGTCCGCCGTGACTTCCTCAAAGATGAACGATGCATCATCGCTTGCGAGCGGCACGGCCACCAGCGAGGTGCTGGGCGCGTAATAGAAAAACGACAACCCAACGCCTTCACGCACAACCTGCCCTTTGCGATACTGGAGCAGATAAACGGTCGGTTGAACTTTGATGAATTGTATGCCGAGCATGATATGTCCTTTGGTTGTTGGTTAATATGGCGGTAAAATTCTGCGCAAACCATGCACGAGCACGGTCGCCAAGAAAAACAAATTCCGGGGGATGATGCCCGGCCAAAAAAGGCGAACTGGTTTTTGACTGTCCGATTCAGTGAGCCGAAGCGCGACGCAACCGAGCCATTCTTTCGAGCGCGGCCAGTCCTTCAAATTGTCCAGCCACTCGCCGGGAATTCCCACGCGGCCACTGTCGCAACCAGCCAGCGAGCCAGCGATGGCGGCAGCCGTGTCCGTGTCGCCGCCGCAGCGGATGACGCTTTGAATTGTCTCGCGGTAATCTCCGCGATGGCGCAACCACGCGAACAAGGCAACGGGAACAGTGTGAAACGCGTAGCCGGTCACCACCGATTTGAGGCCGAGAACTTCCGCGAATTGCTTCACGCTTTGTCCGCTGCTCAACCCATCGGCAAGCAGCTTGCAAACACGAAGCCACTCGCCGTCCTCGCTCAACGCAGGCAGCCGCACTTGAAATTGTTCGCGCGAATCCCCGCGCACGATCCATGCAGCAGCCTCGGCAACTGCCAAAGCCGCAGCGGGCAATCCAAGAAACCACCAGCGAAGTTTCCAAGCAAGGCTGCGCCGAAATTTCTCCACATCGCCAGCCGCAACAATCAGAGCCTGCGCCGTCATCGCCGCGTGTTCCGTGTCATCGCTTATCATGCCGCGACCAAGCACAAACCTGTGCTTCAACTCACCCGGCCACCGGCGCGCGATCCGCTCCGCCGACATTCCCTCCGCCGGCAAACCCATCCCGTCCCCGACCGCTCCGCCGAGCAGCAGGCCGCTGATTCGCTCTTGAATTGTCATCTGCGTCGTCATTTCAAAGCCAGAAACTAAAACCGCGTTTCTTGAGTTGCTCGTAGCGTTTCGCGTCAAAGCGATAAAGCCGGGCCGCGCGATGCGCCACGTCCTGCTGAATTTCATCCGTCTCCGCGAGCAGCCCCATGCCGAGGATTTTTTTGCGGAAGTTGCGCTTGTCTATGGGTTCTTCGAGACAGACTTCGTAAAGATGTTGAAGCTGGCTCAAGGTGAATTTCTCCGGCAGCAACTCGAAGCCAATTGGCTCATAACGCACTTTGCCCTTCAACCGCCGCAACGCCGCCGTGAGAATCTCGGCGTGATCAAACGCGAGCGACGGAACTTCGTCGGCACTGAACCACGCGGCATCACTCGCGTCCGTCGCCGCCTTGAGCGGATGATCCGCCAGATTCACGAGCGCGTAATACGCCACGCTCACCACCCGCTCGCGCGGGTCGCGCTCCACGTCGCCAAAAGTATAAAGCTGCTCCAGGAAAACGTCGCGGACACCTGCCTCCTCGGACAATTCACGACGCGCCGCCTCGTCAAGCGTCTCATTCACCCGCACAAAACCGCCCGGCAACGCCCACTTGCCCGCGAATGGCTTCAGCTTTCGCTGGATGAGCAGCACCTTCAAGTCGCCCTCATCGAGTCCGAACAAGACGCAGTCCACCGTCAGCGCGGCGCGAGGATGTTTATAGATGTTTTGCATGGCAACCGTTGCGTGAAGATTGTTAGTGTGTTTAGAACACTAAGTCAAGTGCTCAAGTGAAATACTTTGTGGCGCGGAACGTTTTGCTGATTTCTGCCGCCCTTACAGGGCTTGAAATGTATATGAACGATTCACTCCTGTCCCGTTAAGGTTTTCCTGACAACGGTTTCAGCTCGATAAAATCGGCGTTTTCTCGTTGTCCGGTCATTTTTCGATTTCAATTCTGCGACCCCTTCCCGAGGGTGTTCCACCGCCAACCGGCGGTTTTCCACC
>JACPZS010000026.1 GCA_016195385.1 Verrucomicrobiota bacterium
CATCGAACCGAACGCCATCCATCGCTTGCGTGGAGAATTACCGCCGCCGGCAGCCGCCGAAGCAGCCTCCACAGATTTGCTTGCGTCCGTTGAGCGGCGGAAGAACGGCTTGCCGGTGCTCGACTTGATTTTGCTCGGCCTGGGGGAAGACGGGCACATCGCATCGCTTTTTCCCGGCGAAGCGGAGGCGCTTGCCGCCAACCCGGCGCTCTTTCGTCCCGTCGTCGCATCGAAGCCGCCTCCGCTGCGCCTGACGATGGGCTATCCGTTGATTGCAGCGGCGGACGCTGTTTGGGTGCTGGCCTCGGGCAAGGGCAAGGAAGTGGCCTTCGCAGAATCCTTGCGCGATGACGGCCGGACGCCATGTGCGCGGCTGTTGCGGATGCGCAGTGTGACGACAATTTTCACGGACATCACCCTGCCGGTGCTGTAAACGGCGTTACTTCAGCTAGGTCTTCATCTTTGCTCGGAACGCGCGACGGGCAGGTGTTCCGATGGCGGCAAACCCAGGTATTAAGTTTTTTCTCCGCTTGACGATAAAATTTTTGAACGGTTTGCGTCTGGTTCAATCTAAACCAGTGTTGTCGTTCATCGCTGTCCGCTAAGGGTTGACAGAGGGGTCTTGTCGGTAACGAGGTTTGGACAGCGTTTACTAGTTGGCCTCGTTGCCCTTCTGAGCGTCTGGGTGAAGGCGTAAAGGACCTCATCACTCTTGAGCCAGAGTTAAACCTCTGGCTCTTTTTTTTGTTCCGACTCTGGCCGGTGACGAAATCAACGTTGCGCCGAATGTTCATGATCTCTAAAGTTCACCTCCATGAAACACTACCTCGATTTTGAGAAGCCGATTGTCGAGATGCAACGCAAGCTGGAGGATCTCCGACGCCACCGGGACAACCACGACTTCAACCTCAGCATCGAAGACGAGATTCGGAAGATGGAAGGCAAAATGGAAGAGACGCGCCGTGAAATTTTTTCCAATCTTACCGCCTGGCAGCGCGTGCAACTGGCGCGGCATCCCAAGCGTCCGTACTCGCTGGATTACTTGCAGCGTACTTTCGAGGATTTTGCCGAACTGCACGGCGACCGGCTTTTTTCGGATGATCGCGCGGTTGTCGGCGGTTTCGCGCGACTCCAAGGCCAGAAGGTGATGGTCATCGGCACGCAAAAAGGCCGCGATACCAAGGAAAACATCCTCCGCAACTTCGGCTCCGCGCATCCCGAAGGCTATCGGAAAGCGCTTCGACTGATGCGTCTGGCGGCCAAATTCAGCCTCCCGATCATCACGCTCATCGACACTGCGGGCGCATATCCCGGCATCGGCGCGGAAGAGCGCCACATCGCCGAAGCCATCGCGGTGAATCTCCGCGAGATGGTTCTGCTCCCGGTACCGATCATCGCTGCTGTCATCGGTGAAGGCGGTTCGGGCGGTGCACTGGGCATCGGCGTCGCGGATCGCGTCCTCATCATGGAAAACGCCTACTACTCGGTCATCAGTCCGGAAGGTTGCGCGGCGATTCTGTGGAAAGATCGGTCGGCCGCGCCCAAGGCCGCCGAAGCGCTGCGCATCACGGCGAAGGAATTGCACAAACTTGGCCTCGTCGATGAAGTCATTCCCGAGCCGCTGGGCGGCGCGCACAACGATCATGCCGCCGCCGCGCTGACGCTCAAGGATCACTTGCGAAATCATCTTGCCACCGTGCAACACCTTTCAACCACCGAACGCCTGCGCCAGCGATATGCGAAATTTCGCGCGTTCGGACAGTTCAACGAAAAGGCTTCGCTGGCGGCCTAAGCCGCGCCGCCGATCCAACTTTGGGTCGCTACTTTTCGCCAAACGATTGGCAGTGGCGTCTGGAAACGCTTCATATCCGGCACAATTTTTCGCCATGCTTTATCCGCTGACATTTCACCCGTTGTTCAAAGAGCGCGTCTGGGGCGGGCGCAAATTGGAGACACTTTTCCACAAGCCGCTTCCGCCTGGTCGGCCGTACGGCGAATCGTGGGAAATCTCCGATCGTCCAGGAGACGTCAGCATCATCGCCAACGGGTCGCTCGCGGGCCGCGATCTTCGCTGGTTGATGGAGCGGTATCGCGACGAACTGCTGGGGGAAGCCGCAGCGCTTGATGGAAAATTTCCGCTGCTCGTCAAAATCCTTGATGCGCAGGAAAAACTCTCGCTGCAAGTCCATCCGCCGGCGCGCCTGGCCCGGGGGCTTGGTGGCGAACCCAAGACGGAAATGTGGTACTTCGTTGCGGCGGAGCCGGACGCGGAAATCTTTGTGGGCTTGAAGCGGGGCGTGACGCGCGCCGAGTTTGCCCGGAAGATTTCTGACGGCACGGTGGCGGAGTGCTTTCATCGCGTGGCTGTGCGGCGTGGCGACGCGATGTTTCTCCCCAGCGGACGCGTCCATGCCATCGGCGGCGGCAGCGTGATTTTTGAAATCCAACAAAACTCCGACACCACCTACCGCGTCTTCGATTGGAACCGCGCCGGGCTGGACGGCAAACCGCGCGAACTGCACGTCGAGCAATCGCTCGTGGCGATTGATTTCTCGGACTTTGAACCGGCGCTCGTCGTCGGCCAACCGCAAATGCCCGCCGTTACCAAGCGCCAACTCGTGCCAGAGCCACTGACGGCGGCGCAATCCGTCGGCTCGTCCGATGTTCCGTTCCGGGTCGAACTACGGCGCATTGTTCCGAACCGTCCGAGCGAATGTGAGTTCACTATTCCGGTGATTGTGGGTGTCGCGTCGGGCCAGTTTGAAGTCCGCTCGGCGGGTTTCACACTCGCGCTCAACGCCGGACAATTTGCCCTGTTGCCGGCGTGTTTGCGCCACGCTGTGTTTCACGCGCGCGAGGCGGGGGAAGTCCTCCTTGCCAGCCCGGCGAGTATCCGGAAGTCGAACGCAGCTTGATTCGCGCTTGTTTTTCCCGGCCGCGTGCCCGATTTTCCGGCCGATATGGATCCCGAAGGCAAAACGACATTCAAAGAAAAACTCGGCGAACGGCTGGCCGAATATCCGTTGTTGCGCCAGCTCATTTTTGAATTTTGGTTTCTCCTTATTTTCGGCCTGATTGTTCTGGCCAGCCTCACGATGGCGGTTTGTTTGCCGAAAATGTGGCGGGTTTCGCCGCCGGGATTCCTGCCGATCATCCGCATCAGTGTGCTGGACATGGTGCAGGCGTGGTCGCTGCGGCGCAGCGCGGAGCGGGCCGCCGCCGCCGGCCAACACGACGAGGCGGATTACGCCTGGCAGTCGGCCATTGCGAACAATCCCGCCGATCCAGACCTCTATCGCGGCGTGTTGCGGCACTCCCTCGAGTTCACCCGCCCGACGCAGAAAAATCTTTCCGTGGCGGTGAATCAGACGCATCTGCTCCTGCGGCTCTCGAATACCAACCTGCTGGACATTGAGCTTACGGCGCGGGTTTACGAGAAATTCCACTTCCACGAATGGGTGCTTGAACTATTGGAACCATACGGACAGAAGGCCCGTCCGCCGCTCGACGGCTTGTACTTGCGCGCGCTCTTTCACGCCGGGCGCATCGACCAATTCGCCGGCCTGTGGGATCAGCTCGCGGAAGCATCCCGCAACGATCCGCGCAACGCTTTGTACCACTCAGCCTATCTTGCGGGTTGGAGCAAACCAGCCACCGCGCGGCCGGCGAAGGAAAAGTTGCAGGCCGCGCTGGAGAATTCCGATTTAAAAGTCACGGCCTGCCGGTTGCAGATGCTGGTCTGCATCCGCGAGGAAGACGCGTCGGGTTACCAGGCTGCCTTGGAACGTTTGGTGGCCTGGCATCAAGAAACTCTGCTGGACAAGCTCGGCTACTGGCAGTTGCTCGTTACCGTGGGCCGCCGAACCGAAGCGAAGGAACTCGCGCTGGCCTACTCCGATCCGCCCGGCTCGCCGCTTGAGGCGTATCGCCTGGCGAGCGTGTTTGTGGCGCTCGGCATGAGCGATCACGCGTTGGAGTTTCTCGCGCACTTCACGCCGGAGTTTCGCTACTTCGCGCCGCTCTGGCTGCTCTACTCGGATCTGCTCGTCGAAGCCAAACGCTGGGAAGAAGTCCAGCGCGTTGCCGCTGACATCCGTCGCCAGGAGTACTTGCGGCAAACGCTCGCCGGGTTCGCCTATTACCTTGAAGGCCGCGCTGACTTGGCGCTCAACCAAAAGGCCGCGGCCGGTGATGCCTTTCGTGAAGCGGGCAAACTACCATACGGGAACCCACAATTGGGACTGGCCGTCGCAGGAAACTTGAGTCGCTTCGGCTACCCAGCCGATGCGCGCGCGATTCTGGCGGCCATCGGAAAAAGTTTTCCCACCAATGCCGCGTATTGGAACGCCGTTGCGCTCGCGGCCTATGGTCTGCGCGACGCCGGGGAAATGTTGCGGGCCGCCAAGACTGCCTACGATCTCCAGTCGGACAACGCCTCTTACATCAACAACTACGCAGCCGCGCTGTTATTTGGCCGCCAGCATCCCGAAGAAGCGGTCACGCTCACGTTGCGGCTCGTCGCCGCGAGTCCGAACTCCATCGCGGCCCAGCTCAACCATTGCCTGGCGCTCATCCTCAGCCGGCGTCTTGATGAGGCGGAAAAAATTCTCCAACCAATCGAAACGCAATCGCTCCCGCCGGCGGAAACCACCTCCGCCCATTACGCCCGCTACGAAATAGAATTTCTCCGCAATAAATTTGATCGCGCGAAACAGGCCAGCGAACGCATCGATCGTCAGTTTCTTTTCCCGCCGCAAATTGAATGGCTCGACCGGACGCTCGCCGAAATCACCAAGCGCACCGCCAAGAAAGTTTGATCGTAAGCAGGTGGGAGTCCCGTGATGCACGCGCTTGTTTCGGCGGCCTTCGGAAAGGCCGGAAAATCAAACGGGCTTTTTGTTCTGAGAAAAATACCTCTCCAAATCCGGCTTGACGATCGTGTCGTGGCATTCGGGGCAGACACCGTGGCTGAAGCGCACTTGCGTGTGCGCTGAAATATAGCCATCGACCTGTTGCCAGTAGTTTTGATCGTCGCGCACCTTTTTGCAGTAACTGCAAATGGGCAGCAGGCCCTGCAACTGCTTGACGTTGGCGAGCGCTTCCTCCAGCTCGTGGACGCGTTGAGCGAGTTCCTCCTGCAATTCGATTATGCGCAGCCCGACTTCAATGCGCGCCTTCAACTCGGCCTGATGGAATGGTTTGGTGACGTAGTCGTTGGCGCCGGCGGCCAGACCTTCGATGATGCGATCTTTGCCGTTCAGACTCGTCAACAGAATGACGTAAGTGTGTTTCAGCGCCGGCTGCTGGCGAATCTCGCGGCACAAATCGACGCCGCTCATGCCCGGCATCATCCAATCGGCGACCAACAATGACGGCGCGCCCGGCGTTTGCATCACTTCCCAGGCTTTCTGACCGTCGCGGGCGCTGACGACTTCGTAACCGGAGTTCTTTAAAAACACCTCCAGCAAGCGGCGGGAAATGGCATCGTCTTCCGCGATGAGAATTTTCATGCGCGACGGCTAATCGGCCAATGTCTTACGGCGGCAGATCGTTGGGCTGTTACGTGACACGATGACTTTCTAAATCGGATGGTTTTGCATGCGACTTGAGCGCGAAGCTCGCCGTCACGGGCCGTCGGATCTGCCATCCACAAATGCCGTCCCATTTTTCCCGTTGCCCGCCGTCGGTCGGTTGTTCAATCTGGCGGTGAAAATTCAACGCACGCTCTATGGATCCGCAACGACTCGAACAAATCAAAGAACTCGTCCTTCGCCTCGCGATCACTTACGGCCCCAAACTGCTCGTCGGCATCGCATTTCTCATCGCCGGTTCCATCGTGGCCCGTTGGATTGGCAATCTCTTTTCCAACTGGCTGGAGAAGCGCCAGCTTGAGCCGCCCGTCCGGCTGCTCATGGTGCGCCTGGTACGCGTGTTGGTGCTCACGCTCTTCGTGCTGATGGCGTTGCAGAACCTCGACGTGCAACTCATGCCTTTGCTCGCCGGATTGGGTGTCGCGGGCGTCGGTCTGGGTCTGGCGCTTCAGGGCGTGCTGCAAAATCTGGTTGCCGGTCTGACGATTATTTTCACCAAGCCCTTTCGCGTCGGCGAGTACGTGGAACTGCTCGGCGTGGAGGGCGAGGTGATAATGGTGGAACTTTTTTCCACGACGTTGCGCCACGCGGATCAATCGCGCGTCGTCATTCCGAATCGCAAGATCGTCGGCGAAATTTTGCACAACTACGGCCGCATCCGACAGCTCGATCTCGTTGTCGGCGTCGGCTACGAAACGGATCTCAATGTCGCCCTTCGTGTCGCGCGCGAAGTCGTGGAGGCCAACCTGCGGGTGTTGAAAGAAATGCCTCCCGTGGTCGGCGTGATGAAACTTGCGGATTCCTCGGTGGACATCGCGATCAAGCCGTGGGTCAAGGTGTCCGACTTCGGTCCAGCCGGCGCGGAACTTTACCAGTCCATCGTGGATCGCTTCCGGGCGGCGAACATTTCCATTCCCTCGCCCCAATGTGATGTGCGTCTGGTCAACCCCGCCGCCTGAAAAACCGGGATTCGCTGCCATGAACATGCTCACCACCATTCCGACCGCGAAAGACAAGACGCTCTTCACGCCCGGCCCGCTGACAACGAGCCTGTCCGTCAAGCAGGCCATGCTGCGCGACGCCGGTTCGTGGCACTTTGAATTCAACGCCATCGTCACCCGCATCCGGGGGCGCATTCTGAAACTCGCCGGCCTGTCTCGTGCTGATGGATTTGAGTGCATCCTGATGCAAGGCAGCGGCACGTTCGGTGTCGAAGCAGTGTTTGCCACGTGCATTCCACCGAATGGCAAGGTCGCCGTGCTGGCCAATGGCGCCTATGGCGAACGCATGGCATTGATGCTGCAACACGCGAAGATCGATCACCTTGTGCTGCGGGCACCTGAGAACGATGTGCCCGACGCGGTCGCGTTGGATTACACGCTGGCCACCGATGAGGCGATCACGCATGTCGCGGTCGTGCATTGCGAAACCACGACCGGCATCCTCAATCCCCTCACGGCGCTTGGCAAAGTCGTGAAACGTCATCAACGGATCTTCATCGTCGATGCGATGAGCAGCTTCGGCGCGTTGCCGATTGATTTCGCCGCCGCCGGGATTGATTACTTGATCTCATCGGCGAACAAATGCATCGAAGGGGTGCCCGGCTTTTCGTTTGTCATCGCGCGACGCGCGCCGCTGCTGGCCTGCGAAGGCTTTGCGCGCAGCTTGAGTCTGGATTTGCTCGGTCAACTAAAAGCCTTTGAGAAAAACGCCCAGTTTCGCTACACACCGCCGACGCATTCACTGCTCGCGTTTCAGCAGGCGCTCGACGAACTGGATCTCGAAGGCGGCGTGCCGGCCCGGGGCGCGCGTTACCAGCACAATCACGAAGTGCTCGTCGCGGGCATGAAACAACTTGGCTTCCGCGTGTATCTCGATTCGGCGGTGCAAAGTTGCATCATCACGTCCTTCTATTTTCCCGACGACGCCCGGTTCACCTTCAACGAATTCTACCTTCGATTGAGCGACAAGGGATTCATCATTTACCCCGGCAAGATCAGCCAGGCGGACACATTCCGCATTGGCTCGATTGGACGCATCTTCGAGTCGGATATCCGCGCGCTGCTGGCCGCGGTGAGCGAGACGGTCACTGAAATGGGATTGGCGATGCTGCGGAAATGAATGGCTTCGAGTCCGCGCGTCGAAGAAGCAAGTTGCCGCGTGATTCCAAAGCGTGATCCGAAAAGAAATTCCGCCCCGACGTTGGATGCGCCGGGGCGGTCGGTTTGATGGCGAAGGTCGTCGCGCGGTTTGAACCCCCGCCCGCCGGTTACGGAGTGAGGGCCTGGATTTCGGATTGCGAGAGCGCGCGGTTGTAGATGCGTGCCGCGTCCAGCGCACCGTTGAGCGTCAGCGGGGTCGTGAACGCCCGCCCGCCCAAGCGCGCGTTGACGCCGTTGTTGCTCATCGTGCCACTGGCGGCCAGCGTCCCTTCCAGCGCGCCGTCGAGATAGATTTTCAACTGCGTCCCGTCATACGTCCCGGCCAGTTGATGCCACACGCCGGTCGTCACGGGCGTCGTGCCCGTCAGAACCGCTGAACCAATCGACAGCCGCACTTTGCCGCCCGCTTGCAGCCATAAGGCGTATTGGTGCGTGGTCGCGTTGTCTTTGACGATCAAGCCGCCCGTCGCCGCCGTGCTGTTGGCTTTGACCCACGCCACCAGGGTGATTGCCGTCGTGGGGTTCAAGCTCGCGCCGTTGCCCAAGTCCACGTAGTCGTTGACGCCGTCGAAGCTCAACGCGCCGCTCGTCGCGCCCGTGCTCCAGACCGGGCCGTTGACGAGTGTGCCCGTGTTGCCGTTGCCCGAGGAATCCAGCGCGCTCAAACCGATGGCGTCATCGAGCTTCCAATTGGCGACGAGCGTGGGATCGCTCGCGGAGTTGACGGTGATGTTGACCGGCGCGGAGGTCGTGGTGGCGTTGCTGTTGTCGGTAGC
Organism: Verrucomicrobiota bacterium; assembly: GCA_016195385.1. GTDB lineage: Bacteria > Verrucomicrobiota > Verrucomicrobiia > Limisphaerales > JACPZS01 > JACPZS01. Next base: position 8,530 of record JACPZS010000026.1, read on the forward strand.
CACAGCGGTGAGCGCGTAGGCGTTGGCGGCGACGTTGTTCCAAGTGATGGAGTAAACGTTGCCCACGCCGACGCTCGCGGTGCCGATCAAAAGGTTGTTCGCGAAGAAATCCACTTTGCTGACGCTGCCGTCGCTGTCGGTGGCCGTCGCGCTGATCGGGATGTTCGCTCCCGCCGTAAAGGTCGCGCCATTGGCCGGCGCCGTGATCGAAACAGTCGGCGGCACGTTGGCGAGCAAGGCTTGTATTTCACTCTGGCTCAAAGCGCGATTGTAAATGCGCGCATCGTCCAGCACGCCGTTCAAGGTCAGCGGGTTGCTTAATTGGCGTCCTCCCAGGCGTACGTTGACGCCGTTGTTGTTCATTGCTCCGCTTGCCGCCAGGGTCCCTTCCAAGGCGCCGTCGAGGTAGATCTTCATCTGGGTTCCGTCAAAAGTTCCAGCCAGCAGGTGCCACGCGCCGGGGCCAATCGTTGTCGTGCCCGTCAGCGTCGCTGCGCCAATCGAAAGCCTCACTTTGCCGCCTAATTGCAGCCAGAGCGCGTATTGGTGCGTCGTGCCGTTGTCTTTGACGATCAAGCCGCCGGTCGCCGACGTGCTGCTGGCTTTGACCCACGTCACGAGCGTGAGTGCCGTAGTCGGGTTCAAACTCGCCCCGTTGCCCGCATCGACGTAATCGTCCACGCCGTCGAAACTTAACGCGCCGCTGGTCTGGCCGACCGTCCACACCGGGCCGTTGACGAGCGTGCCGGTGTTGCCGTTGCCCGACGAATCGAGCGCGCTCAAGCCGCTGCCGTCATCCAGCTTCCAGTAGCCCACAAGACCGGCACCAATCGGCGGCGCATAAACCGCGGTCATCGTGTGACTGACATCCATCGTCACGCTCGTTGCGGCTGTCGTTGCCCAATCGACGCCATCGCGTTGCCACTTCACGAAATTATTTCCGCTGGCCGTCGCCGGCGCGGTGAGGTTTACCACCACGTTGTTGTTATAGGTGCGCGTGAACTGCGTCACGCCGTTGCCCTGCGCGTTGTTGTCGTTGGGACTCACCGTGACGGACACGCCGCTGTTGGGATTGGAGGAGGCCACGGTGAGTGTGCGCGTCGGCGTCACGTAGATCGCCGTCATCGTGTGGTTGGCATCCATTGTCACCGTCGTGGCCGCCGTCGTGGCCCAGTCCACGCCGTCACGTTGCCATTTCGAGAAGCTATTTCCACCGGCTGTCGCTGGAGCCGTCAGATTCACAGAGACGTTGTTGTTGTAGGTGCGCGTGAATTGCGTGTTGCCGTTGCCTTGCGCGTTGTTGTCGTTCGGATTCACCGTCACTGACACGCCACTGTTGGGGTTGGAGGAAGCCACGGTAAGCGGCCACGGCGGCGTCAGGTAGATCGCCGTCATGGTGTGATTCAAATCCATCGTCACGCTGGTGGCGGGCACCGTGCTC
>JACPZS010000027.1 GCA_016195385.1 Verrucomicrobiota bacterium
GATGGTCCTGGGGCACGAATTTTTCCGGGGACATCAAGCAGAGCATGTCGGCTTGCGGATCGAGTTTTCCACGCATGGTGATCCGATCACTCCCGCACTCAATGTGTTCAAAGTTTTTCCGACTTTTTCAACAAACTGTTAAGCTCAAAATCGAGGATTATTCGCTCTTGCCATGTAACAAAAAGATACGAGATTACTACGAATTGCTGGTTGATTATATGAATCGGCAAAAGCTAAACTCTTTTGTGCATACAACCGATTACTTCTGACATGAAAGCGATCTTAAAAGACAAGCAGATTTTCAAGAGCAATCCTAAAGTCAGCGAGAAACTGGTTGAGAAATTTGAGGCGCTGGATCGCGAATTGCAGAAATTTGGTGTGGATACGAAACCCAAGTATTCAATGACACCGCCCTTGGGTGGCGATGGTTTTCAGCATATATTCAATCGTTGTAGCTGACCGTTCGCCCGCCTCCCGCATTTCGCCGCAGATGATTCCGATCACGCGCCTGCCGCCGCGCGTGAATTGTTGACTACGCGATGACTTCCCGCACGACTTCACCGCTCACATCCGTCAGCCGGAAGTCGCGACCAGCGTAGCGGTAAGTAAGCTTCTCGTGATCGAAGCCGAGCAGATGTAACAGCGTCGCGTGCAGGTCGTGAATGTGAACGGGATTATCGACCGCCTTGTAACCGAAATCATCCGTCGCGCCGTGGACGTGGCCGCCTTTCACGCCGCCGCCCGCAAGCCAGATCGAAAAGCCCCAGTGATTATGGTCGCGGCCTTTGCCGTTGCCAGGCGTGCCGGGCGCGGGAAGTTCCACCGCGGGCGTGCGGCCAAATTCGCCGCCGCAGATTACAAGTGTGTCATCCAGCAAGCCGCGTTGCTTCAAATCGCCGAGCAGCGCCGCGATGCCTTGATCGCAATCGTGCGCAAGCTGCCGATGATTTTTCTCGATCATGTCGTGGCTGTCCCAAGGTTGCATGTCGCCGTGATAGCATTGCACGAAGCGCACCCCTCGTTCGACGAGCCGTCGCGCGATCAAAAGCTGCCGCGCCTGTACCGTATCGCCGTACGCTTTCCGGATGTGCTCCGGCTCTTTGGAAATATCAAAGGCGTCCGTTGCCGAGAGTTGCATCCGATACGCCAGCTCGAACGATTGAATGCGCGCTTCGAGTGCCGGGTCGTCTTCGCGCCCGCGCAGATGGCGCGTGTTCATCTCGCCGAGCAAATCAAGCTGTCGTCGCTGCGCCGCGAGCGAGACGCGCTGGTTGACGATGTTTTCGATCAATTCCTCCGGTTTGGTTTTCTTCGTGTTGATGTGCGTGCCCTGATAAATGCCGGGCAGAAACGCCGAGCGCCAGTTCGACACGTCGGCGACGGGCATGCCCGGACACATCGCGACGAAGCCGGGCAGGTTTTCGTTTTCCGTGCCCATGCCGTAGGTGAGCCACGCGCCGAAGCTGGGCCGCGAGAGCCGCTCGTCGCCGCAATTCATCAGGCGCATCGACTGCTCGTGGTTCGGCGTGTTCGCGTGCATCGAGCGGATGACGCACAGGTCATCGACGTACCGCGCCGTCTGCGGAAAAATTTCGCTGACCTCGATGCCACTCTGACCGTGGCGCTGGAACTTGAACGGCGACGGCAGCAAACCGCCGGTTGGGCGCTCGGTGGTGAGATTGCCGGATGGCAGCGGCTTGCCCGCATGTTTTTCCAGCATCGGCTTAGGGTCCCACGTATCCACCTGCGACGGCCCGCCGTTGAGGTAAATGTGGATGACGCGCTTGGCCTTTCCCGGAAAATGCGGCGACTTCGGCAGGAGCGGATTACGCGTGTCTGCTGTGGCAAGCGCGGACGGCATGAGCAAACCAGCGTCGCGAAACAAACCCGCGAGGCCGAGCAAGCCGAGTCCGGTGCCCATCTGGCGAAGCATGTCGCGGCGGTTTAGAAACAAACCGGTCGGGCAATTTTTTTTGGCGCTCATGTTTTGCTACGCATGAAAACAATCCTATTTGTTGAATCGTGGAATCTCTCTTCGCAAGATCCAAGAGTTCATCTCAAAAGTAGCCACCGGCTCAGTTCCATCAATACTGGCATAGGTTTTGATCGGTGTCCGGCTCACGGACAACCGAATAGAAAAGGGAATTTTCAATTTCGAGAGTGATGAAGGAATCAATAGCAAATCGAAAGTTTTAGAACTTCCGGGTGGCAAAGGAACAGTTGCATCGGATGGCACGCAATTCCAACTCGACACAGCAGGTACCCATCGGTCATCGGTTCGCTTTTGTAGGGAATAATCAGGGCGATCAGACCCAAAGGAGACGCGATAATATACTTCCGTCGGTGATCCGTTGGAGAGATTGACCCAGTATCGGTCATTCCAAGTTACTACTGCAAGTGACACTTCGTTCGACGTGTGCTCGAACAATTCAAAAGGAGGCGGATCCGATGACTGTGCCAGCTTTTCATTTTTTCCTTCGTTGCGATTACTAGCGTGTTTCACCAATAGAAGCGCGCCTAGAACTGCGGTCACGGTTAAGCCTATTCCCACTGAACGAAACAAATTTCGACGTGAGCGCAGCAGTTTCATAACTTCACTACCGCATCGCCGACGCTGATTTTCCCCGGCTGAACCACGCGTGCATAAATACCGCGTAGCCGCTGCGCCTTGCCTTCGGGTGAGTTTACGAACTGCAACGCCGCCGTCCCAAAGCGGCGGGCAAATTTCGCGCAGCCGTTGTGCGCCTGCGGCGTGATTTCCAAAATGACGGGGCCGATTTGCAGCCGATCTCCTGGCGAAAGATTTTTGCAACTCAGGTCAAGATCCACAAAAAGATTGTCGCCGGCCAGCGGCCAGCGACTCTCGTCGCGCGCGATGAGCGCGATGCACCGCGAGTTCATCAACGTGAGTTGCGCGTCCGGATGCGGGCGTCCATCGGGCAACGAGAGCCAGCACCCCTTCGCCCAGTGGTCACCGTGCGCGCCGCCTTCGGCGCTGAGTTCGCAGGATGTCAGCGAGAGCCGCTCTTCCTTCTCAGGGCGAATCGCGATGGCGCGCAAAACGCCGTTCGTCGCCGGCGAGTGTTCGATTTCCGCCAGTCCGGCGGCGAGTTCGGCAGCATTGCAGAATGTTTCCATCGTCCTGAACTTTTACGCCTTCATTCGACAAACATCAATTCGTTCGACATGAGCAGCACTTGGGCGAACTGCTCCCATGGCGCGAGTTGAGGAACCGAGCCGCTGCCAGCGTCGCCTTCGGCTTCGTGGATGAACTGGACTGCACGCCCGACTTCATCCTGAGCGGGCACTCGGCCGAGAATTTTGATGTAAAGCATGACAGCGCGGAGGGGATCGCTGGAAATTTCAGCAGCCAACGCGGCGAGCGCCTTCGCCTGCTCGATCGCAAATGACGAGTTCATCACGAAAAGCGCCTGCTGCGGCACGCTCGTGCGCGGACGGCGGTCCACGCATTGATCGGGCACGGCGAAATCGAACGCGCGGAACATCCCCGGCAAGTCCTGGCGATCCACCAGTCCATAAACCGTGCGCCGACAGTTTAGCGCGTCGCTGGCGATGTCGGACGACCGACCGCCCATTGTCAAATCGAGCCGGCCGGAGACGAAAAGCAGGGTGTCGCGCATCGCTTCAAGGTCGAGCCGGCGGCGCGGGAAATGCCACAGGAGTTTGTTGTCGGGATCGATTTGCTCGGGGAGCGCACGCGCCTCGTGTGCCGTTCGCGACGCCACGTCGCGAACTTTGTTCCGGGAAGATGTGGATTGGCTCTCTTGAATTGCGGTTGGTCTTGGAACGCCTGGTTCGGCCGGCAAAGCGCCCACCGATGCAAGCGAGGCGCGTGCGCTCCCCTGTTGGTAAGTCGCCGAGAGCATGATTAACCGATGCAATTTTTTGATCGACCAGCCGTCGTGGATGAATCGCCACGCGAGAAAATCGAGCAGCTCGGGATTGGTCGGCGGTTCGCTGCGCGCGCCGAAGTCGCCGGGCGAATTGACCAGCGGTTCGCCGAAGTGGTGCATCCAAACGCGGTTCACAAACACGCGCGCGGTGAGCGGATTGTCGGGCGACGTGATCGCGTTCGCCAGATCCAGCCGGCCGCTGCCGTGCGCGAATGGCTCGCGGTGTTCACGGGAGAGAACTTGTAGAAATGCGCGCGGCACGGGCTGATCGGGCTTGGCGGGATTGCCGCGAACGAACACCCGCGGAGCATAAAGGTCATGAGTGTCCGCCAGCACCATGGCGCGCGCGGGCGGCGGATTGGTCGCGTGAGCGGCCAGTTTATCAAGCGCCTGCACGAGACTGCCGAAGCGATCCGCTTCGACTCGCGACATCAGCGTTGGTGTCTGGCTGCGCGGAAAATAAACCGGGCTTTCCTTGCTGGTGTGGATGGCGAGCAAGTCACGCTCGTCTTGGTCCAACGACTCCGCCCACGAAGCGGACTCGTTGCCGGGATAACGCGAGTGTTCGTACACGCGGCGCAGAACTTCGCCGTAGATTTGCGCGACGTTGGTTTTGCTGGCGGGCGGGGATTTGATGAACGCGTCGAGGATGAGCGGATTGACTTTGGCGGAAACACCGTTGCCAGTTTGAAGCTGACGTTCCGCGGCAAGAGCTTCGTGCGCTGTTTCCTGACCGGTGCGTTGTGAAAGCAACTCGCGCGCTCGCGCAGAAAAATTCTCATCCGGCAATGCCATCAACTCCGCCCACAGGCCGAAAACAGGATCGTCACGTTGTGCGTGCTGGCGAACGTAACGGCGCCATTGGTAAATGAACGACGGGCGCAAATCTTCCGGCGAGAGCGAGAGAAAATAACTCCACTCCTCGCCGATGTCCGGCTTCGTCGTCGCGACGCGCACGAGGTAATCGGTCACGCGTCGTCGGGCAGTGTCGGATATTTTTGCGAATTCAGCGTCGATGTGATCTTCGAGATTTTTTCGCGCACCGGCGAATTTCGTTTCAAAATCCGTCCCGCCCACCACCCGCGCCGGATCTTCGATGAGCGGCAAATCGTACGGCCGCTCGCTGCTGGCAAAAACGCCGTAGAGCGAATAGTAATCCGCTGTGGGAATCGCGTCGTATTTGTGGTCGTGGCAGCGCGCACACGCAACCGTCAAACCCAGCAACCCGCGTGAGACGGTGTCGATCTGGTCGTCGATTTGATCGTGGGGATTGTTGTCAAAGAGCCGTCCAAGCGTGAGAAAACCCAGCGCGCCGAGCCGCCACGGTTCGACTTTCGGTTCGATTTGATCGGCGGCGAGTTGCTCGCGAACGAACTGATCGAACGGCGTGTCGAGATTGAATGCGCGAATCACGTAGTCGCGATACGTGTAGGCGAACGGACGCAGCCGGTCTTTGCCGTAGAGAAGAACCAAATCTTTCGTCTCGGCGTAGCGCGCGACATCGAGCCAATGCCGGCCCCAGCGTTCGCCGTATCGTGGCGAGGCGAGCAAGCGGTCCACAACTTTGGCGAAAGCGTCACGCGAGCGATCTTTAGCGAACGCTTCAATCTCCTCAAACGTCGGCGGGAAACCGATGAGATCGTAGTAAGCGCGGCGAATCAACGTACGGCGGTCAGCGGCCCAAGCGAGCGAAAGTTTTTTTCCCTCCAGCTTCGTGAGCACGAAATTGTCGATGGGCGAAGTCGTCAATTTTTGCTGGCGCACCGGCGGAAGTGGTGGGAGTTGGATTGGCTGGTAGGCCCAATGGAGGCGCGCGGTGGCGGGATCTTTCGCCGGAGTCGATCGGGAGTCTGCCGCCGCCAGAAAGAGCGGAGTCAACGCGCCGATCAAAAGCAAACTGAACTGGTGCGTCCATTTTTTCATGCTCTGTTAAAAGGATTGCGCCGGCTTCGCGCGGAGTCAATGGGTTCTCCCATTCGTTCGAAGTTAATGTCACGCCAAGATCAGGCGCAAGAGCTGGTTTGAATTGCGAAGTTCAATCGCTGAACCGTCTTGAAAATTTTCGCCGCGCTATTTTTTGGCGAACCGTTTCCAAACTTCTTCGGGCGGGGCGGACTGGGCGATGCCGCGCAGCCAATCCGGGTACGGCCAGTCGGCGGGCTGCAACAGCAAGTGGCAACGTCCACGATGAGCGATGGGCTGCGGCGTCTCGAGCAACATTTCCTTGGCGAGATACCAAGCCACATAGCCTTGAGAATGGCACCACGCAAGCACTTTGGTGGCGTTGTCGGTCATCGTGAGTTCCGGGTTCGCGTGCATCTCGACCATGAAGCGGGTTCGCTTCTGGCGCGCGCATTCACGGCTGCCCAGCAAGACTTGATGCTCCGCGCCCTCGGTGTCGATCTTGATCAGGTCCGGCAAAATATCAAAACGACGACAGATGGTGTCGAGGGTCAGCGTGGAGACTTTGAAATTGCGTCCCGCCCCCGCTGCCGTCACCGCGTGCGCGGCGAACCGGCTGCCGGCGGCGCCGGTGCCGACGGTCCAGAATGAAATTTCTTCCCCGTCAGTTTCGCCCGCGAACGCGCCGACGAACCGCGCGCGTTCGACCATGCCGCTGCGGATCAAATTCTCCGCCGCGGTAACGAGCGCATCCGGGTTCGCTTCGACCAGCACGACCTGCGTGACCGTGGGCGACAACAAGAGATGCAGGGTGGATTGCCCGACATTCGCCCCGACGTCGAGCGCAACATGCGAATGGAACGCGAGCGCCAACTGCCAGCCGTCGTCGTAATCGGCGATGTCCGGCAGCGAACTTTCGCGAACGACGAAATGGTGGCCGAGCGCGTCTAACTGGATCAGCCTGGGAGGCAGGTGGGCCAGTTGCCTAAATTGGCTTTTGGCTTTTCGCAAAATTTTCTTGAGCATGGTGGCTTCAGGTCATCCCCACGGCATTTATTTCACACACAGAATCTCCCGCTACCGACCTGGCAGGTGACGACCACGACGACTATGTCGGACGAAGCGCGTGATAATTCAAGCCTTTTGAAAATCCGTCGCGCCGCAAAACACCGACCGACCCTTCAAAGGAGCATAGAATGGCAAGAAACGGTGAGTCGGGCGAAGGCGAATTTCTGATGCTTGCCGCCTTGATTTCGTTTGTGAACAAGACGCAGAGAATTTCAGTCACCCCGCTTTCCGCCGATTCGGAAGCCGCGGCGGCGTGCTTCCATTGCGGAACCCCGTGCGGGCATTCGCGGACGCGCCACGGAGATAAATCCTTCTGCTGCCAGGGATGTCTGACCGTCTTCGAGTTGCTCGTGGAAAACGGCCTCGGCGAATTTTATGAACTCAACGAAACGGCCGGTGTCCGCGTCAATCAGCCGGCCAGCCAGGATCGATTCCGATTCCTCGACGAACCAGCTGTGCGCGAAAAATTAGTTGACTTCACGGACGCGCAGGTGACTCGCATTACTTTCCACACTCCGGCAATTCACTGCATTGCCTGCGTGTGGCTGCTCGAAAATTTGTTCCGGATCAAACCCGGCTTGGGCCAATCGCGGGTCAATTTCCCGCGCAAGGAAGTCGCCATTTCGTTCGCGAGCGGACGCGTAAAATTAAGCGAAGTGGTGGCGCTCCTGGCGTCGCTCGGCTACGAACCTGAGTTGAAGTTTTCAGATTTGCAGAACGGCGCAAAACGGAGCGAGTCGCGGCGGCTCTGGCTGCAACTGGGCCTCGCTGGCTTTGCGTTCGGAAATATCATGCTTTTCAGCCTTTCGTCGTACCTCGGCTTGGATTCGTTCAGCGGCCCGGCTTTCAAGAAACTTTTCGGCTACCTCAGCCTGGCGCTGGCGTTGCCGGTTTTTTTCTACAGCGCCGCAGATTACTGGCGCGCGGCGTGGATCGGCATCCGGCAACGGGTGCTGACCATCGAAGTCCCGATCGCTGCCGGCATCGTGGCGCTTTTCGGACAGAGCGTTTACGAGATCGTGACGGGCCGGGGCGAAGGATATTTCGATTCGCTGGCGGGGCTGCTGTTCTTCCTGCTCTGCGGAAAATGGTTCCAGCAAAAAACCTTCGCCCGCCTCGCGTTTGACCGTGATTACAAATCGTTTTTCCCGCTGGCCGTGACTCGTCTTTGTGCCAAGGCCAAATTTCAAAATCCAAATTTCAAAATCGAGGAGCGCGTCTCTCTTTCGCAACTTTTGCCAAACGATTGTTTGCGCATCCGCAATGGCGAACTCATTCCGGCAGATGCCCGGCTAGTCGAAGGAACGGCGCTCATCGATTACAGCTTCGTCACTGGCGAATCCGCGCCCGTGGAAAAAACTTCCGGTGATTATCTCTACGCTGGCGGCCGGCAGATGGGCGAAGCCATCGAAGTGGAAATCGTCAAGGCCGTGTCGCAGAGCTACCTCACTTCACTTTGGAATCAGGACGCGTTTCACAAGGAGAAAACCGGCACGCTCGACACGCTCACCAATCGCTACAGCCGGCGCTTCACGAAAATCGTTCTCGGCATCGCCATCGCCGCGGCTGGGGTGTGGGCGTTTGCCGATTCGAGCCGGGCGGTCAAGGCGTTCACGTCGGTGCTCATCGTGGCGTGTCCCTGCGCGCTGGCGCTGGCAGCGCCGTTTGCGCTTGGCTCGGCACAGCGCGCGCTCGGACGGCGGAATGTTTTTCTGAAGAACCCGTCCGTCCTGGAGACACTGGCGCGCGTCGATGCGGTCGTATTCGACAAAACCGGCACGCTGACGGCCGCGGGCGCCGGCGCGGTGACGTGGCACGGAACGTCGTTAAGCGAGTGTGAGGAAAGCTGGCTGTATTCGCTGACGCGCCAATCGACGCACCCACAAGCCGTGCGCGTGGGCGCGGCCATCGCCCGCGCGCATTTCCCAGACTCGGTGCGCTCGTTTCACGAAACCCCCGGCGGCGGCATGGAAGGCGTCGTGGCCGGTCACGAAATTTGGATGGGCTCGGCTGACTGGCTGGAGTCCAGAGAGGTCGCGGTCGTTCTCCCGCCGTCAGCGAATGGCAGCGTGGTCCAGGTTGCCATCGACGGAAAATTCCGCGGCTGCTTCGTACTCGCCGGCGCGCTGCGGCCAAAGACGGAAAAACTAATCCGCGATTTGTCGGCCAGTTGCGAGCTGGCTTTGTTGAGCGGCGACCATGAGCAAGAGCGACAAAACTTTCGCGCATTGTTCGGCCCGTCCGCGCCTTTGCGCTTCAACCAAAGCCCGCTCAATAAACTCGGATTTATCCGCGAGCTCCAGTCGGCCGGCCGGACCGTGATGATGGTCGGGGATGGATTGAACGACGCCGGCGCCTTGAGGCAGAGCGACGTCGGTGTGGCAGTGGTGGAAAACATAGGAGCCTTTTCGCCGGCGAGCGACATCATCATGGCCGCTGGCATGGTGCCCCGGCTGCAAGAGGTTCTGCGTTTCGCGAAAAATTCAGTGCGAGTCGTGCGCTGGAGTTTCGTGATTTCCTCGCTCTACAACGTGGTGGGCCTGAGCATCGCAGCCACTGGCAACCTGTCCCCCATCGTCTGCGCGATCTTGATGCCGGTGAGTTCAATGACGGTCGTGGCCTTCGCGTGCGCCGCCACGGAGTGGGCGGGCCGCAGATTGGGCGAAGTGAAGTCATGAGCGTCATCTTCCTCCTCATCCCGTTAAGCATTGCGCTCGCGACTCTGTTTCTCGCCGCGTTTATCTGGGCGGTGCGCTCCGGCCAATACGAGGACATCTCCACGCCTTCAATGCGAGTCCTGATGGAAGAAGTCGGACAACACGACGCAATACAGAACGAATCCAAGACGTTCGACCACGACCGACCAACCCACTCCCGACTTAATCCGGTGCCTCACAATTCGAGCAAATTATGGCCAGAGCCAGTTAATTACCGTGTAGTCCCAAAGCACAGCACCGTTGAAAATCCTCCCGCATGAAAACTACAAAGTCACATAAAGTTACTACACCAAACAAAGCCTATTGTGTGTTGGCGTCGTCGCTCGGCGTCGCCGCGTTGACGCTACTAATCAACAGCCTGAGTGTCTTCACTGCTTCCTCTGATACTCTAGCCGATTGGAAAGCGGAGGCGATTTCCCCAGTAGCCAATCCGCTCTTCTTCGAGTCTCCGCTCATCCAGAGCGAGGTGCGGCCCATCTTCATGTATCACAACATCAGCGACGATTTCATCGGAGGCTTCGCCCGCGTCTATGCGGTGCAATTGCGCTACGCGGTGACCGAACGGCTGGCCATCATCGCCACCAAGGATGGTTTCATCCAGTTGCGGCCCAACGTCGCCGCACTGCGAAAGGACGGCTGGGCGGACATCGGTGCCGGGCTGAAGTACGCGCTCATCGACGACAAGGAAAACAACTTCATCCTCACGCCCGGCGTGAAGTATGAACTGCCGTCGGGCAACACGCGCGTCTTCCAAGGCAATGGCGACGGCGAGTTCGACGTGTTCGTCTCCGCGATGAAAGGCTGGGACAAGTTCCACGCGACCGCGAGTGTGGGTGGACGCATCCCGGTGAACTTCGACGACGAGACCGCTTCGCTACACTACAGTCTGCAACTCGACTATCACGTCTGCCAGTGGTTCATCCCGTTCGCGGTCGCCAGCGGGCACACCGTGTTGAACGAGGGCAAGGGGCCGGCTTTCAAGGTCGAAGGTTTTGACCTGATCAATTTCGGCGCGTCCGACGCCGGTGGCTTCACGCAAATCGCGGTCGGCGGCGGCTTCCGCTCGCGCCTGTGCAAGTGGGCGGACGTCGGGTTCGCCTATGAGAAGGGCGTCACCAGTCCCAAGGGTCTCTTTGATGACCGCTTCACGGTGGACATGATTGTGAAGTTCTAATCCAACGCAGATTCCTCCATGAACATCGAAACCTTCCGCTACGACAACCGCATCGTCCGCGCCTTTGCCATCGCCACGGTCATCTGGGGATTGGTCGGCTTCAGCGCGGGCCTGCTCATCGCCTGCCAGTTGTTCTGGCCGGACCTGAACCTCAACCTGCAATACACCACGTTCGGGCGGCTCCGCCCGCTGCACACCAACGCCGTCATCTTCGCCTTCGTCGGCAACGGCATGTTCATGGGCATCTACTATTCGCTGCAACGGCTGTGCAAGGCACGCATGTTCTCGGACTTCCTGAGCTGGCTGAATTTCTGGGGCTGGCAGGGCATCATCGTCAGCGCGGCGGTCACGCTGCCGCTCGGACTCACTTCAAGCAAGGAATACGCGGAACTCGAATGGCCCATCGACATCGCCATCACGGTCGTGTGGGTCGCCTTCACGGTGAATCTGCTCGGCACCATCCTGCGTCGGCGCGAGAAACACATTTACGTCGCCATCTGGTTCTACATCGCCACGGCCATCACCGTCGCGGTGCTGCACATCGGCAATTCGCTCGCGGTGCCGGCGGGCGCGTTCAAGAGCTATTCGATATACGCCGGCGTGCAGGACGCGCTCATGCAGTGGTGGTATGGACACAACGCCGTCGCGTTTTTTCTCACCACACCCTACCTCGGGCTGATGTATTATTTTCTGCCCAAGGCGGCGGACCGGCCGGTGTTCAGCTACCGGCTTTCCATCATTCATTTCTGGGGACTCATCTTCATCTACATCTGGGCGGGGCCGCATCACCTGCTCTACACCGCGCTGCCGGATTGGGCGCAATCGCTCGGCATGGTGTTCAGCGTGATGCTCGTCGCGCCATCGTGGGGCGGCATGTTGAACGGTCTGCTCACCTTGCGCGGCGCGTGGGACAAGGTGCGCCAGGACCCGATGCTGAAATTCATGGTCGTCGCGCTCACGGCCTACGGCATGGCGACGCTCGAAGGACCGATGCTCGCCATCAAGTCGGTGAACTCGCTCTCGCATTACACCGACTGGACCATCGCGCACGTCCACACCGGCGCGCTTGGGTGGAACGGCTTCCTCACCTTCAGCGTGCTCTACTGGCTCATCCCGCGGCTCTACAACACGAAGCTCTGGTCGGTGAAATTGGCGAACTGGCACTTCTGGGTCGCGCTGCTGGGCATGATGTTTTACGTGGTGCCCATGTACTGGAGCGGCATCACGCAAGGGTTGATGTGGAAGCAATTCACGCCCGAAGGCTTCATGCAGTATCCGAACTTCCTCGAGACGGTGTTGCAACTCATCCCGATGTATCGCCTGCGTGCCATCGGTGGATCGCTCTACATCATTGGCGCATTTCTGATGGCCTACAACCTGTGGAAGACGGCGAAGAGTGGGCAGTTTCAGCCCGAACAGGAAGTCCAGGCCGCGCCCCTCCCGAAACGGCCAGAGGCGGTGCGTGGCAAGAATCCCTGGGGCCATCGCTGGCTCGAAGCCAAGCCGTTGCTGTTCACCGTGCTCGCGCTCGTCGCCATCCTCATCGGCGGTCTGGTGGAAGTCATCCCGATGTATCTGATCAAGGACAACGTCCCCACCATCGCGAGTGTGAAGCCCTACACGCCGCTGGAAGTGCTCGGACGCGACATCTACATCCGCGAGGGCTGCGTCGGTTGCCACTCGCAGATGATTCGCCCGTTCCGCAGCGAGACGGAACGTTACGGCGAATACTCGAAGGCCGGCGAGTTTATCTACGACCATCCGTTCCTTTGGGGATCGAAACGCACCGGCCCAGACCTGCATCGCGAGGGCGGCAAGTATCCCGATGCCTGGCACTACAACCACATGGACGACCCGCGCCTCACATCGCCCGGCTCCATCATGCCGCGTTATTCGTGGCTGCTGACGCAGAAAATCGACACCAACTCGCTCCCCTCGCGCCTCGCCGCGCTGCGCAAAGTCGGCGTACCGTATCCGCCGGGCATCGAGAACGGCGCCGCGCAGAAGCAACTTGTGTTGCAAGCAGACAAGGTCGTGGCAAACCTCAAGCAAGGTTCCGTCACCAACGCCCCGCCCGACACGGAAATCATCGCGCTCATCGCCTATCTCCAAAGGCTCGGTACAGACATTAAAGCGGCGCCGGCAACGGCTGCGCCGAAAACAGCTTCGGTAAGCACTGCACTCGAGCCGGGAAATTGAGGTGATTTATGATCCAAAATGTTCTTCGTGACATTGGCGGCATCGGACTCTACGGAGTGATTTCCGTCTGCTTGTTCTTCCTTGTCTTCAGCGTGGCGGTCATCCGCGCCTGCCGCCTGAAGAAGTCGTTTCTCCAATCCATGAGCACCCTGCCGCTCGACGACGCTCAACCCGTGACGACGGCGAAAGGAATTTCCAACCATGAATGACGAACCTCGCGACCCGCTGCTGCTCGACCACGAAGCCGACGGCATCAAGGAACTCGACAACAATCTCCCGCGCTGGTGGGTGTGGCTGTTCTACCTCAGCATCGCCTTTGCGGTGTTCTACATGATGTACTATCACGTCCTCAAGGCCGGCGACCTGCAAATCGCGGAGTACAACAAGGAGCACGCCGCCGGCGAGAAAATCAAAACCGAAGCGATTGGCAAGTTCGAGGCGAACCTCTCGTCGCTCATGCCATCGAAAGACCCCGCCGTGCTCGCGCAAGGTTTGCAGACCTACACCACGCTCTGCGCCCCGTGCCATCGCGCCGACGGCGGCGGCCTCGTCGGCCCCAACCTTTGCGACGACTACTGGATTCACGGCTCGAACTACCTCGACAACCTCAAGACCATCATCAACGGCGTGCCGGAGAAAGGCATGTTGACGTGGCGCGGCGTCTTGAAGCCGAACGAAATCCAGGCCGTCGCCAGCTACATCTACCAGTTTCGCGGAACCACCCCGCCGAATCCGAAAATCCGCGAAGACCAAGCCGGGCCGGAGAAACCGAACATTTTCGAATAGCGCACCTATCCGTCTCGACAGCGTTGTATGAGCGTCAGCATGAGCGAGCCTTCGAAACCTCCGGCCCAGGATACTCGCGGCGTCGCCCAGGACATCAACTGGGATGATTTCCGCGACCACCTCGCGACCGCTGATCAGTATGGCAATCGCCGCTGGCTTTATCCAAAAAAGCCCTCTGGCCAATGGCACTACCGCCGCGCGTGGTTCGCCGCAGCGCTCATCACCATCATGTTCGCAGGGCCGTGGATTCGCATCCACGGCAACCCGCTGCTCATGATCAACATCCTTGAGCGCCGCTTCTCGATCCTCGGCCAAATCTTCTGGCCGCAGGACACCGTCATCTTCGCCGTCGCCATGCTCGTCTTCATCACCGGCATCATCATCTTCACGACCGCGTTCGGACGGCTTTGGTGCGGCTGGGCCTGCCCGCAGACCGTGATGATGGAAATGGTCTTCCGCAAAATCGAATACGTCATCGAAGGCGACGCGCACGAGCAACGCGCCCTCGACGCGGCTCCGTGGAGCGCGCGGAAGGTGCTCCAGAAGTCGCTCAAGCAAGCCGTATTCCTCGGCCTTTCTTTCATCGTCGGGAACACTCTCCTCGCCTACATCATCGGCAGCGAAAAACTCCTCGCCATTCAGTTCGATGATCCGCGCAATCATCTGGTCGGGCTGACCTTCATGGTGCTCTTCACGCTGCTGTTCTACGCCATCTTCGCGCGCTTCCGGGAACAGGCCTGCACCTTCATCTGTCCCTACGGCCGTTTCCAATCCGCGATGCTCGACGAAAATTCGATGGTCGTGGCCTATGATCACGAGCGCGGCGAGAAGCGCGCCTCGCTCAACCGCGAACAATCCCACGAACATCGTGCCGCCGCTGGACTCGGCGATTGCGTCGCCTGCCGCCAGTGCGTCGCCGTCTGCCCCACCGGCATCGACATCCGCAATGGCACCCAGATGGAGTGCGTCAACTGCACCGCCTGCATCGACGCCTGCGACACCATCATGGACAAGGTTGGCCGTCCGCGCGGCCTCGTCCGCTTCGCTTCGCTGAACAACATTGAACGCGGTGAACACCAGCGCTTCACCCCACGCATGAAGCTCTACGCCGGCATCCTCGCCGCGCTCATCGCCCTGTTCCTTTTCCTCGTCTTCACCCGTGCCGAGGTTGGCATCACACTGCTGCGCGCTCCCGGCGCTCTCTTCCAGCAAACCGCCGGCGGCAAAATCCAAAACCTCTACACGATGAAGCTCATCAACAAGACCTCACGCGATCTGCCGGTGGAACTGAAGCTGGACAACGTCCGCGGCACCGTCCGCCTCATGGGCGCCGGCCCGTTCATCGTGCCGAAGGAGAATCTCGCGCAAACCTCCGTGCTGATTGAACTCGATCCCGCTGTGCTCACCGGCAACAGCACCAAGCTCAAGCTCGGCGTCTATGCCAACGACAAACTTCTCGAAACCGTGACCACCGGCTTCGTCGGCCCGCGCAAATGATTCCCGTGAACTCCGCCACCGCCAAACCCTCCCGCAACCTGTGGCCCCACGCCATCATCGCCTGGTTCGTCATCTTCGCCGCCGCGCTGGCCGCATGGATAACTTTCGCCGTGCGACAAAGAACGGATCTCGTCCGCGGAGACTATTACGAGGAGGAGGTTCACTATCAGGGACAACTCGACCGCCTGAACCGCACTGCTGCCATACGAAGCCAAGTTGCCATCAACTACGATGCGACGAACCGCGAAGTCACACTGCTCCTGCCCGCCGCCCATCGCGCGCCTCGACCCGCCGGACTAATCCATTTCTACCGCCCCTCCAACGCTTCTCTCGACTTCCAGGTTCCTCTGGCCGTCGATGCGGCGGGACGACAACGCATCGGCACGGAAACGCTTCGCGGCGGCTTTTGGAAAGTTCGCGTCCAGTGGAGGGCGGCGGAGCATGATTACTTTTTCGAACAGGTGATTGTCGTCGATGAAGCCAGTCCCGGCCTCACCGCCGCGCCGAGCAACGCGAAGTAACATGCAACTCTGGACCGCCTTCCTGCTCGGCCTCGCCGGCAGCCTGCACTGCGCCGGCATGTGCGGCCCGCTCGTGCTGGCCTTGCCGGTGACAAGTTCTGCCAATTGGCCGTTCGTGCTCGGACGAGGAATTTACCAATTTGGCCGGCTGATCACTTACACCACTCTCGGCGCGCTTTTGGGCGCTCTGGGGCACACGCTGGCTCTGGCCGGATGGCAGCGCTGGGTTTCGATCGTTGCCGGCGGTTCCATTCTGGCTGGCCTGTTTGTTTCCTCAAATTTTCCGGCAACATTGCGAGTCGCGCGGATGGTTGGATTGCTTAAAGCCGGCCTTGGTCGTCTGCTGCGGCAGCGCTCACTGGTTTCGTTGCTCCTGCTCGGTGTTCTGAACGGACTGCTCCCGTGCGGGTTGGTATATGCAGCCTCCGCTGGAGCGCTTGCGGCCGGTGATGTAGTCGGCGGCGCCCGATATATGTTCGCGTTCGGTTTGGGAACCGTGCCCCTGATGCTCGGTCTGGCGTTAGCTGGCAAGCGGCTCCAAGTCGTTTTGCGGTTCAAGTTGGAAAAACTCATTCCGATTTGTCTGTTGCTGATGGCGGCGATGCTTATCCTTCGCGGACTGTCTCTGGGAATTCCTTACTTAAGCCCGACTCTTTCTGTGACTGCGGACGGCCACGTCAGTTGCCATTAAATCCGACAAACGAAACAAAGGGGCGAGTGCTGTACGGAAGAAAGCCGCGGCGGCAACAACTTCGAAAGCAGGCGGAAACGGAGTTCTTTCACGGCACGCAAAAATATTCTTAAGTAATCTTCCCTTCTGCCGAAAAATCTCGTGTCGCAAGACGGGCGGTTGGCAGCCTTCAAGAGCCAACGGCGGCAAACGGTTACGCGAGAGTATCAGGGCCTCTCCGGAATGAGTCTCCCTCGTTCCGTATCCGGGTGCCGGTCTGCCAATATGTTGTGCGTCCTATGGACAAGGCTGCTGGTTGCCTTAAAAGCCAGCAGGCAAACATGGTAAATGCCCTTGAAAAAATTTACCAACGGCAGGGATGCCGTAAATATCCGGCCCCGCAAGGGGTTTGACTCACGGAAAGAGTCTTATGGTAATTAATACAAACACATCGGCCTTGAGCAGCTCCCGCTTGCTCGCCGATTCCTCCTCAATGTTGGCCAAGTCGCTTGCGCGCTTGTCTTCCGGCTCGAAAATCAATTCGCCTGAAGATGATGCCGGCGGTCTGGCGGTATCAATTCGCTTTGATGCC
>JACPZS010000254.1 GCA_016195385.1 Verrucomicrobiota bacterium
ATGGTCGGCGGGGACACGCTGGTTCAGGTTGATGGTCGTCAGAAACTCCGGCTGGGCTTGAGGTTTTCCACGCATGGTTCTCTGACCCGTCCGTTTCGCCAGTGTTCAAATCTTCCGAGAGTATTTCAGCAAGCTGTTAAAGCGGGTGGAGCCTCTACAAACATTCTTTATTCTGTGGGAGATGCAGGGTTCTCGGTGACCGCTCGGCCAAGTCCTTTCTCAGACCGATATACCTTATCATTTTCTCCGGCGGAAACGGGTGCTTTTATTTCGCTTACGAATGGCAACGTCATTGGAAGTGGCCAATTTAGACAAGTCGCAGCGTCTGACGTGGTTTCTGCCTGGCCAGAGAAGGTCGAGGCAACGTCGAGTCCATTCGACCAGGCCCGTTCTTACGTCAGTGTCCCCGACACCCATGCCTACCGCGAAATCGACCCCACCGGCCAGACGAATTTCATGACCGAGATTTGGGTTGTCTCGATTGAAACCTCCGTCACTCCTCCCACCCTAAGCATCGCCACGACCGGCGCGACCAGGACTCTCTCGTGGACGGTCGGCCCGGTGCCCTTCACGCTCTGGAAAAAGAGCGACCTCAGCGCGGCTTCGGTGGCCGTCGCGCTGGCTTCCGACGAAACGGATGCCGCCGGCACTTTGAAAAGTTTCGTGGATACGGCCGTGGATCAACAGGCTTTTTACTTTTTGAGAAACACCTACTGACGCCCCGTGGCAGCCAACGTGAGCCGGCTCTGCTCAAAAAGGTCAGCCCAAAAATCCGCGGCGCGAATTCCACGCCGCCGATGCCGGCGAGTTCGCTCTTGGTTCACTCGCCCCTCGCGACGAGAATGATTTTCTCGAACATGCGTCGGTGACTTGCTCGATCCGTGCTTATCCGGTTGCTTGCCAAATCAGGGAGCGCCGAGCATTGCTCGGCACCGAAGAGGCCCATTTGCAAAGCCGAGCGATGCTCGGCGCTCCGTAAAAACCAAACTTGTCAACAAACCGGATAAGCATGGCTCGATCATCTCGGCACTATCGCAACCTGCTGATTTTGCACACCAACCGGCGCCGAAGCCCGGTGACAAGGCTTGGAAAAGCCCTTCCGCATCGTTGACACATTTACGAATCAAGACATTGCCTTTGCTTTGCAAGTGTCCTGAATTTCACCGCTTCACTTCCTCGTTTCCACCTTTACGTTTGGCGCGGCGCATTTCACGCTCGCGGCCATGCAACGCGTCGAGGGGACACGCCAGGTTGAGGCGAATGTTTCCAAGCCAACGCAGAGACGCAAAGACCGCAGAGTTCCGCTAAACAAAAGAAAAACAATCGTATGAAACAGTGGTTCCCAGGCTGAAAACAACTCTGCGACACTCCGCGCCCTCGGCGTCTCCGCGTTCATTCCGGTAGCCGTATTACTGAATCGTTGATTGCGCGGCGCAGCGGCCGGTTCGTTTCCGCCTTTACGTTTGGCGCGGCGCATTTCACGCTCGCGGTCATGCAACGCGATCCCGTCACGGTCGAGCGACTTTATGTGCAGCATGGCGATGCCTTGGGGCTGAAATTGGTCGCCGGCGCCAAAGGTTTGAAACGGTTCATCCGCGAAAACACCGTCAATCGTCCCGGTCTCGCGCTCGCTGGCTTCACGAAATACTTCGCGAGCAAACGAGTGCAGGTCATCGGCAGCGCCGAATCGACGTTTTTGAAATCGCTGACCGCCGCCGAGCGCGAACGCCGCTATGCGCTTTTGTTCTCCCACAAGATCCCGTGCGTCGTTTTTGGCCGGAACATCGAACCCGACAAGGCGTTTCTGCGCGCGGCGGAAGCGGCGGACGTGCCGATCTTCCGCACGCCACTCATCACGATGAAGTTCATCAACCTGGCGACGCTGCGGCTGGAGATGATGTTCGCGCCGCATGGCAGCGAGATGGGCAGCATGGTCGATATCCTCGGCGTCGGCGTGCTCATTCGCGGCGAGAGCGGCATCGGCAAGAGTGAGTGCGTGCTGGCGTTGATCGAGCGCGGTTACAGCCTCGTGTCAGATGACATCACGCGCGTGGTGCTCGTCGATGGCCGCGAAGTGATCGGGAGCAGCGCCGAGTTGACACGCAGCCACATGGAAGTGCGCGGCATCGGCATCATCAACGTGGCGGCCATGTTTGGCATCAAGTGCATCCGCGACGAGAAACGCATCGATCTCGTCGTCAGCTTGAAGGCATGGAACGATGTGCCAGATGTGGACCGGCTCGGCATGGAGGAGGAATACGTCAAAATTCTCGAAGTGGACATTCCGCACATTACGATTCCGGTCAAGCCGGGACGGGATATTCCGCGGCTGGTTGAAGTCGCTGCGTTTCAAATCAAGCTCCGCTCCTCCGGCCACAATCCCGCGCGCGAATTAAACGAGCGGCTGCTGGCGAAGATGGCGAAAACTTCGCCGCTCTGAACAAATCGCTGGCAAAATCAGCGAGGTCAGCGCATCCTTCGGTTCGACCGATGAGCGCGGCAAAAAAAACATCCGAACGAGATTTTTCTCTGGCCAAAGACTTGGTGGTGGCCAATCGCCTGGGCATTCACGCCCGTCCCGCCGCCATGTTTGTGAAGATCGCCAGCAAGTTTGAAAGCGAGATCTTCGTGGAAAAGGATGGCGAGAAAGTGAACGGCAAAAGCATCATGGGCCTGATGATGCTCGCCGCCGGCCCGGGTTGCCGGCTGCGCGTGCAAGCCGAAGGGAGCGATGCCGCGCAGGCGTTGGTCGAACTGGAGGCCCTCAACACCCGCAAGTTCGATGAGGATTGAATGGCGAACCGCACCCGGCGGCCGCTGTGGTTGAAATTTTTTCCCAAGTTACCCCGCATGGCTTCCGAAGATTTTGACATCAAATACGTCGCGCACCTGGCCCGCCTGAAACTCTCGCCGGACGAAGAGAAAAATCTGGCGGCCCAACTCAGCCACATCCTCGGCTACATCGCCAAACTTAAAGACGTCGATGTCAGCGGCGTCGAGCCGACGGCGCACGCCTTCCCGCTTTTCAACGTCACGCGGCTAGACGAGATCCGCCCCGGCCTGTCGAACGAGGAAGCGTTGCAAAACGCGCCGGCCACAGCGAACGGGCTGTTTGTGGTGCCCAAGATTGTGGAGTGACGGCCGCCGTTTTCTCGCTCCTTCGTCGCCAAAGATTTTTTCTCCGCCGATGCTCAACCAGCTCACCATCTCCGAACTGACCGCCCGCCTCGCTCGTCGCGAAGTTTCCACCCGCCAAGCGATGCAGGCCTGCCTTGATCAGATCCAGCGCGTCGATGGACGGGTCAAAGCGTTCCTGAGTTACGATGCCGCCGACGCGCTCGCGCAAGCTGACGCCGCCGACCGGCAAATCACCGCCGGAACGGATTTCAAAACTCAACCGCTACTCGGCGTCCCCATCGCGGTCAAAGACGTGCTTGCCGTCAAGAATCAGCCGCTCAATTGCGGCTCAAAAATTCTCGGCAAGTTCATCTCGCCCTACGACGCCACAGTCATCGAACGGCTGCGCGCCGCCGGTGCCATTGTGTTTGGCCGGCTGAACATGGACGAATTCGCGATGGGCAGTTCGACGGAGAATTCGGCTTTCTTTACCACGCTCAATCCGTGGGACACGTCGCGCATTCCGGGCGGCTCCTCCGGCGGTTCGGCTGCGGCGGTCGCGGCGGACGAATGCCTCGCGACGCTCGGGTCGGACACCGGTGGTTCGATCCGCCAGCCGGCAGCGCTGTGCGGTTGTGTGGGCTTGAAACCGACCTACGGCCGCGTCTCGCGCTACGGCCTGGTCGCCTTCGCTTCGTCGCTCGATCAAATCGGCCCGTTCACGAAAAATGTCCACGATGCAGCGATGCTGCTCAACGTGATCAGCGGACTCGACCCACGCGATTCAACGAGCCTGCCCCAGCCGGTGCCGGATTACGCCGCCGCGCTCGATGGCAGCGTCAAGGGTCTCAAGCTTGGTTTGCCGAAGGAATACCGAATCGGTGGCCTCGATCCAGACGTGAAAAACGCCGTGGACGCCGCAGTGAAGCATTTGGAAAAGCTCGGCGTTGAGTTGATCGACATTTCCCTGCCGCATTCGGATTACGCGGTGGCGACCTACTACATCATCGCGACCGCCGAAGCGAGCGCGAATCTCGCCCGCTTCGACGGCATTCGTTACGGCGCTCGCGTGGACGGCAGCGATCCCGTTTCGCTTTATTCGAACACGCGCGGCGCGGGATTTGGCGCGGAGGTCAAGCGCCGAATCATTCTTGGCACTTACGTTCTCAGCAGCGGTTACTACGACGCCTACTATTTGCGCGCCCAGAAAGTGCGGACGTTGATTCGCCAGGATTTTCTGAAGGCGTTTGAGCAGGTCGATGCCATCGTGTCGCCGACCACGCCCACGGCGGCGTTCAAAGTCGGCGAAAAATCCGCCGACCCGCTGCAGATGTACCTCTCCGACATCTTTACTATCTCGTGCAATCTCGCCGGAATTTGCGGTGTGAGCCTGCGCTGCGGCTTCACGAACTCGTCGCCGCAACTTCCCATCGGCCTGCAACTCGTCGGCCATCCGTTCGGCGAAGCGACCATTCTCAAAATCGCCCACGCGTACGAGCAAACGACGGATTGGCTCAAGCGACGACCGGTTTTATCCGCTTAACTTCCCGTCCGCTCGAATTCGGTTGAGGTTGTCTATTTTCGCCGCGTGACCTAATCGTTGCGGTGTGCGGACAATTTATTTCGACTACAATGCGACGACCCCGCTCGCTCCGGCGGTGCGTGAGGCGATGCTGCCGTTTCTCAACGAGATTTACGGAAATCCCTCCAGCGTCCATCACGTCGGCCGCCGCGCGCGGGCGCTGTTGGATGACGCGCGCGACCGCGTCGCCGTCGTGTGGCGCTGCAAGCCCAGTGAAGTGATTTTTACCAGCGGTGGAACCGAGAGCAACAATCTGGCGATCTTTGGCACAGCGAGGCTGCTGCGCGCCAAGGGCCGGCATCTGATCACGTCGCCGACCGAGCATCACGCGGTGCTCCACTGTTTCGATTACCTTGCCAAAAAAGAAGGATTTGAAGTCACCTATCTGCCGGTCGATTCAAACGGCTTGGTTGAGGTCGGCGATCTCGCGAAAGCCATCCGTGCCGACACGACACTCGTTTCCATCATGGCCGCGAACAATGAAACCGGGACGATCCAACCGGTGCCCGAACTCGGGGCGCTATGTCGCGAGCGCAAGGTTTTGTTTCACACAGATGCCGTCCAGTGGTTCGGCAAAGAGCCATTTCATTCGATGCACCAGTTCAAAGCCGACTTGGTTTCGGTTTGTGGCCACAAGTTTTACGGACCAAAGGGAACCGGCGCGCTTTTTGTCCGGGCACCATTGCTGCCAGATCCCATCCTTTTTGGTGGCGGGCACGAAAATGAACGGCGCGCCGGGACTGAAAACCTAGCCGGGATCGCTGGCTTAACCCTCGCGATTGAAACTCACTGGCAAAACCCCATTTTCCCTACAGCACAATTAAGCGCCTTGACACAACAACTCGTCGTTTCGCTTTCTACCATGCCAAGCGTTTGCTTACGCCGCACTGCCGCTGCTTGTCTAGCGAATACCGTCTCTTTCACAGTGGCTGGCTGCGACAGCATCGGTCTGCTGGCCGGCTTGGATTTGGAAGGCGTCTGCGCTTCAAGTGGCTCGGCTTGTTCCGCAGGTTCGGTTGAACCCTCACACGTCTTGTTGGCTATGGGGGTGCCAGCTTCATTGGCCGCTTCGTTTATCCGCTTTTCTCTTGGTCGCGCATCGACAGCTACGGAAGTAACCCGTGTCACGGAACTTTTGCCATCCATTATTGAACGGTCACGAACTCCCCGATAAGTGCTGGATACTCGGTTAATTGTTTGTGCCAGTTGTTAATATCTTCGCGAAGCTCGTCCACATCCGCTACCGACCGGCCGCCACTTCACCGACTAGTTTCTGCATAACTCCTTGAGCCATCCTTGACACCTCTGTTTGTTTCCTTTATTCACACGGCTTAATAAGATGACTTTTTATTTCTTCAACAGATTACTATTAAAAGCTTCATGAAATTCGTCATCGCCAAAGAACAGATCATCAATGGACTGCAAGCCGTTCAGAATGTGGTCAGTACGCGGACAACACTCCCTATCCTCTCGAATGTCTTGTTGCAGGCTGGCGACAATCGCCTCCAACTGACGGCGACGGATTTGGATGTCACGATCACTTGTTCGGTCGAAGCGACAGTGCTGGCCGCAGGTGCAACGACTTTGCCGGTGAAGAAATTGTTTGGGATTTGCCGCGAGTTGACGAA
This sequence comes from Verrucomicrobiota bacterium, assembly GCA_016195385.1. Classification (GTDB taxonomy): domain Bacteria; phylum Verrucomicrobiota; class Verrucomicrobiia; order Limisphaerales; family JACPZS01; genus JACPZS01. The sequence goes on from JACPZS010000254.1 coordinate 6,328, forward strand.
TCCAGAATTCGAATTTGAAATCGACGACAAACAAGTCTGTGCCTTGCGTGCCGGAGCATCCTTCTATCGAATTAATGGATTGTCGGCGGAGGAATTTCCCCCGCAGCCGCAATTTACGGAAAAACGGAAGCTTATTGTCGAGCAGGAGAAGTTGAAGAGCATGTTACGCAGAACCTCGTTCGCGATCTCGACCGATGAAACTCGCTACGTGCTCAACGGAATTTTGTTTAGCTTGAAGGAGCATAAAATTCACCTCGTTGCGACAGATGGACGCCGTCTGGCTTTGGTCGATGAAGATGTTGACATTGCTGCGACCGACCAAGGAGATTTCATCGTCCCGACGAAAGCTATCAATGAGTTAACCCGGTTGCTTCAAGCAAGCGGCCAAGTGGAAGTTCGCTTCACCGAGAATCAGGCGGCATTTCAACTGACCGAAGAAAAAAGCTTCCCCATCACAATTATTTCCAAACTCGTTGACGGAAACTATCCAAACTATCGGCAGGTAATTCCCGGCGAGTGCAAAGAGCGCGTGTCTTTGGCACGGGAAGAATTTCTCCATGCGTTGCGGCGTGCTGAGATCATGACGAGCGACAAGTCGAACTCAGTAAAATTGACCTTCGGCAAAAACAACTTGTCGATTACCGCCAACACACCTGAAGTCGGCGAAGCCCGCGAGAGCTTGGCAATTAACTACAAAGGGAAGGATCTCGCTGTGGCGTTCAACCCGGCCTATTTGATGGATCCATTGAAGGCGCTGGACAACGATGAAGTGTTTTTTGAGTTGATCGACGAATTAAGTCCCGGAGTGGTAAAAGTAAACGGGCCTTTTCTCTATGTCATCATGCCGATGCGTACGAGTTGAGCGCGCCTTCGCCAATGTCCCAGCGAAGCGCAAAACGCCGCAGGCACAATAATGGAGGGATTTTTCGTGTCGTCGAGCAGTCACTGTTGTCCAAATAGCGAGCATGCCTGAAAAGAAACTAGCACAAATCCCACGCGTCTTACGGGAACAACACGAAAAAGGGCTGGCCGCCCTGCAGCGAAACAATTTTGACTACGCCATTTCCCTCTTGGGAGTTGTCGTGGAGAAGGAGCCGGCCTGTTTTGAAAGCCGGGAGGCCCTGCGCGCAGCGCAACTCCGCAAAGCAGGCGGAGCCACCAGCTTTTTCCGAAAGATGCTCGGCTCGGCAAATCCCATGCTGGCCAAAGGACAGCTTGCCCTGCGTTCAAATCCGCTCGAAGCCCTAAAAATAGCCGAGCATATTCTCACCGGCGATCCGTACAACAACGGCGCTCACAAACTACTGGCCGACGCCGCCCTCGCCGCCGATTTCCCCAAGACCGCCGCGCTCTCACTGGAAATCGTGCTGAAGAACAACCCTAAAGATCGTGAGGTCACGTTGAAGTATGGGTCCGCGTTGGCCCAAGCGGGCCAGGTGGAAAAAGCGGAGGCGCTGATCACCGAGCTGCTCCGCGCCAACCCGGCGGATCCCGAAATTGCCCAGGCGCTCAAAAATCTTTCCGCCAGCCGTACGATGCAGGAAGGCGGCTACGAGGCCGCTGCGGACGGCAAAGGCTCCTTTCGCGACATGCTGCGCGACAAAGAGGAGGCTGTGTCGCTCGAACAGGAGAACCGCCAGGTGAAAGAAGGCGACGTGGCGGACAAACTGATCCGCGAACACGAAGCGCGGCTTTCTAGTGAGCCGGGAAATCTCAAGCTGCTTCGCTCGCTCGCCGAGTTGTATTCACAGAAAAAGGATTTCGACAAAGCGTTGGAGTATTACCAAAAAATTGCCAGCCCCGAAGGCGGAGCAGATGCCTCTTTGGAGCGTGCCATCGCGGAAACGACGACAAAAAAATTCGAGCAGGCGCGCGCAGCTTTGGATCCAAATGCGTTGGATTACGCCGATCAAAGCGCGCGCATCCAGGCCGAGCGGCAGGCGTATCAAATCACTGAATGTCGCAATCGTGCGGAACGCTATCCCAACGATTTGCAAATTCGCTTCGAGTTGGGCCAGTTGTATTTCAACGCTGGAAAGATCAGCGAAGCGATTCAGGAATTCCAAAAGGCCCAGGCGAATCCCCATCGTCGCATTCAGGCGCTCAGTTATCTCGGCCAATGCTTTGCCCGCCGCGGCATGAACGATCTGGCGGCGCGCACACTGCAAAATGCCATCAAGGAAAAAGTCGGCTTCGATGATGAGCGCAAGGAACTCATCTACGCGCTGGGTGCCGTGTTTGAAAAAATGGGCAAACGCGAGGAAGCTATCGAACAGTTCAAGCTGATTTACGAAACCGACATCGGCTACAAGGACGTCGCCGCCAAAGTCGATGCCTACTACGCGAGCCAGTAGGAGGGCGCGGTGACACGGCTATTTACCCTCATCCGGCGCGACGACAGGAGTTTTCGGCGGCGACTCGGGATTCGAGGGGAACAGATCCCGGAGCGTGCGGAACGGATGGAGCGGCATCATCAGAAATTTCGGAATGAACAACGGCTCCTTCTTCGGCTGCGCGAGTGTGCCGGTGACGCGGTACTCGAACATCTTGGTCAACGGCGACAATACCACGCTGAAGATCGGTCCCAAGCCCCACATATCCCGCAGAATTTTTGCTTCGACCACCGCGTTGACATTCCCCTTGAAGTCCACGGTGCCTTTGTAAAGAAGGCGCATCGCCGAGGCGTGGATTTCGAGATCCCGGGTGTCGATGACGCTGTTGGTGATCGTGAACGTGGCGGCGCTCTCATCCGCGCGGCTGTTGCCAAGGCCGGGATGGATCGCATTCAACGGTTGTGAAAAAAGGCCGAAGGCCGGGATGTCCCAGATCAGCCCGTCGCGCAGATGCAACCGGCCGAAGCCCTGCCAACTTCGCGGCTCGTCCGTCGTGGCCGCTGTGACGGTCAATTCTCCATCGACCAAGCCTTCGAGTTTGTTGGTAGCGGTGGCGATGTCGTTCATCAAAAGCCGGAGATCCACGCCGGACGCGCGCCCAGCAAAACTGTAATCCGTCGTATTCGTTTTCGGAAAATCAAAGCGGGCGTCACCATTGAGTCGGCCTTTGTAAAACGACCCTTGCAGATTGGAAATCGTCAGCGAGTCGTCCTGCCATTTCAACGCGGCGGTGAGCTGCGGCAGGCGGAAACGTCGCCACCGAAACGGGCCTCCTGTCACCTCGAAACTCAGATCGGCGCGCGGCGGTTTGGTGACGAGCAGCGAACCGTTGATGTCCACTTCCGGCGGGATCTCGAATTGATACGGTTCGAGCAATTGCGTGGTTTTCGGCCCGATGATTTTCGTGATGGCGAGCGGATTCACACTCGCGTGGGCGTTGGTGAGCCACAAACGCTTGGTTTGCGTGTCAAACTCTGCGACCCGCGCGCTCACTGTTCCCCTGGCCAGATGCGCTGTGGCATCGCTGGCCCGGACGAATTGATTCGTGAAGAAAACCTGTCCGGTCAAATCGTCAAAGGGTTCGCCCCGAAACGTGAAGTTCGTCAATTGGATCGTGCCCGCAATCGAGCCTTTGCCTTCCGTCCACGGCCCCCAGATGCTGCCGATCGCGTGCGCCGGCGCTTTGAACTCAAACGCATCGAGCGCGTTTTGATGTTCCTCGCCAAAGAACGGCGTCAAGGATTTCGGATCCACCGTGCCTTGGAGATCGATTTGATATTCCTCGGTGCGACTCGAATGGACGATGTTCAAATCGATCCGGCCTTCGGGCCGCGTGACCACGAGGTCGGGCAAGCGCCAGACGGAGTTGGAATAGCCGAAGTGCGACTCGGCCGATTGAATCGGGATCGTGCGGAACGCCGCTTCGCCGACGGAAAATTTGCCGGCCAGCCACATTGTCGGTTTGACCTCGCCGCGCCAGTCGGGATGCCGATTTGTCCACTCCGGCAGGCGCAAACGGCCCTCGGCTTCGACGAGAGGAGGCGTCACCCATTCGTGCCGGCGCATCCAGCGCTGGGCGTTGGTGGTCAGCAACGGCTCGATCCGGTGAACATCGAAATCGAATTTCGCGTTCGCTTGCGCGAGGCGCGTGGCGACGTCCAGCCGCGCCGCGCCTTCGAGATGTCTCTCGAACAAATCCACTTTGAGTTGGGAAATCTCGAGCGCGGGCGCACGCCACCGGCCGGTAAAGGAAATTTTTTGCAACAGCAGCTTGGACAAGGACACGTCGTTGAATTCGCCCTGCCAATCAAGGTCGAACGGCTCCAGTTTTCCCCACCAGGCCCAACTGGCATCGGTTTGCCTGGCCATGTTCGTCGATGCCTGCGACATCTGGACTTTGAGTTGTGCCTGCTCGGCCGTGCCGTGATCCGTTTGCGGTTTGCGGAGGCTTAAGGTGCCTTCGGCCGCGCGTGGAACCCAATTCGTCGCGGCCTGGTCGGCTTCAAGTTTGAACTCGGCCTGCTGCGCGCGGCCCCATTTCGTCAACAAATTTTCCGCGGCGCCAGCAAGTCGAATTTTGCGGCGGGACGCGAACTCGCGGGAATCTTCGCTTCCCAGCAGGCCGGTTAGCAAAATATTCTGCGCGCTGCCCCACTCGCTCTGCGCGCTGGCCAGTTCGAGTTTCCAATTACCGCTGACGGGCATCGGCTCGGCTGCCGCAAAAGAAAATTTCCCTGTCAGATGGCCGTGTTGGACGATGCCCCAATCCGTCTTGAGCTGGCCGGCGCGAAGGCGAATCTCCGCGTCGGCGAGACGATTGGTCGTGAACGCCGGACGCCAGCTGGCCGTGACCAGCAAATCGTCCGCCGTGCCCCAAGGTGTCAGAGCTCCCGGCGCGGCGACTGTCAAATCCGCGCGCAACG
>JACPZS010000255.1 GCA_016195385.1 Verrucomicrobiota bacterium
GACGAAAGCTCCAGTCGGAGCAGCCCAGCGGAGTGACTGCCGATCAAAAACCCGCACGGCGCAGCGACCAGAAATGGATTTAGCCATGACCAAAAAACAATTCCGGCAAAATCACCCGGTTTTGCAGCGGCCTGTTAGAGACAGACTTCACCCCCGCGTTCTAGTGGACGAAAGATTGTTGCTTCCAGAAAAGGAGGCAAATGAAACCGCCTCTCAGGACGAAAGCCGACTACACGACATTTTTAATTTTTGGAAAATGGTCCTCTGCCAAGAAGCCGAAAGCGCATTTTTATTCACTCAGGAATTGGAGGCACGGGTTCGACTTTTCGCAGGAATGTTCTGGGCGGGTGCAGTAGGGCTCGCAATCACGCTGGTTGGAAGTTTTCTCGTTGCGATGAATTTTTTCGGAATCCATTTAATCAAACCCGACTGGTGCAAGCCGTTGGCCTTGCTTACAGGTTTGTCACTGATCTTGTGCGCATTATTTGGCAGTCAACTGCGTCGCGTGCGAAAACATGAGGTCCGGCAGCTTTTTACTGCGTATCTAGCCTTGTACCGCCGCGATCGACAGCAGAGCGATCGCTCACGATAGCCGAGACACTTGCTGGCCATGTCAATTTATTTGAAATACGACGTTTTCCTGAGTCACAGCGCGAAGGACAAGGCCGTCGTGCGCGCGGTGGCGGAGCGGTTGCGGAAGGACGGGCTGAAGGTGTGGTTTGATGAATGGGAACTCCCCGTAGCGGCGTCTCGGCAGAGCGCCGCAAACTCATCTGAATTCCAAACGACGGGGGAAAAAGATGGCGGCGCTCTGCCGAGGCGCCGCTACGACGAGTTGATTGAGGAAGGGCTGGAGCACTCGCGCGTGCTGGTGCTCTGCATGTCGGCGAATGCGTTCGGCTCGGACTGGGCGCAGTTGGAGTCCGGCACGTTCCGGTTTCGCGACCCGCTGAACAAGGAGCGCCGCTTCATTCCCCTGCGGCTCGACGACGCCCCCATCAAAGGCTCCCTGGCGCAATTCCTTTATGACTGAGGATCTCTTCATTTCCGAGGAGCGACTCATCACGTTGAAAGCAACACCTGCGGGTCGCAGTGGCGAGGGTGGGTACAACTTACCAGCGTGCATACGCCGTCGCGCGGCTTGCCGCGATGCGCACGGGCCAAACGCTGCTTGGCCTGTCTGACTACCCTAGGCGACTGCGTTACGACTGGGCTGATGACCTTGATGAGCTTCTCGGAGATGGCTTCGTGTGCTTCACACAGTGCAAGCGTGTGGACGACATTGGAGCGCCAGCCAAACTGGCGGAGGTTTTGTCTGGCTTTGCACCCAAATGGCTATGGACTCCAGAACCGAAGCGCGCACAAGTTCGCTTCCGCTTGGTTTCCTGCGACCCACGGTTTATCCACGGTTTCAAAAAGGAAACCGAGCGCGCCGAAGTGTGGGGCAATTTCAAATCGCAGTTGGCCACCGTTCCGTCCCCGCAGTCGGACCGGGCAAAATGGCAAAACGAAGCGGACTCAATCGGTCACGAGCGATTATTCGATGCGCTCTGGCAGTCTTTGGAATTTGTTCATGTGCCCAAGGAAGTAGTTCTAAACGATCCGGCGGGGGCGCTCCTCCATACAGAGCAAGCAGCTTTGGATCATCTCGGGGCATGGAACGTCATTTGGGGTGAGACCCGAAAGGACGCGCTCAATCGCCTGCGACGCCTGCTCCACGAAAACCTTATCTCCTTCGACGCGTCCGACCAGAACGAGCCAACGCTACCCAAACGACCGCCGCATACGATTGACGCAGCCGAAGTGCGCATGGCCTTGTTCGCAAAGGAGAAGGACGCTCCACCCCTGCCGTTCACCGTGGTGGACCGAATCCACCTTGCCGATGCACGCAGGGTCGAACGCAAGAAGTTTTTGTTTGAAGCACCCGAATGGCATCACGTAGTTCACGGCGCGGATGAACAATTGAAATTTGTCGAGCGCGACCAGACAGCTGCACTCGCGCAGGATGTCCGTGAGCGACTGATCGCTCCACTCCGGCGAGGCACAGGCAGTCTGTCAGCACTGTTCGTAACCGGACCGCCGGGAGCGGGCAAATCCACGCTCGTCCGCCGCGTGGCTGCGCAACTTATCGATTCGGGGGAAGTCGTGGTGGCCGATGCTGGGCACAATCTCGCCAATATTGTGCCGGGCGGCGTCGAGCTATACACTCATCAGCTCATAACGCTCGCGCAGCAAGGCCGTCCAGTCCTCTTGGTGTTGGACGACCCGTTGAGCGCGGAGTCCGAGTGGATTGAGCTCCTCCGGCATCTCAAGCAACCGGGCTTGCAACTCGCCGTCATTAGCCCAACGCCAGATTTCTTGTATCACAGCCATCAGCATGAGCTCCGTGGGGTGCAGGTTTACACGTTTCCGGTTAATCCTCCGAGCGCGGCTGAGAAGCGAGCACTCGCCCGCCTGTATGGACACGCGTTGAACGAAAGCGAAAACCTGCCCGATGATTTTCTGGTGATGGTCGCGGAAGCAGCGGAAGGGAAACCATTTCCTGAAATCATGCAGCGCCTCTGGGAGACTCTCAACGGCGGCCAGGGCATTAGCGGTGACGTGTCTTTCAAAGATTTGCCTTGGCCGGTGCGGGCATTTTGGTTCGTCTGCGTATTGCACCGGACCTACACGCCCTGCCCGCTACCAATATTGCAAGCAGCCTTGGCTCAGAGCGGGGGAACGGGCGGCTTGGATGTCCCCACATCGTTGGCGAAGCTCAAAGCACAAGGCGGCTGGAGCATTTTCCGCATCTTTCAGCCGGCCAGCACATTCTTTATGGCGGCTGGTGAATTGGTTTCCACTGCTCACCAGAAAATTGCTTCGGTGGCGTGGGAGAAGCGTCCGGGAGCTTGGCTGGATAGAGAAGTGATTCGCCTGCTTGCTGAGGCAACTCTCCTCGCGCCAACATCAATGCTTTATGTAGCGGTGGCAGCCGGAACACTGACGAAGGCCAAGTACAATCCAGACTCTATGCTCGCGAACGAGCTGATGAGGCAATGGATGGAAGCCGCTGCCAAAGAGCAGAATGTGGAAACCCGCACTCTCTGTGTGCTCTCAGCCAGTCTGCAGATTAACGGGGGACGCGAATTGGCGCAATTGATGTCTCTCTCGCTCCAGCAGCGAGTAACCGGGCGCGACGGTTGGCTCGCTGCCCTACAGTTGAATTATCTCTCTGCGGACAAGCGGCAGGAGCGTTCCTTCCCGAGGGGTATCGATTTGAACACACTGATCGTCGACGCAGATTTTTCTATCGCACCGAACCGGGCTACTCAGTTCTTTGGCGCGATTACGGAAAAAAGACACTGTGAGAAAATAATCTCTAGGCTATGTGCCAGTTTGGATGGAGAACTGCGCTGGCAGATTAACTCCACTCTTTTGACATGGCTCATTTCCCAAGCCCCTCAACAGGAGATGATCGGTCGCATTGGCCTATTACGGCGATGGCTCGATGACCATGACGATGATAGCCACGTGCGGACGCAGTATCTGGCCTTCGTGCTGAAGCTGCCAGCCGAGTTTGCCGAGCAGCGCAAGAACGCAGCAGCTGCCACGGAGAGTTGGCTCGCACGCCATGATAAGGACACCTCCGTGCGGACGCAGTATCTGGCCTTCATTCAGCAGTTGCCGACGGAGAAGCAGTTCGACCAACTGCGGAAACAGGCGGCCACCGAGACGGCGAAGTGGCTCGCAATGCCGAGGCATGAACATGATACGGTTGTACGGACTCGATACCTGGCTTTTCTGACGAATTTGCCGGGCCAATTTGCCGAGCAGCGCAAGGACGCGGCTAGCGCTACAAAGGGTTGGCTCGACGCGCATGACGATGACACATATGTACGGACGCAGTATTTGGCCTTTCTGATGAAGCTGCCAGCCGAGTTTGCCGAGCAGCGCAAGAACGCAGCAATCGCAACAGAGAGTTAGCTCGCACGCCACGACGAGAATACAGAAGTGCGGACGCAGTATCTGGCCTTCGTGCAGCAGCTGCCACCGGAATTTGATGAGATGCGGAAGCAGGCCGCAGTCAAGACAGCGGAGTGGTTGAAGAATCATCCCGAGAATTTTGATGTCTGCACGGGATATATGAGCTTGCTCCTTGCTCTTCGTCACCCGGATTTGGCGGCCTTGGAAGCGGAGAGCATCCCTTACCATCAATGGATTATTGCGAAGAATCCCGAAATGGTGGGCTACCACTTTACCTTTGGCGAACAGCTGCTTCGGCTGGAGAAATTCGCGGAGGCCAAAGCCGAATTCGAGCAGGTACTTGCGCGAGAACGGCGGCATCAACTAGCCCATCGGGGTCTGGCGATTGCCTTGCAGAATCTCGGGGAATCGAAAAAGGCCGAGGACTCTTTCAAACGAGCACTGCATTGGGCAAAGGAGAAGGGTGGAAATGTGGCAATGTTCCACACGTCCCTCGGCATCTTTTACCTAAATCAAAAGCGTTGGCCGGAAGCGATTAAATCGTTCGAGGAAGCCGGGAAGGAATCCCTCGAATACTACGGTAATCACTGGGGAATTGCCAAAGCACAGTGCGAACTGGGTAAGTTGGCCGAAGCCAAGCAGTCGCTAGAGCGCGCGCTAGCAGACCCCGGACTGCGATCACCCGCCAAAGATGAAATCGAAAAGATGCTTGCCGACATCTCGCAACGACTCACAGCACCGGAGGGTTAGCTATTCGTTCAACGGCTTTCTCGACGAGATTTACGCCACGATGGTGGTGCGGTTGCATCACACCAAGCCGTTCCAGCAGGACCAGCTCTGGCGTTACGCCGCCGACTTCAAAACGCTGACCGGCAAACAACTCGGTGTGAAGCTGGAGCGCCGCGCGGAAGGCTCGGGCGAACTGGTGGTCTATGCCGATCCCGCGATCGCCGACGCTGAGAAGATCATTCTCAGCCGTTACGTCCACGAGCACATTTTGCAAAAAGGCCAGGACATGGTGCCGTTGCGTCATTACTGCTGTCCGCACTGCGGCACGCCGGTGGGCAATCGCGAGGTGGCAATGGAGCGGCTGAACGCGTGGCTCACGAATCAGCCGGTGGAAGCTGGTTTGGCCGGGAAGATCAAGACGGCGAAGGTCAAGCCGGAGGAACCGACGATTCTGTGTGCGAAGTGCGAAAAGCGCGTGCCGCTGTGGGATGAACTGGAACAGTACTTTGCCAGCGACGAAGTGAAGGAGCGCGTCCGCCAGCTCCAGGCCGAGTCGGACCTGGTGCTCGACAACGAGAGCAAGGATCGCGCGCTGGTCGGCGACGTGATTTCCACCGTCGCGCTGGCGGGGCAGATCATCGAGGAGTATTCCGCCAAGCGCTACGGCCTGGACATGGAGATCGAGTTCAAGGACGACGACGGCAAGCCGACCGCGAAGAAACTTTATTTGCAACTGAAGTCAGGCGACTCGCACTTGAGGAGGCGACACAAAGATGGGGCGGAGATTTTCCAGATCCATCATGAGCATCACGCGACGCACTGGATGAACCAAGCCTATCCGGTGTTCCTCGTCATCGCGGACTCGAACGGTGAGGTTCGTTGGATGGAGATTCGCGATTACCTGAAACGCGAGAGTGACAATGGCAAGAAAACCGTGAAGCAAATCGTGTTCACGGGCGAGCGCTTCGATGTGATGAGCGTGCGGCGGTGGCGGGACAAGGTATTGACAGCATAACCATTGGCGTAACAGCCCGACAGGGGTATTGTCGGCCGTCCTAGCGTGTGAGTTCCCGATGATGAGGATTGTCGCCGGGGGTTCAACTCTGTCTCGACAATTCCGGGATCGGTGCGCCGCGTGGGAGAATCGAGTTGGGCCGGCCGGAGAAATCGGGAATGGTGATTTGCGAGGCGTCGATACCGAGGTGGCGGTAAATGGTCGCCAGAAAATCGCCCGGGGTGGCGAGCCGTGCCACGACGTCCTCACCGCGCTTGTCCGTCGCGCCGATGACGCCGCCGGTCTGGATGCCGCCGCCCGCCCAGAGCTGGGAGAAGGCGCGCGGCCAATGATCGCGGCCCGGCTGGACGGTGCCCGCCGCTCCGCTGGCCACGCCGCCGCCGCTGCTGGCCACTTTCTCAATGCGCGGTGTGCGCCCGAATTCGCCGGTGACGATGACCAGCACGCGTTTGTCCAAGCTGCGGGCATACACGTCTTCGATCAAGGCTGAAACCGCTTGGTCAAAATAGGGCAGGCGGAATTGGAGCGCGTCGAACACGTGATGATTGACGGCGTGGTCGTCCCAGTTTTGCACCCGGCCGCATAGCGGCCCATCAAAAGTCGTGGTGATGATTTCGACGCCAGCCTCGACCAGGCGGCGGGCCATCAAACATTGCTGACCCCATTGATGGCGGCCATAGCGGTCGCGGATGTGGTCCGGCTCGCGGCTCAAGTCAAACGCCTCGCGCGCCGCCGGGCTGGTGAGGAGGTTCAACGCCTGTGATTCAAATTCATCGATAGCCCGCATCGTGCCCCACACATCCACCACGCGGTCCAGGCGGTCGAGGCTCTGTTTCAGGCGGACGCGATCATTCGTCCGTTCCGCCTGCGCCTGATCCCGAAAGCCGATGTTCGGGACTTCAAAATGCGGATCGTTCGGGTCGCCGTTGACCGTGAAAGGCCCGTAAGCCGGATTGACGTAAGCCGAGCCGGCGATGGTGAAGTTGTCGTAGCGAATGACCGGATTCACGCCGACGTAATTCGGCAACGGACGGGTGCGATCGGCGCGCAGAAAATTGGCGACCGTCATCCAGTCGGGAAAGATGGGTTTCTCCTTGTCCTGCGCGTCGGGGTCGCCGGTGAGCATTTGCAAAGAACCGGCCGGATGTCCGCCGCCAGTGTGCGTCATGGAACGGAGCAGAGTGAACTTGTCCGCAATCTTCGCGTGCCGAGGCAACAGCTCGCAGAGTTGCAGGCCGGGCACGCAGGTGGAGATCGGGCTGAAGACGCCGCGATATTCGCTGGGCGCGTCGGGCTTGGGATCGTAAGTCTCCAAATGCGAAGCGCCGCCCCGCAACCAGACGAGAATGACGGCGGTTCTTGCTTTTGGGTTTGAGGTCGCCGCCTTCGCTCGCAACTGCAACAAGCCGGGCAGTGAGAGCGAAGCAAAGCCAGACAGTCCGATGCGCAAAAACTCCCGGCGTTTGATGGGGCCGGGGCAAGCGTTCACGGCATTCGATTTTCCACTGGCCGACATGTTAGTTTCGCGCGACAAAGCGCGCTGGGTTCAACTCTGAAAACTACAACTCGGCTTACGCCGCGGCACCAGCTTAAATTCGAGGATCTTTTATCAAGAGTCGGGTTCGCGGCCGCTCTGGACAAACAGATCCGTGTGTGCCCTTTGATTCAGCGACTCGAACAGCAGCGGCGTTTCCAATCAGGTCTATCGCGCTCATGTGTCACAATCGGTGATTCAATAGAACACGACGAAGCTGCCATCCGGCTTCGCAACCGCCGCGACCAAGCCCCACACGGGCACGCCGTCGGCGCGGCCTTTTTCAGCGGATGGCTTGTCGCTCGCGTCGAACACTTGCCACGCGACCGCGCCGCCGCGTTGCCAGCCCGTGCCTTCCGTCCACGCCAGAAGCGTTTCGCCTTTCGCATTTTCGACAGCGACAGGATGTTTGCGTTGACCGGTTCCCGGCGGAGCGACCGGCGAACTTACTTTAAGAGTTTTTGCATCCACGCCTGCGAAATAGACTTGTCCTTCCGTCTCCCACGCCCCAAGCGTGCGTCGCGAGGTTGCCGCGAAGGAAGCGCTGCTCATCACGCAGGTGGCGATGTTCCAAGGATGCGCGTACGCGATTTCAAAATCCGTGCCGCGGTTGCGTGAAATCAGGATCGTCTCCGCGCGGTTGGTCTTGTCGGAAGCCGCGCGAAAGAGGGCCAGCAAATTCCCCTGACGATCCGCGAACGCTTTCAGGCCACAGCAACCGCACGCGCCAGTGGGAACGGACGTCGCGAGGGTTTCCTTTGCAAAAGTTTTCCCATCATCCACCGAGCGGGCGACGAACACGGCGCGTCCTGCTTCGCCTTCCGTGTTGCCGGGTTTGAACGCATGCCACATCACATAGACATTTCCGGCTTCATCAGCGGCCACGGAACCGCCGCCATCCAGCCAAGAGGTGAAGGTAATTACATCACGCTGCGGCTCGAAAGCGGAGCCGGTGTCGTTAAGGCGCGCGTAAAGCATGGGCGCGCCCTCGTGGGACTTGGCGTTTTGGCTGCCGTTCCACGCCACATGCACGCGGCGGTTGCGGCCGATGGCGAGTTGTCCACCGCGAATAGTGCCGACGGCGATTGCACTGCCGGGAGCGCTGTTGACTCGGATCGATTGCGAGAACGCCGCTTTGCCGGGGTCTTGTCGGACGTAGTAGAGGTCGCCTGCACCCGGCTCGCCTTTGAAGTAAATAAGATGCGTGGCACCGGCTTCGTCCACGACTGCCTGCGGTTGAATTCCGCCATTGGGCACGCGCACGAGGGTCACTTGAGCGCTCGCGGCGAGGAGTTGATGGCTTGGAGCGAAATTGAACACGACGAGCATCGCGAGGAGAGCGCAAACCCGGCGACACCAGTTTGCTCGCGAAAAGCCGATGGGAACCGGGAACGACGAAATGAAACAGGCGGTATTCATGCGGCGAAACTACGACTTTAATCCCGATCGTCAAGCTGCCGA
>JACPZS010000256.1 GCA_016195385.1 Verrucomicrobiota bacterium
AGCGTTGAGCAATTCGTACGCGAGCTTGTAGCGCATGCCGACGAGCCGCGCGGAAGTGTTGGTGGTGACGGGTTGCTGCAATAATTGCTGGAGCTGTCGCTCGAAAATGGCGGCGGCGCGGTGATTGAGAAACGGATTTTGCAGCGGGTCGGCATCCTCCTCGATTTTTTTCAACCGTTCGGCCATGCGTTGCGTCGAGGGAGCGAGGTAGGCCGCCGCGGATAGACAGGGCGGCGCAACGGCGATGAACACCGCGCCGGCAACGAGGATCACTCGCCGCATTGCGTTGGTTAATCTTGCAAAGCGCACGCCGCGAAAGTAGATCGGCCTATGAAATCAAACAAAGCCAAAAACTTGGCCCCTGGCATACTTGCAAGCACTGTCGCTGACATTGCGGTTCTTTCAATTGTTCAAAAGCAAGGCAAAGTAAACGCATGAAGAATGGTTTCGTCTGGTCGCTGGCGATGCTGATCAGCGCGTGCAGTGGGTGGTTGTCGGCACGTGCGGTGGAGCCATTGGAACTGCGAACTATTGCCAAAGGCGGCGTCAACGGAATCACCGAAGCCAGGCAGGTTGTTGTCACCAACGCCGTCGAGTGGGCGAAACTGTGGATGGCGCACCGCGGACGCGCACGCGACGAAGCCAAATCGCCGGCGATTGATTTTGCGAAAGAGATGGTGGTGTTTGTGGCAATGGGGCAACAGCGCACGGGCGGCTACTCGGTGGAAATTGTGAAGGTTGAACCGGGAGAAACCAGCTTGAAGATTTTTGTGAAACGCAAATCACCTCCAAAGGGCGCGATGGTAACGCAGGCGTTGACGTCACCGTTTCACATCGTGGCCGTGCCGCGCAGTGAATTGACGCCGGAGTTTCTCGATGCCGTAGAAATGATCAAGAAATAGAGTGTCTGAGAGCGTTAAGCGCACTTAATCGACATCGACGCAGCGCAATGTAAAGGAGCAGCGCAACTGCAGATAATGTCGCAACACTTTCAGGCTCCGGCACGGCAACGACCCGCACTCCGAAATTATACTGCGGACTTCCACTTGGATCACGATAAAGCGTCCACCCGCCAATATCCTTTTGCCAATAGTCGTCTGTGCTGCTGCCAGTCGTGGGCGGACTGTACACTACCAATCCGGCAGATTCACTCAAACTGCCACTCAGGCTAAACTGCGCCGTCAAAGTTACACCGTCACTGGGGAGAACGATCTGCATGCTGCTGATAGAAGTCGTTTGGTGCCCATTGAAAATTGGAATTCCACCCGGTGCGTCCGCATCCGAATCGTAAATGAGCGTTCCTGGAGCCAGTCGAGAAACCGATGGCGAAAAGCTTTGAGCGGTGGTTGCGAGGTTGGGAATCTGTCGAGTTCCCCCTGAGATCGGTCCAGGCATGGTACCTATCGTTGCCCCTCCACTTAGGCTGCTACCGTTTGCACCGTCATTGATGTAAAGTCGGAAACGGACGAAGTCGTCGCCCAGAGTGGTTAAATTGGCAAAGTATTCGATCTGAATTTGGGTGAGGATTCGTTGCGTGGTTCCCAAGTCGAACTTGAGTTCGTCGCCGAATTCGTTCCCGGATGAAGCGAACTTGGTCTGATAACTTGCTGCTGCCGTGTTATCATAAATTATGACCTGGGCAAAAGCTATGTTAGCGGACAAGCACAATCCGACAGCGACGATTGCTTTCACAAAATTCTCCTTCCCATCCATCTGCTCAATTCGAGGCAGAAGCATCAACTATGGTTTGCTCGGTTTCCTGTTTACTAAAAAGAACATGAACGGGTCGATTGGATTTGCCAATGAGAAGTTTTGACGGATTTGTATGCGCTCGATTTGTCCGAAAGATCATCTCATCATCATTTGTTTGCTGAACGTGTGAGGCCGTGGGGATCCATTTCCGTGAGTCGCGTGAAAGCCATCATGCGCCAGAGGCTATTGGCTAGACAAAAATTCCGGGCGGCCGCGTCATTACCGAAAAGCTGATGCCCGCGACGCTCGATCTTGAACGCCTCTACGATGATCACGCACCGGCGCTTTTTGCTTTTCTGCTCAACCTGACCTGCAGCGAAGCGGACACGCGCGACGTGTTGCAGGAACTTTTCATCAAATTCGCGCGGCAACCGCAAATACTCACTTCGGTCCGCGGCGAGCGCGCGTTTCTGATTCGCCTCGCGCACAATCTCGCCGTCGATTTCATGCGCCGCCGGGGGACGCGCGAGCGAGCGCACGATCGGTTGGGCGCGGAACTCGTCAACCTCTTCGCGCCCGGCCAGGATCCGGACGCACAGTCCTTCCGGGGAGCGTTGACCGCCGCGCTCGCCGAGTTGCCCGCTGACCAACGCGCGGTCGTTCACCTGAAACTTTGGGAGGGGTTGACCTTCGACGCCATTGCCGAGGCGCTCGGCATCCCGCCGAACACCGCCGCCAGCCGCTATCGCTACGGCCT
The DNA here is from genome assembly GCA_016195385.1 of Verrucomicrobiota bacterium. Classification (GTDB taxonomy): domain Bacteria; phylum Verrucomicrobiota; class Verrucomicrobiia; order Limisphaerales; family JACPZS01; genus JACPZS01. The sequence goes on from JACPZS010000256.1 coordinate 2,450, forward strand.
AGACAAATTGCGCGAGCGGCTGCGTCCCCTTTACGAAGAAATCAAATGAAGCCCGACGAGTTTGAAAAAAATCTTGAACGTCAAGGGTTGCGAAAAATTCCCAACGCGTGGCGTGAGCAGATTCTCCGCGCAGCCCTTGTCGCAGCGGAACAAAACTCCCCTCGCCCCTCGCCCCTTGCCTCTCGCCGCTCTGTGTGGTGGCGCGAATTGCTTTGGCCATGCCCGCAAGTTTGGGCCGGCCTGGCCACGGTCTGGGTTTTTATCGTGCTGATGAATTTTGGATTGGCGGAAAAATCTTCGTCCGGAGTGGCGGTGGCTCCACCGCCCAGCAAGGAAGTTTTGCTGGCGCTGCGCGAGCAACGGCGCGCGCTCGAGCGCGCGCTCGAACCGGATGAACCGGCGGCCGAGCCGCCCAAACGATTTTTCCCGCGCCCGCGCAGCGAGGGGAATCCGCGCGTTGCGACTGGCTGAAGAAAAAGCACTGACTTGGAACGCCGAGCATCGCTCGGCGGTTCGTCGTGAGCGCACAAAATCAATCCGCACATTTTTATGACCGACTCAACTCAATCGGATTCACCGCCGCGCCGCGGCATCGTCACACGCTTCTTTCGCTGGCTGTTTTCGTGGCGCTCGGTGCGCGCCGCTTTGTTCGTCGCGCTTGTGCTCGTCACGCTTTTCGCCCTGGCGGGCGCGATTGAAAACTGGCGCGGAAAGCGAGCGTGGATGAAATACCGCACTGAGAAAATCGCCCAAGGCGAACCGATGGAAGTCGCGGCCATTATCCCGCCACTCGTGCGCGACGAGGAAAATTTCGCAATGACGCCGCTGTTCAAATCGTTCTTTGATTATCGTTACGGCACAAACGGCATCATCTGGGCGGACACGAACGCGCAACCACGTCTGCAACGGATTCGCACCGACGCGCCGCAAAAGCAATTCGCCAACGGCCGCGGCAGTTGGGTTGAGGCCACGCGCTTCGATCTCAAGGCGTGGCAGGAGTACTATCGCAGCACGAATCTTTTTCCAATCAGCGCCGCGCCGCAAACTCCCGCCGCCGACGTGTTGCTGGCGTTGACGAAGTTTGATCCGGAACTGAATGAACTTCACGAAGCGGCGCGGCTGCGGACCAAGGCGCGATTTCCCGTCCATTACGAGGAACTCTTTGAAGCTCTGTTGCCGCATCTCGCGCACCTCAAGCAGCTATCGCTCGTGCTCCAGCTTCGCTCGGCCGCCTATCTGGCGAACGGTGAAACGGAGAAAGCCAAGGCGGACATCGAGCTGGCCTGGCGTCTCGGTGATTCAGTGCGCGACTCTCAGATCATCTCGATGCTCGTTCGGATTGCTGTCCATTCGATCGCGCTGGAACCGCTTTGGGAGGGACTGGCCGATCATCGCTGGAGCGATGAACAGCTTGCCTCGTTTCAGCAATGGTTGGAGCAATTCGATTTCATCGACAACTACTTCAAAGCGATCCGCGTGGAGCGTGCGGTCGGCAATTCGAGCGTTGAAAAATGGATCGCGGATCCCGCCGCGCTGCGTCGCGACGTGGACGCGTTCGCAAGCAGCGTTGGTTTGACTGGCGAATCGCGCGCGATCCCTGCGGCTGGAGTTTTCATCGCGCTGCCACGCGGCTGGCTTTATCAAAACTTGGTTTCGATAAACCGCTTCTACGACAAAATGCTGGCCCAGGAACAAGTGATCTCGCCGACGAGCGCCGCGCCTGCGTTGCTCGATGACGCGCAGATGTTGAGCGAGTGCTCGTCGTTCACCATGTACAAAATCCTCGCCCGAATGCTCGCGCCTGCTGTTGGCCGAGGGATTTCCAAAGCCTATCGCGCGCAAAGCGCCGTTACGCTGGCGCACACCGCGTGCGCGCTCGAACGCTACCGGCTCGCAAACGGCCAATTCCCGGACAAGCTCGACGCGCTCGTGCCGCGCTTCGCCAAATCCAGCCCGGTTGATTTGATGACCGGCCAGCCGTTGAAGTATCACCGCACCGATAACGGGAGCTTCGTACTCTACTCGGTTGGCATCGACCGCGTGGATGACAATGGCGTCACCAAGGTTGGCAAGCGGCCAGCGAGTGCCGCAGAAGTCGAGCGCGGCGATTGGGTGTGGCGGTATCCGGCGAAGTAGGCTGATTGGTTTTGCAGCGTAGCCAGCCGTGGCATTGCTCACCGCGTTTTTAATTGAAAGGCGGCGAGCGCTAACGATAGTTTACGGTCAAATATGAAAACGCAACTCCTCAAATTCCCGCTCGCTCTGGCGCTGGCCATGTTGTTTGGCTGCTCCAGTTCGCCGAAGATCGACATTCAAGCGCAACTCACCCGCTTCAAGACCGGAGACCAGGTCGCGCGCGAAGAAGCGTTGGTGGAAATCGCCAAAGCCGGCCCCAAGGCAGAGCCGGCGATGCCGACGCTGGTTGAAGCTTTGAAAGACAAGGACGCGCTGATCCGCCGGCTTGCCCTGCACGCGCTGGGAGAAATCGGCCCCAAGGCGAAGTCCGCGCTCCCGGCGATCAAAGCGTTAATGAATGACACGGACCAGCAGGTTCTCCTTCAAATTCCCGCCACGCTGCAAAACATCGACCCCAAGACCGAAGGGGCCGAGAAATTCCCCAATGTTCAGACGCCGCCACCGCAATGAGCGGCCTGCTCGCCCTTGCATTTCGCGCGGTGGCTTTTCCAGGTTTCAGTCGCCGGAGAAAAGCGAGCAGACTTCCAACTCAATTTCCGATGCAAGTAGCGCGCAAACTCTGCGGCGCTCTGGCATTTTGCCTGCTGATTTTTTCCGGTGACGGAGCCAAGGCCGATTCCGCTGCTGGCAAGCAAGGTGCGATCGCAACCGTTCATGCGCTGGCAAGCGAAGCCGGATTGCGCGCGATGCGGCGTGGAGGAAATGCTGTCGATGCCGCCGTTGCTGCAGGGCTGACGCTCGGCGTGGTGGACGGTTTCAATTCAGGAATCGGTGGAGGCTGCTTTATTCTCATTCGTCGCGCGAATGGACGCATCGTCGCGATTGATGGTCGCGAAACCGCGCCGGCTACGGCGACGCGCGACATGTATTTGCGCGACGGTAAAGCGGATCCACAACTCAGCCAGACAGGTGCGTTGGCGGTCGGGGTGCCCGGCGCGCTGGCGGCCTACGAGCAGGCGTCTCGTCTTTACGGCAAATTACCGTTTCGCGAAATCATCGAGGCGGCGGCTAAGATCGCGGAAGACGGATTTCAAATTGACCCCGGCTATTTCGCGCGGCTGAACAGTGTGGTTGGAGATTTGCGGCGCTTCGATTCTGCGCGAGAAATTTTCCTGACACAAAATGGCGACGCCCGTCCCGTCGGCGACTGGCTCAAGCAGGCAGATTTGGCGAAGACCTATCGCGCGATTGGCGAACAAGGAGTGGACTGGTTTTATCGCGGTGCATTTGCGCGTGACAACGAAACGTGGATGCGCAGTCACGGGGGCCTCTTCACAGCGAGCGATTTTGCAAAATACAGCGCGAAGTCGCGCGAACCGATCCGTACGACGTATCGCGGCTGTGAAATCATCGGCTTTCCACCGCCCAGCTCCGGCGGCGTCCACGTCGCGCAAATCCTCAACATCCTCGAACACTTCGATCTCCAATCGATGGGCGCAAGTTCGGCGGACTTCGTTCATGTCGTGACCGAAGCGATGAAGCTCGCGTTCGCTGATCGCGCCCATTGGCTGGGCGATCCCGACTTTGTGCCCGTGCCGCGCGGGCTGGTGGCGAAAAATTACGCGGCGAAACTTGCCCGGCAAGTTCGTCTGGCGCGCGCTTCGCTCGTTTCCGATCACGGCGAGCCGGAGCGCGCGCAGCAGGACGTCTTCGGCAAGCACACGACGCATTTTTCTGCCGCGGATGCGGACGGCAACTGGGTCGCCTGCACCGCGACCATCAATACGACCTACGGTTCAAAAGTGGTCGTGCCCGGGACTGGCGTCGTGTTGAACAACGAGATGGATGATTTTTCGGCGCAGCCGGGCGCGGCGAATTTTTTCGGACTTGTCGGCGCGGAAGCCAACGCCATCGCACCTGGGAAACGGCCGTTGTCGAGCATGAGTCCGACGATTGTGCTCAAGCGCGGCAAACCGATCCTGTCCGTTGGCGCGGCCGGCGGCCCCACGATCATCAGCCAGACCTTGCTCACGATTGTTTACACGATCGACTTCGGGATGGATTTGGAATCCGCGCTCGCGACGGCGCGTTTTCATCACCAATGGAAGCCGGACGAGTTGATGATCGAAAAGAAAATCGGCGACGAAGTGTTGCGCGAACTGGAGCGGCGTGGGCACAAGTTGAAGATCGTCAACTCACTTGGCGCGGCGCAGGCCGTCGCAACGGACCCACGCGGGAAGGCTTTGGTGGGGGCGCACGATCCACGGCTGCACGGCAAAGCGGCGGCTTGGTGAACCGTTGCGTCAACGCGAACGCACGCGGCGCTTTCGCAATCAATGGCCGCCGGTAACGGTGTAACCTTGCTGCCGCAAATCCTCAGCGAGTTCCTTTTCCATCACGACTGCGGCTTCGTACGGCATTGGATTGAGGTGTTCATACAACTCGGGCAGGAGCCGGATGCCGAATTCTCGCACAACGCGGGCGGATTGTTTGCCCTGGAGGTGATTGGCGAGACGTTCTTGCGGCGCAAGCCCGGTCATGCCGACGTAAACGCATGGTTTGTCGGGATGCCGGGCGGGATTTTCCAAATGCACTTTGCGCAGATTGGCGACTTCAGCCCGCAGCAGCACAACATAAACGTGGTGATGAAAATTTGACTGGCGCGCCTGCCGGCGATTGTTGCGCCGCGTTTCCGCAAAAACATTCATTCGCCGCTTCATCTTTTCAAAACGATCCCAAGACGCGCGGCAGTTGTTGACATTGTGCCGGACAAAGTAAGGCAGTGTTACTCAGGCGGCGGGCTGAAAATGAAGCGCGCATAGAGGTATGCGACGACTTCGTCCGTCACCACGCGAAAGCCCTGACTAGTACGCCACCAGCGTCGCGGGTCGTAGTCACGGCTCTCGACGGCCATGATTCCGACTTGCGTTCCCTTCCCCAGCGCTCTTTCAAACAACAGCCGCGTTCGTCGCGCGTGAACGCCGAGCGAGATGAGGTTGATTTGTGATGGCACGCCGCCGTTCAATAGAAACCAGCGCTTGAGCGCCAGCGCGGAAGCGTACGTGCGATCCTGGCGCGCAGCCGGCGACGGCACGGCGTGGACGACGTTGGAATTCATTCCCAGCCGGACGAGGATGGCAGCCGAAAGTTCGGCCTGGGTTTTGAATTCGGAAAACGGCATGCCTTGCAAGAAAGGCCCGCCCGTTACCAGCAGGCGCTCGTAGAGATGCTGGTTGAATTCCGTCCGCGCCTCCTCCAGCATGTAATCCGGCCCCCACCCTTCCACCACGAGAACACTTCCAGGAATTGGCTCGTGGACTGCCAGCCAAGAATGGATGTTGCCGAGGGCGAACGCAATCGTCAGGGAAATAACTACGAGCAAAAGCAGGCATCCGCGCGCGGTGGGAAGCAGACACTGCCGATGGCGAAGCAAGCCCCAATAACGCTTTCGCACATTCACAGCCAAAATATTTCCGGCCCGCCAAACGGCCGCGAGGGAAGCCACCGCCAGCCACCGCCAAACCTGCCAGCCCGCGCGGCTTAACCTTGAATCAAGACGGCTTTGTTTTTCTTGAGGAATTTCTCCAGCACATCCTTCCCGGCGAGCGAAACCGGGGCGCGTTTGGTCTGGCCTTTGTAATGTTTGTAATGCACCAGAGTCTTCCCAACGAGGTCGATTTGCAGGTTGGAATCTCCCATCCGCCAGATTTGGCCGCTCTGAAATGGTTGCAGGCGATTTTGATTCTTGCGATTCATCTTATTCAAGGAGCGATATTATCAGGGCTTTTGAAAAACGGGAGCAAAATTTTGCAGACGGTTTGCCAGCACTTAAACTACAGTGATGGTGCGCGCTACAGGTTTCGAACCTGCGACCCCTACCGTGTGAAGGCATGTCGCTATACTCCATAAAAATTGAAAAACGTCAACAAAATTCATGTTTTTGAACGTTTACGGGTGTATACGCCTGCGGGTATGTCCACCAGCATCCGACAGAATTCACCAGCTTTGCTGGAAAAGGGACGAATGGTAGGAAAAAAGCCCCCTGAACACGCTGGCTGTACCTAGTCCAAGGAAACGCTGTTTCGAGATGGTTCGGGAAAAGCGTATCAAATAGCGTTTTATGCTTATCAGGTTTACTCAGTGACCCACTACCGCTTGACTTCGCGGGTCACGTCATCGGCCCGACGTGGTTGGCATAAACATACAGGTTGTATGTCACTGAGTGAAACTGATAGGCATATAGCGTTTTCATCGGTGCCTCGTGCATTTTGCGGGCTCAGTCTGCAGGTCGTTTGACCACTTCTGCCCGAAACTTCTGAGTTGGGATTGGTGAGGATTCTCGCGACTGCAACTCGGCTATCCGTTGGCACCCCGTGTGCGGACAGTAAATACACCCAGACCGTGCGTCGGCAAGCGCTGTGGCTGCGAACAGAGTTTTCCTCTGGAGGCAGGGTCGGAATCGAGCGCCTCAAGCGTCGTTTCGTGGTCAAAAATACCCATTTCCATTGGCTGCACAACCTCACTGCCAATACAAGAGTGAACACCCTCACTACACCTCTGCTGACGTTTTTGCTGACAGTGCAAGCAAACGCTTTGTGTCGACATTAGCGAGCGACGGGAATCGAACCCAATGTCAATCTCGGGGAGATTCGTGATGGTTCGGTAAACAGGGACTATCGTGCATGTCGCTCCGAACGTCACCGAATCTCATCACGCTCTTAAAACGAATCTTTTTTGTCAGTAATTGTCAGTAACCAAAGTCTGATTTTTGGACGGTGGTCGTTGAATCGAAGGAATGGTGGGACCGGTGAGATTTGAACTCACTTCTTCGTTTTCGGGCTGGTTCGAGTGAAGTGTAGTCCAAAAGCGTTATTATTGGCGACGCTTGCATTTTTCGCATTTTGCGTTCACGGCGTTTGACCACCACTGAACGAAACTTAACTGTTAGGATTAGTTAGGACTTCGCGCGGGTAATTGTCGGCAGCAGCACAGGGAGTGAAGCTTCAGAAGTTGAAAGGAAAAGGAGACGGAGTGGAGTTTCCGTGGCCTGCGTTCGGTAGTTCGAGTCGCAATCCAGATCGAGACAGAGACCTTGCGTTTGCCAACATCGGACTGGTTTTCACCAAGAATCAGGGAGCCGTATAGGCTTGTCATAGCGAATTTTATTTTGGATTGAGTGCGGGCTTGTCCGTTCGCATCGGTTCAATCCAGCGGTGGGTCGGGCGTTCGTGGCATCGGCCCTCCGCTTCAACCTTGGTCACGCGGCGAAGAGAAGGACTATGAATGCATTGACACGTTGGGATCCGTTCACGGAAATGGAAGAGACACAGAATCGGCTGGCCCGCATCTTCGGCTTGGCCCCGGCCCGCACCGGGAACGGCGGCGGGCAGGAAACCATGACCATCACCGAGTGGGCACCGTCGGTGGACATCATTGAGGACGACAAGGAATGGCTCGTGAAGACCGATCTGCCCGAGGTGAAAAAGGAAGACGTCAAGGTCACCGTCGAGAACGGCGTGCTCACCATCACCGGCGAGCGCAAGTTCGAGAAGGAGGAAAAGGACAAGAAGTATCATCGCATGGAGCGGTCGTACGGGAACTTTCTCCGCAGCTTCGCGCTGCCGGACGCCGCCGACGGGGCAAAAGTCAGCGCCGAGTTCAAGGATGGCGTGCTGAAGGTGCATCTGCCCAAGTGCGAGCAGGCCAAGCCGAAGGCGGTCGAAGTCAAAGTGGCGTGACACCGTTTGCAACGAAGCGCGCGACGGACCGGCAACTGAGCGGAACCGCCCGCGCTTCATCGCGACAAGAACGAACTGATTTCGCAACGTCGTATGAGTACCAAACTTCAGAGACCCACCCACAAGCTCGGCGCGAACCGCAAGGAAACCGCCCGCAAGGCTCGCAAACACGACGCCAACTTCGCGCAGTCCCGCGACATCCGCGAAGACCGCGGCGAACGGCAGATCAAAGCGGTGCGCCGCAACAGACGATGCCTCATTTTGCGCGGGGACGATGAAGAGCAGTTGAACTGACCCGCGGTGGAATTACGCGAGAATGTTTGAATGCCGACGGGCGCGACGCCCGCTGCCAACCGCTGTGGACCAGCCGGCTCATTCATTTTGGAGTCGTTCGCCGGAAGAATTGCTGGCTTCGCTCGGCAGTCGCGCGACGGGTTTGACGGCTGGCGAAGCCGGGCGCCGCCTGCGTTCGCCGGGTTCGAGTTCTCTAAATCCCAGGCACCGAAGCAGCGCGCTATGGCTGCTCGTCGCGCAGTTCAAGAACCCGATTGTCCTGCTGCTGCTCCTGGCCACGGGGCTTTCCTTCGCCCTGCGCGACACGGCCGACGCGGGCATCATTCTGAGCATCGTCATCGCGAGCAGTCTGCTGGGGTTCTGGCAGGAGCATCGTGCCGCAGGAGCGGTCGAGCAGTTGCTGGCCCTGGTGCAAATCAAGGCGACGGTGTTGCGCGACGGGCGGCCGCTGGAGGTGCCCTGCGAAGAAGTCGTGCCCGGCGACATGGTCGTGCTCAATGCGGGCGATGTGGTGCCGGGCGACTGCCGCCTGCTGGAGAGCAAGGAGTTGTTCGTGGACGAGGCCGCGCTCACCGGCGAAACTTTTCCCGTTGAAAAATCCGTCGCGACGCTTGCGGCAACAACTCCGCTGGCGCAGCGCACCAACAGTCTGTTCATGGGCACCCACGTCACCAGCGGCACGGCCACGGCCCTGGTCGTGTTCACGGGAGCCGAAACCGAGTTCGGCCACATCTCGGAGCGCCTGAAGTTGCGTCCTCCGGAAACGGATTTCGAGCGCGGCGTGCGGCGCTTCGGATACTTGTTGCTGGAAGTGACACTGCTGCTCGTCATCAGCATCTTCGCCATCAATGTCCTGCTCGGGCGGCCGGCGCTCAATTCATTCCTGTTCGCGCTGGCGCTGGCCGTGGGACTGACCCCGCAGTTGCTGCCGGCCATCATCAGCGTGAACCTCGCGCAGGGCGCCCGGCGCATGGCCGGGCAGCGGGTCATCGTCAAACGCCTCGCGGCCATCGAAAACTTCGGAAGCATGGATGTGTTCTGCGCCGACAAAACCGGCACGCTCACGGAAGGCGTCGCCACGCTGCACGTGGCGCTCAGCCCCGACGGCGCGCCGAGCGAGAAAACACTGCGCTGCGCCTGGCTCAACTCGATTCATGAAACGGGTTACACCAATCCCATCGACACCGCCATCCGCAACGCCGGCGCGTTCGACAAAACCGGATACCAAAAACTCGACGAGGAGCCGTACGACTTTCACCGCCGCCGCATGAGCGTGTTGCTGGCGCGCGGCAACGAGCGATGGATGTTCACCAAGGGCGCGTTGCGGAACGTGCTGGAGGTCTGCTCGCACGCGGAAACCGCCGGCGGCGCGGCGGTGGAAATCGCGGCAGTCCGGCATGGGATTGAAGCGAAGTTCGACGAATTTAGTCGCGATGGCTTCCGCACGCTCGGCGTCGCAACGCGCCGGCTGGCGAATCAGTCGGACATCGCCAGGGACGACGAGTGCGGCATGACCTTCGTTGGTTTCCTCCTCTTCACCGACCCGCTGCGGACGGGTATCGCCGGCACGTTGCACGATTTACAACGGCTCGGCATCCGGGTGAAAATAATCACCGGCGACCACCACCTCGTCGCCACCCACGTGAGCCGGGAAGCCGGCCTGGGCCATGCGCGCGTGCTGACGGGCGCGGCGCTGGGGCGCATGAGCGAGGCCGCGCTGGTGCGGCGCGCGGGTGACGTGGATGTGTTCGCCGAGGTCGAGCCGAACCAGAAGGAACGCATCGTGCGCGCGTTGCGCCAGGCCGGCCACGTCGTCGGCTACATGGGCGACGGCATCAACGACGCGCCGGCGCTGCACGCGGCGGACGTGAGCATCTCGGTGGCCGACGCGGTGGACGTGGCCAAGGAAGCCGCCGACATCGTGCTGTTGGAAAAAAACCTGGCCGTGCTGGAACGGGGCGTGCGCGAGGGCCGCCTGACCTTCGCGAACACGCTCAAATACGTCTTCATGGCCACGAGCGCCAATTTCGGGAACATGTTCAGCATGGCGGGCGCATCGCTCTTCCTGCCGTTCCTGCCGCTGTTGCCGAAGCAGATTCTGCTGTTGAATCTCCTGACGGATTTTCCGGAAATGACCATCGCAACCGACCACGTGGACGAGGACTGGATTGCGAAACCGATTCGCTGGAACCTCCAGTTCATCCGCCGCTTCATGGTCAGCTTTGGCCTGGTCAGTTCGCTGTTCGACTATCTCACTTTCGGCCTGCTATTGATGTTGTTTCGCGCCTCGCCGGAGGAGTTCCGCACCGGCTGGTTCCTCGAATCCGTAATTTCGGCGGCGCTCATCGTGCTGGTCATTCGCACGCGGCAACCATTTTACCGCAGTCGTCCGGCCCGGCCACTGTGGCTGGCCACCGCGGGTGTCATCGCGGTGGCGGCGGTGCTGCCGTTCACGCCGCTGGCTCCGTTGCTGGGCTTCCAAGCGGTGCCGGCCTGGCTGCTTGCCGCAGTGCTGGGCATCGTCACAGCCTATGTGCTGACGGCCGAAGCGGTGAAAAAGATTTTTTACCGCCACGCAAAGTTCTGACTTTGCCCGCTGCAACTTTCACAACTCGAAACCCATCATGCGCGCGATGGTGTTGAACTCGCCGAAGACCCCGCTGCGGGAAACGGAACTCCCGATGCCCAAAGTTGCGGCCGGCCAGGTGCTGGTGAAGGTCAGCGCGTGCGCGGTGTGCCGGACGGACTTGCATATCGTCGGTGGGGAATTGCCAAACCCGAAGCTGCCGCTCGTGCCGGGGCATGAAATCGTCGGGCATATCACGGCGCTGGGCCAGGGAGTGACAAGGTTTAAGGTCGGCGAACGAGTGGGCATCCCGTGGCTGGGCTGGACATGTGGTGAGTGTCGCTACTGCCACTCACAGCGCGAGAACTTGTGCGACGACGCGAAGTTCACGGGTTACACGTTCGACGGCGGTTACGCGGAATATACCGTGGCCGACGCGCGGTTCTGTTTTAACATTCCCGATTCCTACTCCGACGCGGAGGCCGCGCCGTTGTTGTGCGCGGGCCTCATCGGATACCGCTCGCTGATGAAAGCCGGTGATGCACGACGACTGGGCATCTACGGATTCGGCGCAGCGGCACACATTGTCGCGCAGGTCGCGCGGCATCAGGGGCGGGAGGTATTCGCCTTCACCCGGCCGGGCGATGCGGCGGCACAGGAGTTTGCCAAATCACTCGGCGCAGCTTGGGCCGGGGACTCGACTTCGCCGCCGCCGGAACCGCTGGACGCGGCCATCATCTTCGCGCCCGCCGGTGAGCTTGTGCCGCAGGCGTTGCAGGCCGTGGCCAAAGGCGGAAGGGTTGTTTGCGGCGGCATCCACATGAGTGACATTCCTTCGTTTCCCTACAAGATTCTCTGGGAGGAGCGGAACGTTTGTTCGGTCGCCAACCTCACCCGTCACGATGGTGAAGAATTCCTGGCGCTGGCGCCGCTTGTGCCGGTGCGGACGGAAATCGAGAAGTTCCCGCTGGCGGAAGCAAACGAAGTCTTGCGCCGCCTGCGTGAAGGGATGCTTCGCGGCGCGGCGGTGCTCGTGATGGGATGACTTTGTGCCGACAGCGTTACTACGGGCGGCATCCAGTCGGACCAAGTGTCACACGAGGGTTGACGTGGCGTTGTCCAAGCCGCTCTTTCAGGACTTCTTCAGGTCGTCGAAATCCCTTCGTACCGCCTCAATGCGCTGACGATAATTTTCGGCATCGCCGTAATCCATAAAGTGTTGGTAACGGCTGTGCCTGGTCTTCAGGCTCATCGCGTGCTTGATGGGGCACCAATACTGTTCGGTTCGCGCGGCGATTTCCTGGACATAGGCGAGCAGGCCGTTCACATACTCGCAATAGACGCAGTTGAATCGTTCCATCGAGTTGAGGTAATGGAGCCGACGCCGGTCCATCACGATGTAATCCTGACGGCGCACCTTGGGGATGCCGTAGATTGGAAAGCAAATGAACTGATAAGCGTCGGCCACGAGATGCATGAATACCACCGGGACGATGCAGAACCAAATAACCGGGGCCGTGACGATGCTGAAAAGTTTTGCGTCCTTGAGGTAGCGAGCCATGTTCTTGGCTATCTTCTGGTGCTGTGCGGCAACAACCTCCTGAAACCGAACTTTATTCTCCCGAACTTCGTAGCCAAATTTATGCTCCTTCTCACGCATCTCCGTGAGGAGTTCATGTTCGAGCTCTTTGATTTTGGCGAACAGCGTGTTCAGTTTGTCGTTCATGTGGTGAATCGTTCATTCGCATCCTGGTTCATGCGAACCGAGGTAGCGACCTTTTCTTTCGTCGAAACGATTCAGCCGGGAATTCGACTCCGATCAGGCGACTTCGTGGCGCGGTCGTCCTGAATGCTGCTTAAACTAAGTTGGGAAAACCGGACGATTGGCAGCAAGCGGCATGTTTGCCAGGTTGCGACGCAAGCCTTCGCGATAGTCGGCCTCGGCTTGCAGCCAGTGGTCAAGGTCGCAGCCGATGGGACGGCCAGCACGCTCGAAGATTTCGCGGGCACGCCGTTCAATTTCCACGTGCGAAGAGGCGCTGTGGAGGGGAATCATTCGGGCCATAGTCAGTCCTTTGAGTGCTGTTTCATTCGTTGATGCCGCCATGCGGGTAAGGCTGGATTTGGGCGCACTGCGTCAGCGCAGAAATCATCGCGCCGTAGCACTCGCTCAGATCGTTGGCGTCGTGGAGGGCTTGCTCGACTGTCTTCAAGAGCCCGTCCAAGCTAAATGGTTTCGACAGGCGGGCGGCCAGTCCCAAGCTTTCGGCGGACGGATCGTGTAGCGCGTCGGCGGAGCCGGAGGTCAGCACGATGGGCAGGCGCATTCCAGCGAGGCGCGCTTGCGAGGCCAGTTCCAAGCCGGTCATCCGGGGCATGTCATTGTCAGTGATGAGCAGATTGTAATGCCCATGCTGCAACGCTTCCCAGCCCCGCGCGCCATCGGTGGCGGTGTCCACCTCGTAGCCCGAGCGGGCCAGCACCAGTTCGCCGAGTCTCCTTATTTGAGGATCGTCATCGACATACAGAATGCGTGCGCATGGTTCGCTGGTGTTGAGCAATCGCAACGGCACGGGGTGTGAGGCGACGGGACTGGTGGCTGGCTCCGGCTCGATTAACAAAGTGTTCATGGCGGTGAAGGTTTCAGATTTGAGCATGGCACACAGGTAATGGATGATGGAGGATTCCTTCGAGCACGGGCGTGACCATCTCTGCGCGCTGATGAATCCGATCCATGGCTTGATTTAATTCGTGACGCGGCGTGGGCGCAAAGAAGTCCAGTCCGGCTTGTTGCGCCGCCGTCTGGATCGCCTCCAAGCGGGTTGAGCCGGCTCCATCGGGATCTTCCTCCGGGCCAAACAGCGCCACGATGGCGGCAGAAGTTCCGCGCTTGCGGTTGATGACCGTTTCGGCCCATTGCTCCACGGCAGGAGGGAGTGGTCTGAGGCCGCTGGTCGCAATGATCAGGATGTCCGCTTCGGCGGCATCGCGCGCGGCGACTTCACGCCAGTAAACATCGCCCAGTTCTTCAAACGACCACGGCAGCGGTTCGAACTCGAAGTCGTCACCCGAACTCTTCCCCAAGTCGGTAACCACTTGCATGGCGTGTTTGCCAGCCGCGATGTCGTTATAGGCAATAAAAACGCGGAGCGCAGGGTCGCGGATTTGCGGTACAACCTGGCGGCTTGTTTCCTCGATAAAGTTGTTTACTTGCATGCGAGCAATAATGACGCGTGGGAGGCAAAAGGGAATTGGGAGTCGGTGCGGTGGTGCGTTAAAGGTTCTCCCTACCACGAGTCAGGTAAGCGCGTTCGGCGTGAACTGCCCGCCGCTGATGCGTTTGTCTCGTCGCACTAACCAACAACCGGCGGCGCGTTCGCGTGCGACCGGTTCTCGGTCGCAGCAGATGCGCGGGGAGGTTTGGAACTTCTTCCGCAGGACGCTCCGCAGCTTTAGCTGACGGGCGGATCGCCCGGGCCGCCCAGCAAACTTGCGAATGCCTTAGCGCCACGCTGGTGATGAAACTTCATGGTGAATTGCGCTTTCCTCTCGATTTTCGGACGGACTGATCTATCGTGGAGCAGCTTCCGACGCATCGATAAAGACATCCATTTGCTGCCCAACGAAGATGGGCAAAGCGCCACGCTCGAAACTGAAGATGACCTGCAATACCCGTGTGTCCACGCGCTCAGTGCTTTGGCCCGTGAGTGATTTCTTCGGCACGACGTAAGGTTCGAATCGGACGAACGTCAAGGGCGTGTGGATGTCCTTGTTGCCACGAAGGAAGCCGATGGCCCGCGCCTGGGCGCGCACGCGCCAGGCGTCGTTTTCGTCCACGTCCACGCGCAGGTGCAGTGGCGACACGTTCCCGAGCAGAATCAGCGGCTGGTCCAGCACTCCAGTGGCGGCAAACTCACCGCGTCGAACTTTGAGTTGCAGCACCTGGCCGTCCACCGGCGCGCGAACGGTCAGGCGTTCCAAATCCGTCTCAGCCGAATTCAGATCGGCGCGAGCCTGCGCCAGTTGCGCTTCCGCTTTTTGCACGGCGAAGCGATCCCGGTCCCGTTCCTCGAGGCTCGTGATTTTTGCGGCCGCGAGGGTGTCCGCCAGTTTGAGTTCGTAATTGAGGTCCGCGAGCTGGGCCTCCACTACTTGGACCGCGGCCTGACGGGAGGCAACCAGGGCGCGCTGGGCGCGGTCATCAATCGTGAACAACGGATTTCCTTCCGTCACATTGCAGCCAATCTGAACGTGAATTTTGGAGACGATGCCGGGGATTTGTGTGCCAATGGCGATGTTCTCGGTACTAGCCTCCACAAGGCCGGCGCCGGCGACGAAGGCTGGATACGGTGGCTGGGGCGCGTCAGAGACGGGCGCGGCGGGCGTGATGGTCTTCGCGCTTCGTATCGCCGCGAAAATCCCGATGCCGACTCCAACCAACGCCAGCAATGGTATTATGTATTTGCGAAACATGATTGCCTCCTATGGACCGTTTGATGATTCGTTTGTGCGCGGCGGCGGATTCTCGACTTTGGTGATGCGGCCGTCCTCCATCCGCGCGATCCGATCCGCGAATTCGAAGATGCGAGCATCGTGAGTGACGACGACGAGCGCGCGGTCTTTGCCGAGCGCAACCCTCCGCATCAAATCCATGACCATGCGGCCGGTTTCGCTGTCAAGTGCGCTCGTCGGTTCATCGCATACGATCAACCTCGGGTCATGAACCATCGCCCGGGCAATGGCCACGCGCTGCTGCTGGCCGCCGGACAAGTCTTGCGGGAACGAACGCATCATCCGCTCGTCAAAGCCCACCTTTGCCAGCACCTCGCCGGCATGGTGAACTGCGGCGTGGCGTTTCATGCCGTTGATGATGAGTGGGGCAGCCACATTCTCGGCCGCAGTAAGAGTCGGAATCAAATTGAACGCCTGGAACACGAAGCCAATGTTGCGACCACGGAAACATGTGGTTTCCAGTTCTGCCATCTCGCGGTAATCGTGCTCGGAGACGACACAGTCGCCGGCATCTCGGCCGAGCACGCCCGCGATGACGGAGATGAGCGTCGTCTTGCCGCAGCCCGATGGACCCACGAGCATCAGCAACTCGCCGGCGCGCACTTCCAAATCGACGCCGCGCAACGCCTGCACTGCAGCCGTGCCACGGCCGTACGTTTTCGTCACTGCATGGCAACTCACAGCGAGCTTCGGTTCGTCGCGATTGGATTGAAGAGTAGCGGGCATCGTAGTCCTTCAACTGCGAAACACGACCGCCGGCTCCAGTTTCATCACTTTCCGAATGCTTAAGGCCGCCGAACTGAGGCAGATGAACAGTACGGCAGCGGCGCTGATCACGAGAAGTTGCCACGGCAACCGAAACGCAATTTGGGTGCGGCCGCTCAGTAAAATGCCCCACGTCGAGGCGGCGCCGACGCCCAAGCCGTAGCCGATGGCTCCGACGGTCAGCGCTTGCAGCAGAATCATCCGCAGGAGCGCACGGTTGGTGGCGCCCATGGCCTTGAGCGTCCCGAAGTAGCGCAAGTTATCGAGCGTGAAGTTGTAGAAAGTCTGTCCGGCGATGGTGATGCCGACGAGAAACCCGAGGGCCACGGCGGTGAGGAAGTTGATGGGCATACCGGTGTATTTCAGAAAGTAAATGAACGTCAGCTTCTTGAACTCGTCGCGCGTGTAAGCCTTCAACCCGGTGGCCCGCTCGATGCGCCGGCAGACGGTTTGCGGGTCTTCGCCCGATTTCGCCTTGGCCGTGACAAACGACAGGAGTTTGCGTTCCTGCGGCGCAAAGGTCGTCGCGCGCGAGTAGGTGGTGTAAATGACCGGGTTCGCCTGAAAGGTTTGCGTGATCCGGCAAATGCCCACGACGAAGGCGCGGTGGTCGTTGAGTTCCAGCGTGTCGCCCACTCGCAACGGAACGCGCTGGCCATTTGGCAGCACCCGCGCGAGTTTGCCGCGAGCGCCCACGGCATCCACGATCACGCCGTCGCTGCGTCGCAAGTCAGAGAGCTTTCCCTGCAGCATCTCTGGCGGGCCACCGATGAGCGTCTCGTCATCCAGGCCAATGACGACGCAAGTCTGAAAAGTGCCGTTTGCAAGGCGGGCCTTTAACCCGCCCTTGTACATGCGCACGGCCCATTGCACGCCCGCGACCCCGCGCACGCGCAACACCTGCGTGTCTTGAAGCGGTTTGATGTCCTCGATGTACTGCACCTGCGGATCGACGACCCACATGTCAGGCAGGCCAACATCCGTGAGAAAACTGAACGTGCGCGTCATGATGCCGACGAAAATCGCCGACTGCTGCGTGATGAGCAGCGACGCAAAAGTCAGGCCGATGATGATGCCAATATATTTGGCACGGTCGCCGACCAGCATTTTCAACGCGATGAAGTTCATTGTCTTCGGCGGCGGGAAAATCGCGCGTCAATCTGCAAGGACACTTCAGCCATGATGATTGTCACGCGCTGAAACTCGCCGCGTGTCGTCATACCCACTACGCGGGAATTGGCGATTGGCGGCCAATCGTTGCGTGCCGAATTCACTCGCTGGCGCGGGCTGTCGTGGCCAGCGCGAGCCGTCCGGCTTCCAGCAGGCGATCGACTTGAGACAAACGATAGGATGCTTTCTTCATTTGAGCTTCCCTTCTACTGATAAGAAAACCGACTGCCACTTGCGCGGCCAAGCCGCGAGAGTCAAACCGACGCCGCACCGCACCGGCAATGGGATGGCGATGGTGCCGTTACCTTTGCGCGTCCTGCGTCTCCACCCAGCGCACGGCGTGATGCAGCAGACTGGTGGCGTCCTTGAGCTGGAGCTTTTCTTTGATGCGGCCACGATGCACGTCCACGGTCTTGGGACTCAAGTTCAGGGCCTGGGCAACTTCCTTGGTACTCTTGCCGCTGCCGAGCAGTTGGAAGACTTCAAACTCCCGGTCGGAAAGTTTTTCGATGGGTGAACTGGAACCGCGCGGGCGGTGTCCGGTCATCGCGTCGAGAATCCGCGCGGACATCTGCGGGCTGACGTAGGACTGCCCGCTCAACACCAGGCGGATCACCTCCAGCAACTTGGCCGAGCCGGCGTCCTTCATCACGTAGCCGCGCGCGCCCGCGCGCAGCGCCCGCTCCGCATAAAGCATCTCGTCGTGCATCGACAGCACGAGCATGGGCAGCTCGGGCATCATCGCGTGAACGTCCTTGAGGAACTCAACGCCGCTGCGGCCCGGCATCGTCAGGTCCGTCACCATCAAGTCCGGCTTCAACTTCGCCAGCGCCGACATCGCCTCGGCGGGATTGCTTGCTTCGCAGCAGACCTCCAGGTCCGCCTGCCGGTTGATGATGGCGGCCAGTCCCTCGCGCGTCATCGGATGGTCGTCCACCAGCAGCACCCGGCGTTTGGCCAGCTTGTCCGTGCTGGCCGTCTTTGTCCCGGCGAGTTTCGGTGCGGGCTTGGCCGGGCGCTTCGTGGGTTTCTTATTGCTCATGAGTTTCCAATGGAAGCGTGCAGGTGACGCTCACACCCTGCCCGGGCTTCGACTCGATCTCCAGCGCCGCGCCGATGACGTGGGCGCGGTGGCGCATGACCTCCAGCCCCATGCCGGACTTGGCCTTCCTGCGCCGAGGCAAACCCCGGCCGTCGTCCTGGATTTTCAGGAGCAGCGTGCCGTGGTCGTGCGCGAGATGGATGGTGATGCGCCGCGTCCGGGCGTGCTTGAGCGCGTTGTTCACGGCTTCCTGGGCGATGCGATAGAGATGCTTGGCGATCTGGGAATCATCAATGGTCACGGGGCTGTCGCAGACAAAGCGACATTCCACCTTGCCGGGCACGCACGCGCTCTCGGCCAGTTGCTCCAGCGCGCCCGTCAACCCGTCCGCCTTGAGTTTCACCGGCGCCAGGCCGCGGGAGATCGAACGGGTGAGCGTGACGCACTCCCGGAGCGCCTGGTTGATCTTCCGCGCCTGTTCCTGAAGCGCCTCCCGTCTGGCCGCCACGTCGTTCACCGCCAGTTCCTCCTGCAAGACGAAGCACTTCATCTCCAGCGCCGTCAGTTGCTGGCCGAGGCCGTCGTGCAAATCGTGCCCGATGCGCTGCTGCTCCCGGTCGCTGACGGCGAGCAGCTCGGCCTCCAGCCGGCGGCGCTCCGTGATGTCACGCAGGATGAACTGGACGGCCTTCGTCTCCTCGTCGAAGAAGATCGCTCTTTGCATGACCACCGGGATCGACCGTTTGCGTTTGCAGACGACGTGCAGCTCGGTGGACACAAGCTCGTTGGGGTTCGAGAGCTTCCGCAGGTGCTCGCGAAAAGGCTGGAGGTCTTCCTGGGCCACATGCAGGTGGAAGGGCGTCCCGATGAGCCGCGCGCGTTCGATGCCGAGGATTCCCGCCGCCGAGAGGTTGGTTTCGCGGATGACGCCCTTGTCGTCCAGGGTCACGTAGCCGACGGGCGCGAAATCGTAGAGGTCGGCGTAGCGGTCGCGCGAGCGTTCGAGGAGCAACTGCGCCTCGCGCAACTCGCGGTTCTGGGTCTCCAGTTCGACCTGGTGGACCTGGTTCCTCGACGTTTTCAGTGGAATTGGGCAGGGCCATAGGGGCTGAAAGGAAGGGGCGGTAATCCCGTGAAGCCCCGTTTCAGGCTCCAAGTGATCGGAGTGGCCGACCTTGAGTTCCGTGTGCTGGGGTGGGACGCTGGACTGACAACCGCTGCTCGAAAGGCCCGTCACCATTGGTTTTATCTGAGTTTCACCGTAGCGCGTCGAGGTGACGGTCAATGGCATCAGCATCGAGTCTCGGCACATGGCTACACCACGCAGGCGGGTGTCGAGCAGTCGAGGATTGGGCGTCAATGACTTGCAATGCATCCTTCTATTCCACTGAAAACGTCGAGGAACCGTGGACCTACATCTCATGCAACAACCGCTCATGCTCGAAGGCGATGCTGGTGGCGGGCGCGCGCTGCTCCAGCGCCTTGATGCAGCGAATCAACTCCGCCTTGGTCATTTGTTCGTGCCTTTTCATGGCTCGCTTCATCCCTTCGCCTCCTCCATCGCCAGCAGGATGATGTTCTGAAAGCATCGCGCTGGCGATCCCGGCGGCGCGCGGCGCGCGGGCGTCCTTGACCTTCCCAGATGGAGAACGCACGCAGCGCAATCTCGTCGTGCGTCAGTTCACCATTCGAGCCGTTGGTGATGAGCAACGGGTCTGAACTCTTCCTGGATTTCACTGCTTTCATGTTTCTGCCTTTAACTTTTGGTTCCTCGTGGCGGGGCGTCCGTTCCCGCTCAACTCCGGCAGCACCCATCCGGCAAGTGCCCGCGGTACTCCGTGGGCGATTCGCCCGTGATTTTCTTGAAAACGCGGTTGAAGTGCGTGAGCGACTGGAAGCGGACTTCGTAGGCGATCTCGCTGATGCGCAGGTTCGGATTGAGTAGCAGGTTTTTCGCCTTCTCGATGCGCGTGCGCGAGAGGAACTCGGTGAAAGTTGTGCCCGTCACCTTCCGGAACAGTTTGCAGAAATAGAAGATGCTGGTGTGAACCGCCGCCGCCACCTGACCAAGCGACAGGTCTTCCGTGTGATTCTCGCGGATGAACTGTTTCGCCTTCGTGATGACGGGTGGCTCGGCATTGGCCGTCTGCACCGCGAGTTGATTGCTCTTCATCGAGAGATGGTCGGCGAAAATGGAGAGCAAACCCGTCACGGAATCGAGTTTCTTCTGCGGGATTACGGGCGTGGCGAAGTAGGCTTCCCTGGCCTTGGCGTTGTCGATGTCCACGCCGAGTTCCTCCGCCTTCGCGACGGCACGATGGAACGACGCACCGGTTGGCTTCTTCCGCATCACCTGGCCGGTCTGGAGGAAGCCGATGGTCTGCGCGCCGAGTTTCACCGGCACGGCCATTTCGCAGAGGCCGTAGGCGCACGTCATCGCGCACGGCCCGTTCGTTGCGCCCTGAGCGAGCTTCTCCTGCATTTGCAGACACGCGGCGCAGCTGCGGCTCTTCTCCGCCATCATCGCGCAGAAGGGATTCTCGCGGCGCTTGCCGTGGAGCGGCAGTTGCCAGGTCTCGACCGGACGCATCGTCACCGGCATCCCGGTCGTCTCGGTGTAGGCACGCTCGTAGTTTTGGAACATCTCCGAGCGGGTCAGGTTTTCCAGCAATTGTCCGTTCGCATTCATTGTTCGGTCTTTCTCGCTTTTAGTTCACACGATGTTGCGTTCAACGAGGCAAAGAATGAGTGTGGCGGGCGCGGACGGGTATTGGAGGCGAGGTTGCGAAGTCAATGGGAGTCCGCTGGGACAGGGGGTAGGAAGAATTCTTAGCGTTGGTGGCGCTTCTTTTCCCGGCGCAGCTTTCTGAGATGACGATAGCCGACGAGCTTCTTCAGCTTTTCATCCCACAGACGGAGCGGGAATGATTTCAAACTGGAGCGCATCGTGATGGGTTTCACGTTGCGGAACAGCGGATGCGAGCGGTGACACCGTTCGAGATTGTAGTTGGGAATCCGCGAGCTCAGATGATGGATGTGATGGAAGCCGATGTTGCCGGAGAACCACTGGAGGATGCGCGGCAGCTTGTAGAAGGAGCTGCCTTGCAGCGCCGCCGCCGTGTAATCCCATTCCTCCGTGCGCTCCCAGTAAACATCCTCGAACTGGTGCTGCACGTAAAACATCCACACGCCCGCGCCGCCCGCCACGCCCATCGCCGTCAACTGGATGACCAAATACGGCACGAGGCCAAAGACCCAACTCAGCGCGGCGGCCACGCCCACAATCGCCAGATTCATCCAATGCACTGACCAGCGCTCGCGCGGGTTCGCCTTGGAAGAAGGAAAGCGTTGCAGGATGACGAACATGAACAGCGGCGCGAGGACGAACAGCACGATGGGATTTCGCGCCAGCCGGTAGGCGAAGCGTTTCCAGCGCGACGATTCCAGATACTCCCGCACCGTCATCGTCCACACGTCGCCCGTGCCGCGCTTGTCGAGGTCGCCTGCGCTCGCGTGATGGATCGCGTGCTCCCAGCGCCAGTGATAGTAGGGCGTCAAGGTCAGCACTCCGGCGATGAAGCCCATCGCGTCGTTGGCTTTGCGGGATTTGAAGAATGAGCCGTGTCCGCAATCGTGGAAGATGATGAACACGCGCACGAGAAACGCGCCCGCCAGCACCGCCAGCGGCACGGTGAGCCACCAAGACACCGCCAAGCTCAGATACATCAGATACCAAAGCAGCGCATAAGTTCCGAAGGTGTTGACGATTTGCCAGAGCGCCCGTCCGGTGGAGGGCTGCTGAAATTCGGCCACAATTCTTTTCCACTCTGCGATGTCCACTGGAGGCGTCGCTGGGTGAGGTCTGGTCTCGCTGGTCATAACATGCCTTTTCTCGTTTATTCTTCAAGGCAGGATCGAACATCGCGCTCGCCGGGGATTGGGAAAATTTAACCGTAGGTTGGCAGTTAGCGGTTGCCGATTGCGCCCTCGCTCAAGCCATGAATGCCGAACCGATGTTTCTTTCGCTCCGTTTGAAAGCCGCACGAGGGATCAGTTGTGTTTCAATGCCACTCGAGAATGAAACACGCGAGCAGGGCGGCGGGGCGGGAATGCCAACTTGGGTCAGCAAAGAACTGTGGTCATTCGCCAAAGATCGTGAAGCCGCAGGCTGAATTGAAGTTCAATTTTTTTGAAAAATAATGAACGACCGCACCATTGCCTACTTCTCGATGGAAATCGCCTTGGACCCGGCGATGCCGACCTATTCTGGCGGCCTCGGCGTGCTCGCTGGCGATACCATCCGTTCCGCCGCTGAACTGAAGGTGCCGATGGTTGCCGTGTCGCTCCTGCATCGGAAGGGCTATCTGTCGCAGCGTCTCGACGCCAGCGGCTGGCAGCACGAGGAACCGACAGAATGGCCCGTCGAGAAGTTTCTCCAGGAGCTTCCGCAGCGCGCGCAGGTGACGATTCAACGGCGCCCGGTCCACGTGCGCGCCTGGAAGTTTGAAGTGAAGGGCTTCCGCGACTTCACTGTGCCCGTGTTCCTGCTCGACACGGACCTGCCGGAGAATTCCGAGTGGGACCGCACGCTGACGCACTACCTCTACGGCGGCGACCGGCTTTACCGGCTGTGCCAGGAAGTCGTGCTGGGGATTGGCGGCGCGCGGATGCTGAGTGCCCTCGGCTTTCAGCATCTCGCGCACTTTCACATGAACGAAGGCCACGCGGCTTTGCTCACGCTGGAGCTTCTCGCCGAGCAATCCAAGCGCGCCGGCCGCGACTGCGTGAACCATGAAGACATCGACGCCGTGCGCCGGATGTGCATCTTCACCACGCACACGCCGGTGCCCGCCGGCCACGATCAGTTCCCGATGGATCTCGTGGCGAATGTGCTCGGGCATCGCGCGGACTTCATGGACATGAAAGACCTTTTCTGCGTCAACCTGGTCAACGACGTCTTCGGCCAGCGCGGCCAGTTTTCCGATTTCAAGGACGTGCTCCAAAGCGGGAACACGCTCAACATGACCTACCTCGCCTTGAACCTCAGCCATTACGTGAATGGTGTGGCCAAGAAGCACGGCGAAGTGTCGCGACATTTGTTCGCCGGGTACGAAATCGACGCCATCACCAACGGCGTTCATGCCGCCACCTGGGTTTCGCCGACATTTCAAGAGTTGTTCGACCACCACATCCCCGGCTGGCGGCAGGACAACTTCAGTCTGCGCTTTGCCCACGGTCTGGGGCGTGAGGAAATCTGGCAGGCCCACGTCGGGGCCAAACAACGGTTGCTGGAGTTCGTGAGCCACGCAACGGACGGGAACCTCGACCCCGCCGCGCTCACGCTCGGCTTCGCGCGCCGCGCCACGCGCTATAAACGCGGCGACCTCCTCGTGCGCGACCTGGGACGCTTGCGCGACATCGCGGCCAAGGCCGGCAAGCTGCAAGTCATCTACGCCGGCAAGGCGCATCCGAACGACTCCGAGGGCAAGGAGTTCATCCAACGCATCGTGCAGGTGCGCGACGCCCTCAAGCCCGCCATCCCAATCGTCTATCTCGAGAACTACGACATGGAGATGGCGAAGCTCCTCACCGCCGGAGTGGACGTGTGGCTCAATACGCCGCAGCCGCCGCTGGAAGCCTCCGGCACCAGCGGCATGAAGGCCGCGCTCAATGGCGTGCCCAGCCTGAGTATCCTCGACGGCTGGTGGATCGAAGGCTGGATTGAAGGCCAGACCGGCTGGGCCATCGGCGAGCACTGCGACAAGGGGCCGAACGACACCGAGCGCTCCGGGTGCGACGCCGCTTCGCTTTACGACAAGCTGGAGCGCGTCATCCTCCCGCTCTTCCACCAGAACTGCGACGGCTTCATCGACGTAATGCGCCACTGCATCTCGCTCAACGGCTCATTCTTCAACACCCAGCGCATGGTGCAGCAGTACGTGGTGAAGGCTTACATGGGATGAGCGCCCGCCTGCGCCTGCCCGCAACAGCTCACTTCCAAATTTTGACTAGCGATTGCCAATCGCCGGGCAGCCCCCATCACGGATCGGTTACAAGGTGAGGCTGAAAGGCGATGCGGTCCATTCGCGTCGCACCGAAGCTGAAAATGAAACTATTGCGAAGGAATCAATTATGAACGCCACCAACAGACTCGTCACCGACCTCAAACGCATCGTGCAGGACTCCGAGGAGTTGTTGCACGCCACCAAGGACGCCGTGGGCGACAAGGCCCAGGAAGTCCGCGAACGCCTCACCGACGCGCTCGACGCCACCAAACGCACCTGCCGCGACTTGGAAGACAAAGCCATCGAAGGTGCGAAGGCCGCCGACAAAACCATCCGCGATCATCCCTATCAATCGATCGGCGTCGCGTTCGGTGTCGGACTGCTCATTGGTGTGCTCGTCACCAGAAAGTGAGCGCGCATGAGCGACTGGCCCTGAAAGTTGATCGTGAACATGGACTCGCAAGCAAACCGGCGGGCAGCGCAGTCGGCTCTGCGCAGTGTGCGCATCGCGGCCGGCTCCGTGACCTTGGACGGCGAGTGGTGTGTGCCGGAGGGGGCGGTGGGCATCGTGCTCTTCGCCCACGGGAGCGGGAGCAGCCGGCATAGTCCGCGCAATCAGGCGGTCGCACGAGCGCTGCAAGAGTCGGGCACGGGCACACTGTTGTTTGATTTGCTCACGCGTGCAGAGGAAGCCGAGGATGCACGAACCGGTGAACTACGTTTTAACATTGGTCTGCTCGCGCAGCGGTTGGTCGCGGCCACAAAATGGGTAGCTCGACAGCCGGAGGGGGAACATTTGGGCATCGGATACTTCGGGTCGAGCACAGGCGGGGCGGCAGCGCTGGTCGCGGCAGCGGAACTGGGGTCGGTGATTGATGCCGTGGTCTCGCGGGGCGGACGGCCCGATCTGGCGGGCGACGCATTAGCCCGAAAATTTCGTTGAAAAAGTCGCAACGGTGTTCTCGACCCAATGTCTATTGGGTTGAAATGAATGCGAAACACACCGCTGCGACGGGCACAGTTTGCAACTCGGAACTCTTCGAGTTTCCAGCCGTAAAAAAG